>JARLGO010000057.1 GCA_031292655.1 Geothrix sp.
ATCCGCTGAATCCAAGGATCTGGTCAAGAAGGTCGCCGAGGCTCAGCAGGCCGAGGGCCAGGCCCAGTCGGCGACCAAGGCCCAGGCCGAGGCCATGGCCAAGGCAGGCCTCCAGCCCAACCCGGCGGTCATCCAGCTGACCCCGGAACAGCGCACGCTGCTGGAAACGCGAGTGAAGAAGGAGAAGGACAACAGCACCGCGGCCCTCCTGCAGGAGATCCTGGACCGCGACCGGCAGATCGGCGAGCTCAACAAGAAGGTGGCCCGGCTCCAGTCCGAGTTGCCCAAGCCCCTGATCGTCCAGGAGAATGACAACCACTTCGCCTTGGCCGTGCGCTTCCTGAAGGGCCGGGGCCTCCCGGAGGAGAAGGCCAAGCTGCTCGCGGCCAAGGCCAACCTTCTGGAGGAGCTGCGGCCGGGCTGGAATGTCTACCAGCAGTACGTGGGCGGCGCCTACATCACGGCCGTCACCCAGGGCAGGGCCGAGATCGGCCCCACCGAGTACCTGCACAACCAGAGGGCCGCCCTGGAACAGGCCCGGGACGAGAACGCGACCAAGGCCAAGGAGCTTTCCGAACAGGTGAATGGCCTGGTGGCCGAGAAGGTCAAGGTGCAGGAGGAAGTAGACTCCCTGCGGGTCGAGAAGACCACCCTCCTGACCCAGGTGAGCGAGCTCAACACCCTGAGCCAGTCCCAGAAGGCGAAGCTCAACTCCCTCCACTACCTGGTGGGCCAGCGCAAGCAGCTGGTGGACGAGGGCGTCATCGTGGTGCCCATCTTCGCCCGGGACCGCATGGGCCCGAAGGCCCTGACCTCCCGTTTCGTGAAGGACCTGCCCCTGGACAACCCGAACCCCGAGATCAAGATCGAGGCCTCCGAAATGGGCCTCGCCAAGATCCGCAAGGTGAACGTGGTGCCCGGCTCCCTGCAGAAGGACAAGGACTACACGGTGACCTTCGCCGAGGACCGCAAGAACGCGACCATCCGCATCCTGGACCCGGAGCGGGTGCGGAACGACAAGGTGGTGTTTGCCGTCTCCGACTGATCCGCGCCACCCGCCCGAAGCGAAGCGCCCCGGCGGGGCGCTTCGCTCATTCCAGCCGACCCTTCCTGCCGACGGCGCTACCCTGAAGGCCTGGCCTTGAGTCCCGTGGACTCCTTCCGCCGAGGGCACCATGCGCTACCTGCTGTCCAACCTGCCGTTGAACCTGGGCGAGGAGGCGCTGGATCTGGCGAAGCCCCTGGCCCACGCCCTGGGCGGCGCGCCCGGGAACTACCGGGCCGTGACCCTGGAGCGCCGCAGCCTGGATGCCCGCCACAAGGGCGCCATCCGCTTCCTGACGGCCCTCAGCTTCGAGTCGGACCGGGCCTTGACCCTGGGCCCGCTGCCGGGGGGGCTGAAGCTGGAACTTGCGCCGCTTGCGGCGCCTTACGCGGTGGCGCCGCCGCCGCGCCGACCCCGCGTGGTGATCGTGGGCAGCGGCCCTGCCGGCACCTTCTGCGCCCTGCGTCTGCTGGACTACGGCCTGGAGCCCATCGTGCTGGAGCGGGGCCCCGCCATGGGCGAGCGGGTGAAGGCCATCGCCGGATTGTGGAAGGACGCGGTGCTGGACCCGGAGGCCAACGCCCAGTTCGGCGAGGGGGGCGCCGGCACCTTCAGCGACGGCAAGCTCACCACGCGCATCGGCCACCCGGCCACGCGCTACGTGCTGGAGGCCTTCGTGCGCTTCGGCGCGAACCCGCGGATCCTCTACCTGGCCAAGCCCCACGTGGGCACGGACGTCATCCGCCGCTGCGCTGTGCTCATCCGCCGGTCGGCCGAGGCCCGGGGGGCCCGGTACCGCTTCCAGGCCCGGCTGGAGGAGGTGCGCTTCGATGCCCAGGGCCGGGTCTGCGCGGCCGTGCTGGCCAGCGGCGAAGAGATTCCCTGCGAGGCCCTGGTGCTGGCCCCGGGCCACAGCGCCCGCGACACCTTCGAGATGCTCCATCGCCATGGCGTGGCCATGCGCCAGAAGCCCTTCGCCATGGGCGTGCGAGTGGAACACCCCCAGGACCTCATCGACCGCTCCCAGTACGGGCCCAGCGCCGGGCATCCCTCCCTGCCCGCCGCGGACTACCGGCTGGTCTGCAACTTCGGCTTGAACCGCGCCGCCTACAGCTTCTGCATGTGTCCCGGGGGCGAGGTGATCCAGTGCAGCAGCGAGCCCGGCGGCGTGGTGGTGAACGGCATGAGCAACGAGAAGCGGGATTCGGGTTTCGCCAATTCGGGCCTGGTGGCCAAGGTGAACACCTCCGACTTCGGCGGCGACCAC
>JARLGO010000340.1 GCA_031292655.1 Geothrix sp.
CTCGCGCAGGATGTGGTAGGTGAGCCAGTCCACCAGGAACCGGGCCACGGATTTCGAGCTGACATCGCCGCCGGCCTTCATCCGGGCCTGCATCTGCCGGAGCTGGCCGAGCAGCTCCTCGTGCATCTTGCAATGGCCGGAGCGGCCCGGGAACCCGATCTGCGCCATCACAGCCTCCTCGCTCCGGAAATGTTCGGTGGCGCTGGCGAGGAGGTCCTCCAGGATCCGGCCCAGTTCGGCGGGCATGTTCATCTCGATCACGTCGTCGAAGTGGTTGACCACGTCGAAAAGCCTTTGGTGCTGGGCGTCGATTTCAGCATGGCCAAGGCGGTATCGGTCGTGCCAGGACAGGAATGCCATCAGGTCTCCATGACTTGCAACAGCTACAGGAGACGGATCGGGCGCTCCACCCGAAGGGGTTAAAAGGGGCCACATCCAGCCCCCGGCCGCCGGGCTTCGCCGGACCCCGGGCCCGAGGCCCAGACGCGACGATGCGGCAAAGGGGATGGCCCCCTTGCCGCATCGGTCCAAGCCGGAACCTTTAAGCTTTGAGGTTTATGTTGTTGCCCTTATCCACATCCGCCGGACCCGCCTTGTCCACGTCGCCATCATGGTCCTTGTCCTTCGCCACGGGGGCCGGGGCGGGCTTCTGAAGTTGCAGGCTGTTGGCCGTGGTGGCCGACGACACCCCCTGGATTGAGCTCATGGCATCCTCCTTGATGCGGGTAAGCGGCGCCCGGGCCACCCCGTGGAGCATCCATCGGCACGACCCGGATGGAACGTGAGAAAATGTTTTGACACTTAATGAATCGGGTGGGCGATGACCCCAAAGCGGCGTCCCCACCTGGCGACCACGCCACCGAGGACATGAGGAGCCACGACACCATGAGGAAAACCAAGCTCGGCGGTCGTTTCACGTTCACCGGCACGGCCCTGACGGTCCATCGGATCGGCTACGGGGCCATGCAGCTGGCCGGTCCCGGCGTGTGGGGACCGCCCCGGGACCCCGACGCCGCCCTCGCCGTCCTCCGCGAGGCCGTCGAAGCCGGCGCGAACCACATCGACACCTCGGATTTCTACGGCCCCCACGTCACCAACCAGGTCATCCGGAAGGCCCTGCATCCCTACCCGAAAGGGCTGGTGATCGTCACCAAGCTCGGCGCCCGCCGGCCCCCCGACCGGTCCTGGCAGCCGGCCATCTCACCCAAGGACCTGAAGGCCGGCGTCCATGACAACCTCCGCCACCTCGGCCTGGACGCGCTCGACATCGTCAACTACCGCGCGATGGGGGCGGGCCATGGCCCCGAGGAGGGCTCCATCGCCGAGCCGGTGACGGTGCTGGCGGACCTCCAGCGCCAGGGACTGATCCGCCACATCGGCCTGAGCAACGTCACGGCCGCCCAGGTCGCGGAGGCGCAGGCCATCACCGGCATCGTGTGCGTGCAGAACCACTACAACCTGGCCCATCGCCACGACGACGCCCTGATCGACGACCTGGCCCGGCGGGGCATCGCCTACGTGCCCTTCTTCCCCCTCGGCGGGTTCACGCCACTCCAGTCCTCCACCCTGTCGAAGGTCGCGGGCCGGTTGGGGGCGACGCCCATGCAGGTCGCCCTGGCCTGGCTGCTGCACCGGTCGCCCAACATCCTGCTGATCCCGGGCACCGCGTCGGTCGCCCACCTCCGCGAGAACCTGGCCGCCGGGCAGGTGGCGCTGTCGCCGGAGACCCTGGCGGAGCTGGACGGAATCGCCGGCGAGCCGGCTGGGGTGGACCACTAACGCCCTGGGACCTGCGGTCGCGCCGCTCTCCGGGCTGGTCCTTTTCGGGGCGGGCCTATATTTGAAGGTGCCAGATGGCCGAACGTCAGAAACTTTCGCATTCTGCGTTCCCGGATCGGCTTTGGATCCGGATGGGACGAAGGGGTTGCGGCCTTCCGGTCACCTGGCAAGCTGGGTCTCTGAAAGTCAGAAAATTTCGCAGTCTGCTCCTGGATCGAGGCTGGTCCAGGCGAGATGAGGGATACGGCTACCCCGGATTGCGGCCCTCCAGAGACCCAGCACCCTGGGCGGGGTGCGGGAGCGGTGTGTCCACCGGTCGCCGTTCCTGGGAATTCTGGGTCCACGTGCTCCATGCGCGGAATATCCGGAAGGGTGCTGGCATCCTATGGTGCAGACCACCATCCAGCCAGAACCCCAGCCCGGAGGCCCCATGCCGCCTGGAAATACCCGTACCCGGAAGCCCGCCAAGATCATCGAGCGGGCCACCGCGGAAGCCTGTGTGGCCATTGCGCAGCGCGTGGCCCGCGCCCGGCACCTGGCCGACGACGGGAGCGGATGGGCCGCGGCCACCCAGGTGGCCCAGTCCATTGAAGAGGAGTTGCTGGGGCGGGCCTCGGAGGAGGCGATTTAGGGATCCAGGCAATGACTGGCCTGCGATCCGGGGATCCGGCCCCGACCTGCCATCTCGTGGAGGCAGTCCGTAACCCTGGATTTTTCATGGAGTGGATTGGAATGAGACTGGTTCTCCACACTTCTTGCGGATTTCGGCTTCCCCCTTTGGCTGTATGACCGATTCAGGAAAATACAGGCATTCCATGGGCGGACACTCATCCATCCAAAATGCTGTCGCGAGGCCCCATGCCCTCTGGGATGATCTCGCCATGCCGTCCAACCCCATCCCCGAAGCCCTCGACGCCCTCTACCGCAGCGAGTCCCGGCAGGTCCTGGCCACCTTGATCCGCCTGCTCGGCGATTTCGATCGGGCGGAAGAGGCCCTGCACGAGGCGTTCCGGGCGGCCCTGGAGCAGTGGCCGGCGGAAGGTGTGCCGGCCCAGCCCCGGGCCTGGCTCATCTCCACCGGCCGCTTCAAGGCCATCGATGCCCTCCGCCGGCGCGCGAAATTCGAAGCCCCGCTGGACGCGCTCACCGAAGCCCAGCTCCCCGCGCCCGATGAGGCGGGCGTCGAGGACGAGGCGATTCCCGACGACCGGCTCCGCCTGATCTTCACCTGCTGCCACCCCGCCCTGGGCCCCGAAGCCCGTTCGGCGCTCACGCTGCGGGAGGTCTGCGGCCTGACCACCGAGGAAATCGCCCGGGCGTTCCTGACCTCGCCCTCTACCGTCGCCCAGCGCATCGTGCGGGCCAAGGCGAAAATCCGCAGCGAACGCATTCCCTACGAGGTGCCTTCGCCCGCCGCCTTGCCGGACCGGCTCGGCACCGTGCTGCAGGTGATCTACCTCGTCTACAACGAAGGCTACTCGGCCTCCTCCGGCGCCTCGCTGACGCGGGCGGAGCTTTCCGGGGAAGCCATCCGCCTGGGCCGGCTCCTGAAGGAGCTGTTGCCGGTCCCGGAAGTCCTGGGGTTGCTCGCCCTCATGCTGCTGCAGGAATCGCGGCGGGCGGCGCGGACCGCCCCTTCCGGGGACCTGATCCTCCTGGCCGATCAGGACCGCGAGCGGTGGGATCGCGAGTTCATCCGGGAAGGCTCGGCCCTCGTGGCGCAGGCGTTAAGCTCGCGCCGGGCGGGGCCCTACACCCTGCAGGCCGCCATCGCCGCGACTCACGCCCAGGCGCCCAGCCCCGCCGCCACAGACTGGGGCCGGATGGTCGGGTTCTACGACGCGCTGGCGCGGATCGATCCTTCGCCGGTCATCGAGCTCAACCGCGCCGTGGCCGTGGCCATGCGGGATGGCCCCGCGGTGGGCCTGGCGCTCATCGACCGGATCCTGGAGGAAGGCGCTTTGGCCAGCTACCACTGGGCCCATTCCGCCCGCGCGGACCTCTGCCGGCGGGTGGGGCGGGTGGCAGAAGCCCGCGCGTCCTACCGCGCCGCCCTGGCCCTGGCCCGGCAGGAGCCCGAACGGCGGTTCCTGGAGGGCCGGCTGCAGGAATTGAGCTGAGGCTTGAAATAGAAATCTTCCCTGTCGATTTGGCCCTCCCCCGATCGACTAGGAAGGGAAGGCACGAGCCTCAAGGAGAACCGCCATGAAATACATCTGCTTCGGCTACCTGGACGTCCAAAGCTGGGCGAAGAAATCGCCCGATGAACAAGGCGCCATGATCGACCAGTGCTTCGCCCATGACGAGGTGCTGAAGAAGAACGGCCACTGGGCGGGCGGCGAGGCCCTCGGGGGCGCCACCACCCTCAGCTACAAGGACGGCAAGGTGTCCGTATCGGACGGCCCCTATGCGGAGACCAAGGAGCTGTTGGGCGGCCTCTTGATCCTGGAA
>JARLGO010000341.1 GCA_031292655.1 Geothrix sp.
CCAGGCTCCTTCGCGCATGGGCTCCCCGGCCCACTGCACCTTGAACGCCTCCCGCGCCTCGGCCAGGCTGCCCCCGGCGCCCAGCACCAGGCCCAGCTTCGCCAGGGCGGCCCAGCGGGTGTGCAGGCCCCCGGAGATGCCATCCAGCTCCTCGACCTTGCGTCCGAGCTCGTAGGCGGAGAGATCGACGCCCCCGTAGGCGCACTGGGAGGTGACCACCACGGGCAGGCGGCGGCGCCGGCAATCCTCCAGGAAGGCCACCAGGTCGGCGCGGTCCATGGGCAGGTTGCCGGCGCCGAAGGCCTGGATGAGCACGGCCTTCGCGCCGGCGGGGGCGGGGAACCAGGCCATGCCCGGATGGGGGGTGACCGTGAGGATGTTCAAGTCGAGGCCAGTCCCCAGGCCCGACGGCACCTGGCGTGGGAACCGGCCCGCTTCCGGATGCAGGCGGATCTCGGCGCCGATCTCGGCCAGGGGGGCCAGGTTGGGGCTCTCGAAGGCCTCGAACTGGCTGACGCTCAGCTTGTCGGCGCCCACGCCCCGGAGCCAGTGGGTGCCGAAGCAGATGCCCACCTCGGGGATGGCGCGGCAGGCCAGATCCACGGCATTGACGAGGTTGCTGCGGGCGTCGCTGCGGACGAACGCCAGGGGCCTTTGGCTGCCCGTGAGCACCACCGGCTTGCCCAGGTCCGACAGCAGGAAGCCGAGGCAGGAGGCCGTGAAGGCCATGGTGTCCGTGCCGTGGATGATGACGAAGCCGTCGAAGGCCTTGGCCGCGTCCCGCACCCGCCGCGCCAGGGCCAGGATGTGCGCGGGCTCGAGACAGGCGGAATCCTGGTTGAAGGGCACCTCCACGGCCAGCCGCGCGAGCTGCCCCAGCTCGGGCACCTGCTCCAGCAGGAGCTCGAGAAAGGGCCCCGGTGCCAGGGAGGCAGGCTCGCCGCTGGGCGCCATGCCCAGGGTGCCGCCGGTGTGGAGGAGCAGGATTTTGCGCATGAAAGAAGTTTACCGGGCCCCCGGCGCGCCGGTAGCGCGTCTGGAGCCAGTAGACTGAAGCCTGAAGACCCGACGACTCGAGACTCTCCCCATGCGCCGCATCCCCCGCGCCATCCAGCTGCTTGTAACCCGCTACCTCAGGCGGCTGCTGAGGCACCGCCTGGACGCCCAGCAGCTCCAGTCGGTCATCGAATCGGCCCTGGCCACTCTCCCGATCCAGGAGAAGCTGCTGGTGCGCGAGGGGGCCCTCCGCTCCAGCAGCCTCAACCGCCAGCTGGCCTGGGCCATGGCCTTCGTGGCCGGGGCGGTGAACGCGGGCGGTTTCCTGGCGGTGGGTCACTACACGTCCCACATGACCGGCACGGCCTCCATCCTGGCCGACATGGCCGCCCTGGGCGATCTGCAGATGAGCCTGGCGGCCCTGGCCATGATGCTGAGTTTCATGGGCGGAGCCTTCCTGTGCTCCACTCTGATCAGCTTCGGCCAGCGGCGGCGCATGCGGAGCCGCTACGCCCTCACGCTGCTCCTGGAGTCGGGCCTCCTGCTCCTGTTCGGGCTGATGGGGGCCCGCATCCAGACCGAGGTCCGCTTTACCCTGCCGGCCACGGTGATGCTGCTCTGCTTCATCATGGGCATGCACAACGCCGTGACCTCCATCATCTCCGGAGCCGAGGTGCGGACCACCCATGTCACGGGCACCGTCACGGACATCGGCATCGAGCTGGCCCGCCTGACCTACGTGAACCGGCACCATCGCGTGGGCCGGGTCCGCATCATGGCCAACCGGCAGAAGCTGACGCTCCTGCTGCTGCTGCTCTTCTCCTTCATCACCGGAGGCATCGCGGGGGCGCTGACTTTCAAGCACATCGGCTTCAAGGCGACCATCCCCCTGGCCATCTTCCTCTGCTTCCTGGCGGCCCGGCCGGTCCTCCTGGAACTGCGTCTGCTGCTCCACCGGCTCCGGAAGCAGTGGGCCCCGGAGGACCATGGATCCCCCGCGGATCCCTGATCCGTCAGATCGGGTCCAGGCCCACGCTCCGTTCCACGCCCGCGATCTTCCGGGTCCGGGCGGCCCCCTGGCCCCCGACGATGAGGCGGCACCCGGAAGGCAGGCGCTCCTGGAGGTCCATGAGCAGCCGACGGGTCGGCTCCCCGGCACTCTGGATGGAAAGGCTCACGGCCACCCGGTCCACCCTCAAGGTCCGGGCCGCCTGGGCGATGCTCGCCACGGGCAGGTCCACGCCCAGCAGCTCCGTGCGGAACCCTTCGGCCGCATAGGCCAGGGCCGCCATGAGCAGGCCCAGGCGGTGGCGCTCCCCCGGCAGGGTGCAAAGCAGCACCCGCCCCTGATCGGGCAGGTTTCGGCAGGCCAGGCGCCGTTCCCGGAGGAGGTCCTCCAGCACCTCCGTGAGCAGGTGCTCCTGCTGGATGCCCAGGTTGCCCTCGGCCCAGGCTAGGCCCACCCGGTCCAGGAGCGGGGCCACGACGGCCTGGAGAAAGGGTTTCCAGCCCAGCGCATGAAGCGATTCCCGCAGGAGCCGGCGCATCCGGTCCGTGTCCATGGCCCCCACGGCGAGAAGCAGGGCCTCCAGGGCGGGGTCGTTGCCGGGGGCGAGCAAGCGCTTCAGGGCCACCTCCCCGGTCCTCGCCACCAGGGCGGGCCGATGCCCCTGGGCCACGGCCTCGGCCATGAGCCGCAACCGGCACAGGTCGGTCGGCCGGTAGCGCCGATGCCCCGAGGGCAGGCGCACCGGGACCGGAAAGCCGTAGCGGCGTTCCCAGACCCGCACCACGTCTGCCGACAGGCCCGTCTCCGAACAGATGTCCCCGATGCTCAGCAGCCCCGGCTCGACCTTGGCCATGGCCCACCCCCGGGAATCAGGATAGGGATTGTCGCTAAATTGTCTAAATTTTTATTTAGACACTCACGCCACCACGGCGGCCTTTAGTTCGTCGAAACCCTGGTCGCTGGTGCAGCTCACCACCACGGCGCACTGGCCGGGCTGGCTGGGGGGAAGCTGGACCTCGCCCACGAACAGGCCATCGGCACCGGTCCGGCCCGATAGCAGGCTGGTGGCCTTCTTGAGGCTGGACACCAGCTTCACGGCCACCTCGGCCCCGGGCACCGGGCTCTGGCTCTGGCACAACCGCGCCCGGACCTCCACGCGGAACAGGCTTCCGAAGGCGGGCTTGAGGGGCTGGTCCAGCACCAGTTCGAGGCAGTCCACATCGCCTTCCTGCTGCAGGAATTCCAGGATGGCCTGGTCCAGGGGGCGGTCGTTGAAGGCCTCCTGCTCCATGAGATCCGGGGGCGTGGGGTCGTACTTCCCGTTCTTGATGTCGCGGATGACCGCCCGGTGCTGGTCGTCCATGAGCCCCTGGATGGCCGACTCCGACACGGGAGGGGCGGCCAGCAGCTCCGCGTAGGACGAGCGGTAGTTGTCCAGGATCTCGCCGCCCACATAGATGAGCGTTTCGATCTTGGGGTTGGATCGACCCTTGTCCTCCGTCTGGACATGGAAGACCCGGTGCCCGTGGCGCACATCCGTGTTGTAGCCGGTGATCATGGCAGGAGCCCGGGGGATGGCCTTGGGGACAGGAGGAGGGAAGGACGCATGGGCCTAGCCTTGCAATCTTCCCGCCAAATCCGGCATGACCTCCCAGGCGATCTCGCGAAGCACCTGGTCCCCCATCCGCGCCACCAGAGCCCTGACCAGGGCGTCCACCAGCACGGGGTCCGCCACGATGGCCTGGACCACGGCCCGGGCCTGATCGGAGCTGGCGGGGGCCGGCTCGGCTGGCATCAGCGCGTCATGACCGGGAACGGCAGGCGCCTGCCCACCTGCGGCAGAGAGGCTCGCCGGTTCCTCCGCTTCCAGGTCTCCGATCTCCAGCTGGGATGCGGATTCCAAGCCCCCGGGTGAAAGCTCATGGAGGACGGCCACGGGTTCCGGGGCCTGGGCCGCAGGTTCATCCTCGGCGGGCGCCAGGTCGGGGATCTCATCGGCGAAGGCAAAGGTGGCCAGCTCCGGGTTTTCCTCGATCCCACCCACTTCCAGCAGCGTGGCCGCTTCAGGAAGATGCGCGAGGGAATCGTCCGGCTCGACCACGGGTTCCGGGGCCGGACTGAAGGGGGCGCCGACGAAATCCCCGGAAACCGTTTCCAGCTCTTCCAGGCCAGAGAGGGTGAGGATGGTGTCCTCTTCCACCGCAAGGACTTCTTCCGGCTGGAACGGGGAGGGGGGGGCGGGGGGCGGGCCCCCTGCCGGCTCGGCCCCGCTCAGGGGCTCGCCCGCCAGCTCCTGGAGGCTGTCGAGATCCAATTCCTCCAGTTCCAGATGCACATCATGCAGCACCGGGGCGGGAGGGGTCGGTTCGGCCGCCGCCACGGGCTCCTC
>JARLGO010000004.1 GCA_031292655.1 Geothrix sp.
CACCAGGGGAATATCCGGCGGATCATCCTGAAGAACGAGGAGGGCAGGACCCTCATCGAGATCCCGCTGACGCTCGGTCTGGTGGGGGCGGCCCTGCTGCCGGTGTTCGCCGCCGTGGGCGCCCTGGCCGCCCTCGTCACCCGCATGGTGCTCGTGGTGGAGAAGCGCCAGGATCCCGGACCTGACGACCCCCAGCCCCCGGCGAAACGCTAGGGCCTGGCTCCGGGTAGGCGGCCCTTCGTCCTACACTGGCGGGACCCATCCGGAGTCTCCGTGCCCTATCCCCGCCTGCTCGCCCCGCTTGAGCTCGGATTCACCACGCTGCGCAACCGCGTGCTCATGGGCTCCATGCACACGAACCTGGAGGAGGCCCAGGACGGCTTCACCAAGATGGCCGCCTTCTACGCGGAGCGGGCCCGGGGGGGCGTGGGCCTCATCGTGACCGGCGGCATCGCGCCGAACCTGCGGGGCCGCCTCACCCCCTTCGGCTCCCAGCTCTCCTGGCCCTGGCAGGTGGCCAAGCACCGGAAGGTGACCGAGGCGGTCCACCAGGCGGGCGGGAAGATCGCCCTGCAGATCCTCCACGGCGGCCGCTACAGCTACCACCCCCTCAGCGTGGCGCCCTCCGCCGTGAAGAGCCCCATCACGCCCTTCAAGCCCCGGGCCCTGAGCGACCGGGGCGTGCGGGCCACCATTCGCGACTACGCCCGCTGCGCGGCCCTGGCCCAGAAGGCCGGCTACGACGGCGTGGAGATCATGGGCAGCGAGGGCTACCTCATCAACCAGTTCATCGCCGCCCGCACCAACCGCCGCACCGACGCCTGGGGCGGCAGCTACGAGAAGCGCATGCGCTTTCCCGTGGAGGTGGTGAAGGCCGTGCGCGGGGCCGTGGGACCGAATTTCATCCTCATCTTCCGGCTGTCCATGCTGGACCTGGTGCCCGACGGCAGCTCCTGGGAGGAGGTGGTCCAGCTGGCCAAGGCGGTGGAAGCGGCCGGGGCCACGATCCTCAACACGGGCATCGGCTGGCACGAGGCCCGGGTGCCCACCATCGGCGCCATGGTGCCGCGGGGCGCCTACGCCTGGGTGACGAAGAAGCTCATGGGCGAAGTGGGCATCCCCCTCGTCACCACGAATCGCATCAACACGCCCGAGGTGGCCGAGGAGATCCTCGCCGGCGGCTGCGCCGATATGGTGAGCCTGGCCCGCCCCCTGCTGGCGGACCCGGCCTTCGTGGCCAAGGCCGCCGAGGACCGGGCCCTGGACATCAACACCTGCATCGCCTGCAACCAGGCCTGCCTCGACCACGTCTTCCAGCGGAAGCGCTCCACCTGCCTGGTGAACCCCAGGGCCTGCTACGAGACCGAACTGGTCTTCGAGTCCACCGTCGCCCCCAAGCGGATCGCCGTGGTGGGCGGGGGCGCCGCGGGCCTGAGCTTCGCCTGCCACGCCGCCGAGCGCGGCCATGTGGTCACCCTCTTCGAGGCGGCCCAGGAGCTGGGCGGCCAGTTGAACCTGGCCAAGCGCGTCCCGGGCAAGGAGGAGTTCTTCGAGACCCTGCGCTACTTCGGACGGCGGCTGGCCCGGGCGGGCGTGACTCTGCGCCTGGGCGAGCGGGCCACGGCGGAGGCCCTCGTGGACTTCGACGAAGTCGTCCTCTCCTCGGGCGTCCTGGCCCGCACCCCGGACATCCCGGGCGTCGACCATCCCAAGGTCATCAGCTACCCGGACCTGCTTTCGGGCCGGAAGGTCGCGGGAAAGACCGTGGCCATCATCGGCGCCGGCGGCATCGGTTTCGACGTGGCGGAGTTCCTGGTGCAGCCGGTGCACGCCCCGCAGGTCGAGCGCTACCTGGGCGAGTGGGGCGTGGATGGGGCCCACGCCCACCGCGGCGGGCTGCTGCCGGCGCCGATGACCCCGGAACCCGCGCGGAAGGTCTTCCTGCTCCAGCGCAAGACCGAGCGCATGGGGGCGGATCTGGGCAAGACCACGGGCTGGATCCACCGGGCCACCCTCAAGGCCATGCAGGTGAAGATGCAGGGCGGCATCCACTACGAGCGCATCGACGACGGGGGCCTCTGGATCCGCGATGGCAGGGATGCGGGCTCCCGGTGCCTGACCGTGGACAGCGTCATCCTCTGCGCGGGCCAGATGTCCGAGCGCAGCCTCGAGGCCCCCCTCAAGGCCGCCGGAAAGAAGGTGCACCTCATCGGAGGGGCCGACCTCGCCGCCGAGCTCGATGCCCAGCGCGCCATCCGCCAGGGGGCCGAACTGGCGGCGCGGATCTGAATCACCGGCCCCCCAGGCCCGACGCATAAACCATCAATTTCATAACAATGGTTTAAAATCACCATCAACCGGAAGGTTGACGATGGGTCCAGGATCGGGCCCGGCCAGTCATCAGGAGTGTTCGTGCGTCCAAAAAACCTGGCCATGAAGTTCTTCCTGCCCGTGGGAACGGCCCTGCTCCTCCTCTTCGCGACACTCACGCTGCTCGTGGGCCGCGCCCAGTCCGAACGGGCCAGGCAGGCCTTCGAAGCCAACCTCCAATCCCTGGGCACCAATGCCCGCTACATGCTGCACTGGGAGGCCGAGGCCTATTGCAAGAAGATGGGCCAGGCCTACCACCGGGTCCCTCTGCAGGCCCTCTCCCCGGGGCCCGAAGGGGAGGTGGAGCGCCAGGCGGTCCGCGCGTTCCAGGAAAACCCCGCCCTGGAGAGCTACCGGGGAAGCTACACCGGCCCGGACGGGGCCCCCTGGTCCTACCTGCTGGCCCCGGGCCGGCTCCAGGAGGGCTGCCTGGCCTGCCACCAGGCCCTTGGCATGAACGCCTTCAACGGCCGCCCCGTGGGCGACTTCGTGGCGCTCTTCGGGGTTTCGCAGTCCACGGCGGAGCTCCAGCGGCAGGAACGGACCTTCCAGTTGCAAGCCGTGGCCATCGGATTGCTGACCCTGCTCCTGATGGGGATTCTCATCTTCTTTTTCGTGCGCCGGGTCATCTTGAACCCCCTGGATGACCTCGGGAGGTCCCTGTCCCTGGTGGCTGAGGGGGACTTCACGGTGCGGGCGGAGGCCCGGGCCGACGATGAGATCGGCCAGCAGGCCCGGACTTTCAACGGGATGGTGGATCGGTTGAACCAGGCCCTTCGCGACGTGGAATTGGCCTCCCAGAGCGTGGCTTCCGGCGCCACCGAGATGGCCAGCACCGCGGAGGAAATCCAGAAGACCGTCGAGGACACCGCCAGGGTGGGTGAGGACCTCCTTCAGGCCGGCGCCGGTGTGCAGGCGGCCATCCAGCGCCTGAGTTCCGCCCTCGTCCAGATGGACCAGACCACCCTGGAAACCGAGGACCGGGCCCGGGCGGCCGCCCAGGACACCCAGGACGGAGCCGAGGCCGGCCAGGAGACCGAGGGGGGCATGGAGGCCATCCGCGAGACCACGGGGCGGATCATCCGTGCCGTCCAGGTCGTCCAGGACATCGCCCGCCAGACCAACCTGCTGAGCCTCAACGCCGCCATCGAGGCGGCCAAGGCCGGGGCCCAGGGCAAGGGCTTCGCGGTGGTCGCCGAGGAGGTGCGCAAGCTGGCCGACCGCAGCGCCAAGGCGGCCTCGGAAATCAGGGGCCTGATCGACCTCACGGAAGAGGCTGTCTCCCAGGGCCATGAGGGGGTCGCGAAGACCCTCGGCAGGCTCGCTTCCATTCGCGAGCGGGTCGAGGAGGTCTCGAGCCAGGTGCAAGGCATGTCGAACCTCAACCGGGGCCAGGGCGAGGCCTGCCAGGAGGTGAATGGACTGATGGAACAGACCTCCGGGAAACTTCAGCAAAATGCGGCCGCGGTCCACGAACTGGCCGCGACGGTGGTCGAGATCACCAGGACCGCAGAGGACCTGTCCAGGGTGGCCGAAGGCCTCCGCTTCCTCGTGCAGAAGTTCCGGCTCTGAGGACCGGGGGCGGACCGGACGGCGAAGACCTGAATTTTTGCCGCAGGTGAATACAGATGAACACGGATGCTGCATCATCTGTGTTCATCCGAGTTCATCCGTGGCTGATCCTCTTCCAACCATTTCCTCCCTGGATGCCCAGCGCCTCTTCCTGGGCGCCCAGGGGCTGCTGGAGGAGCCTGCGCGGCTGGCCACCACGGCGTCTCTGCTGGGCCTCATCGAGCGCCTGGGCTTCGTCCAGGTGGACACCATCAACGTGGTGGCGCGGGCCCACGACCTCACCCTGTTCAGCCGCCTGGACGGCTACCGGCCCGAGCAATGGAAGAAGCTGCTGGAAGGCCAGCGGAGCCTCTTCGAGGGCTTCACCCACGACGCCTCCGCCATTCCCACCGCCTGGTTTCCCCACTGGAAGCCCCGGTTCGAACGGGACCGGACGCGAATCCACGCCCACGCCTGGTGGCAGCACCACTTCCGGGGCACCGACGGCGTCCAGGTGGTGAGGGATGTGAAGGCCCGCATCGAGGGCGAGGGGCCCCTCAGGTCCTCGGACTTCGAGCATCCCGAGAAGCGCGGTCCCTGGTGGGGCTGGAAACCCCAGAAGGCGGCCCTGGATTTCCTCTGGCGCAGCGGCGAGCTGATGATCCCCCGCCGGATCGGCTTCCAGAAGGTCTACGACCTGACCGAGCGGGTGCTGCCGGACCAGCACGCCCTGCCCTGCCCGGACCCGGCCGAGCACCTCGAGTGGGCCTGCGGCACCGCGGCCGAGCGCCTCTGGATCTTCACCCCCAAGGAGCTGGCCGACTTCTGGGACGCCATCGAGGCCCCGGAGGCCAGGGCCTGGTGCGCCGCCGCGGAAAAGGCCGGGCGCATCGTCGCCGTGAAGGTGGAGGATGCCGATGGCACAGTGCGTCCCGCCTTCGCCCTGGCGGACTGGGAGGCGCGGCTCGCCCGACTGCCGGAGCCGCCCCCCCGCACCCGCCTGCTCTGCCCCTTCGATCCCATCCTCCGGGACCGCAGCCGGGCCCTGCGCCGCTTCGGCTTCGACTACCGCTTCGAGGCCTTCGTGCCGGAGCCCAAGCGCCAGTACGGCTACTTCGTCCTGCCCATCCTGGAGGGGGACCGGCTCGTGGGCCGCCTGGATCCCAAGCTGCACCGGGACCGCGGCCTGCTGGAAATCAAGGGCCTCTGGTGGGAGCCGGGCGTCAAGGCCACCAAGGCCCGCCTACGGAGCCTGGACGGGGCCCTGGAGCGGCTCGCGGCCTTCCTGGGGGCCGACGAGGTGCAGCGATGACCAGCCATCCCGACTACTGGAACCGCCTCTACGAGGAGGAGGGGCGCCCCGGCTGGGACATGAATGGCGCCACGCCCCTGGTGCGGGAACTGCTGGAGCTGGCCCGGCCCTGGGGCCTGCGATCGGGCTGCGACCTGGTGGTGCCGGGCTGCGGCTACGGCCACGATGCCGCGGAGCTGGAGGCCCTGGGCTTCGCGGTCGCGGGCCTGGACTTCGCCCCCCTGGCCATCCAGGGGGCCATGCACCGCTACGGCGACCGGGTCGCCTGGTCCCAGGCGGACTGGTTCACCACGCACCTCGGGCCCTGGGACGCCATC
>JARLGO010000342.1 GCA_031292655.1 Geothrix sp.
ACGCCGCGAGCTGGGTCAGTGCCGTGTACACCGTGTCGTCGGGGCGCACGGACACCAGGGGCCGCTTCGCGTCGATCAGCTGCTTCAGTGGCCGCATCGGTGCCTCCTCTGCCATGAATCCCGGATGCCGGGTTGGATTCTCTGCTTTGACTATACGGCCAACCGGGGACCGGTGGGACAGCGAATGCGCGGCCATCCTGCCCGGGCCAGGGTCCCTGTCCTGGGGACTCTTCGGCCGGGCCGATACAGGATTCACGAGGGGCCTTTGTGGATACCAGCAGATTCCACGACCCGCATCAGGTCCTTGGCCAGGTAGGGTTTCTGGAGAAAACCCACGAAGTCCATGCCCTTGATCTGGACCATGACCTCCTCTTCCGCGAACCCGGAGCTGAGCACCACGGGAATCCGAGGCTCCACCTCTCGCAACCGCCGCAAGGTCTCTGCGCCCCCAAGGCCCGGCATGCTGAGATCCAGCAGGACCACGTCCACACGGTTCCCGTGGCGGCGAAGCAGCTCGATGCCCTCCTCTCCACTTTGGGCCAGGAATGCGCTGTGGCCATGGCTTTCCAGGACGTCGCGGACCACCTCGAGCATGTAGTCCTCGTCATCGATGACCAGCACCACGCGCGCTTCGCACTCCAGGGCACCCGTGGCCGGGGGTTCTGGAACGCAGGGATCCGGAGAGCCAGCGGGCAGCAGGATGCGGAACGTGGTTCCCCGGTCTGTCTCGCTGTCCACGCCCAGCCCACCCCGGTGGGCCCGGATGATTCCCTGCACGGCGGAAAGCCCCAGGCCATGTCCCTTGGCCTTGGTGCTGAAGAAGGGATCGAACACGCGGGACAGGACCTCCCGGCTCATGCCACACCCGGTGTCCTCCACCTCGATCCACACGAAGTCTCCCGCCTCCAGACGGTTCCCGCTGAGGGGCCATCGAGAGGCGTCCACGGAATCGAGGTGCACCGCCCGCGTGCGGATGGAAATGCAACCCGGCTTGTCCCCGATGGCCTCGGCCCCGTTGATCACCAGGTTCATGATCACCTGCTGGACTTGGCTGGGGTCCCCGATAACGATGGGCGACCCCGGATCCAGTTCCAGTTCGAACCTCACCTGCTTGGGGATGGCCGCCTCAAGGAACCTGAGGTTGTCCTGGATGGCTCCATTGATCGAAACGGGCTGGATGGTGAACTTCCCCCGGCCGGAGTAGGCCAGCATCTGCTGGGTGAGGGTGGCCGCCTTGCCGGCTGCATCCAAGGCCCTTCCCAGGTTTTCACGCCCGGCGGCCTGGGGGTCCATCAGATCCAGGGCGAGGCCGGTCTGGCCCATGATGGCCGTGAGAAGGTTGTTGAAATCATGGGCGATGCCACCCGCGAGCACACCCACGCTCTCGGTCCGCTGGGTCCTGAGCAGGGCCTGTTCGGAGCGTTTCCTCTCGGTGATGTCCCTCAGGAATCCCAGGACGTACTGGCGTCCATGGATGCGGACCAGGGTTCCGATGGCCTCCACGGGAAAGGCGGTGCCATCCTGTTTCAGGTGGGTGAGTTCCTCCCGGACCGTCTCGCCGGGCTTCAACCGACACGCCCGCGCTTCGAAGGACTCCAGCCGGTGGCCGGGCACCGGTGCGTTGAGCGCTTCGATATCCAGGGCCTTCAGCTCCGCCAGGCTGTAGCCGTGCATGGCGGCCGCGGCCTCGTTGGCGTCTTCGATGCGTCCGAAGCCGCCTTCCCCCTCCGCATTCACCAGGAGGACGGCATCCGGCACGTGGTCGAACAAGGTCCGGTACCGCTCTTCACTGCGCCGCAGCGCCTCGGTCCGTTCCGTCACCTCCAGATCCAGGTTCAGGTTCAGGCGCTTCAGCTTCGCGACGAGCGCCAGATTGTCCAGGCGCACTTGGGTCAGGTCCGCGACCCGGTTCAGCAGGGGCAAGATGGAAGAAAGTTCCTCCGGGGTCCGCCGATCATCGGCGAACAAGAGACAACCGCCGGGATTCGAACTGCATCGGAGGGGCACCAGCGCCACGGCCGAGGGTGTGAAGGGAGGCCCTGCAATGGCCCATCGGTCGAACATCCGCTCGCAGGTCCTGAAATCCAATGCCACCGAAAGCTTGGGCGGCCACTCGGCACCATCGTTGAGCCGGAACTGATCCTCCTCGGCTCCATCGCCTCGGCGCAAATGGCAGGCCGCCGCGGCTATCAGGACCGATCCGATGGGTTCCAGGCAGACCCCATAGGGAATCGCCTTGAGGATGCAGACCTGTTCCAGCACCGAAGCGAGAAGGTCGAAGGGATCCCCTTCAGCACCCGTGTTTTCGGCCACCAGCCCCAGCAAGGCGATCTCCTCCGCGCGATCCGCGAGAAGCTCGTTTTCCTTTTCGAGCACACGCAGGCGGCTGCGGACATCCTCCAGGCTGTCGTCATCGGGGGTCATGGGTCAGGTCCGAAGGAAGGCGCGGAGCAGCTCGACGAGGCGCTCCGGCTGGTCGACCTGGATGAAGTGGCCCGCATGGGGCACTTCATCCAGGCGGCTTCCCGGGATCTCCCGGTGCAGCTTCTCGGAGATCTCGGTGCTGAGGTAGACATCATTCGCGCCGCGGACGATCAGGAACGGCACCTTGGTCTGCCTGAGTTCCCCGCTGATGGTCGTCAAGTCGCGGTTGTCCAGGGACTCGGCGAAGTGCAGGAAGGCCTTCCGTCCATGCCGGGTCTCCAGGGGCCTCCGGAAGAGGGCCATCAGCTCCGGGGTCACCCGCTCCTTGTGGAACACGCCTCTCCTGACGATCAGGCTGAAGGCCCCCAGGTCCAGCGTGGCCATGGCCAACTGGCGGATGATGGGGGTGCGCATGGCGATGATGGGCTGGACCGGCCAGAAGTCATAGGCCACTCCGTTGATGACCGCGGCGTGGGTCAGCCGGTCAGGATGCTGGACCGCAAAGCGCTGGGCGATGCCCCCCCCGATGTCATGGCCGACGAGACTGAAGGGGCCGAAGCCCAGGGCCTGGGTGAAGGATTCCAGCAACTCCACCTGCTCGGCGATGCCATAGCTGGCATCCAGCGGCTTGTCCGAGTCCCCGCAGCCGAGCAGGTCCACGGCCACGACTTCATGATCCTCGGCGAGTCCCGGCAGCACGCCTTTCCAGATGAAGGAGTAGGTGGTGATGCCATGCACCAGGAGCACCGGGGGGCCCTTCCCCATGCGGTGGTAGGCCAATTGGTGGCCATGGACCCGGAGTTTCAGCGGGGTGGAGGGAATCTTCACGGGGTTCCTGGAGTTTGGCTGGATCAAGCGGTGGGGACGTGGGCAATTCACAAGCCATTCCATGTCCCCGCGGGCCTTCCTGGACCTCGCCGGGGCATGGAGAGGTCATCGGTCCCGCTCCTGGGGACCATTAACCCTGGAATCCGACCCCGGTTCGGAGCGCCTCCCTGATCCGGAATGACAGTTTGTCAATCCAAAGCCCCCTTGCTTATTTCAAAACCCCAAGCGGAAAGCGCAGCGCTACTCTGTGCGCTGGGTTTTGTGATGGAGCGCCTTATGGCCGTCAATCTCAAGGGACGCAGTTTTCTCACCCTCATGGACTTCACGCCGGAGGAGGTGCGCTATCTCCTGGACCTGTCCCGGGACCTGAAGGCGAAGAAGCGCATGGGCGTTCATGGCGACCTGCTCAAGGGCAAGAACATCGTGCTGCTCTTCGAGAAGACCAGCACCCGCACCCGCTGCGCCTTCGAGGTCGGGGCCCTGGAGGAGGGCGCCCACGTGACCTTCCTGGATTCCGCCAGCTCCCAGGTG
>JARLGO010000343.1 GCA_031292655.1 Geothrix sp.
CGAGCTGGAGACCAGGGTCGTGAACCAGCGGACCCGGTCGCGCAGGTCGACGCTTTCCGTGATCATGCGGAGGATGAAGCCCGCCTCGCCGCCCTCGCACCAGAGCTCCGCGCCCTGCCCCCCGAAGTTCCGCAAGGATGAGGTGGACCCGCGGCCCAGCTTCCGCCACTTCTGTTCGGAGGCCTCGCGCACCTCCCGCATGGAGCCGTGGAAGGGTGGGTTGCAGAGCGTCAGATCGAACCCTTCGCCGTCCTGCACCACGCTCCGGAAGATCGCCTTCGGGTCGAGCTGCCGCCGCAGGGCGATGGCTCCGCCCAGGCCCTGATTGGCCGCGAGGATGCGGGCCGCCGACGCCAGGGCGGTCCCGTCGATATCGGAACCCACGAAGGACCAGCCGTATTCGCGCTGGCCGATGAGCGGATAGATGGCGTTGGCGCCCACCCCCACGTCCAGCACACGGATGGCCGGGCCCCGGGGGATCGTCCCTTCCGCCTCGGTGGCCAGCAGGTCGGCCAGGTGGTGCACGTAGTCCGCCCGGCCCGGAATGGGGGGGCAGAGGTAGCCCGGCGGGAGGTCCCAGCCCCGGATGCCGTAGGCTTCCGCCAGCAGCGCCCCGTTCAGGGCCTTCACCGCCTTCGGATCCGCGAAGTCGATGGAAAGCCCGCCATGCCGGGCCCGCCGGAGGAAGGGTCCCAGCCCGGGGCAGGCCTGCACCAGCCGGGGGAAGTCGTAGCCTCCGGCGTGGCGGTTGCGGGGATGCAGGCCCGGCTTGGCGGGCGGGGTCGCAGGGGGTCTTCCGGGGGAAGCGGGCATGACCCCAGTGTCCGATGAATGAGGCCTCCCTGCCCAGTTGATCAGAGTCCCGCGCAGAGGTCCTGCACGGAGCGCACGGTGGCAAAGGTGCCGTCGAGGGCGGCGAGAAAGGCCGTCTGCACCTGGGCCGCAGGGACCGCCAGGCCCTGCCGGGCGAGGTCCCGCGTGGCGCAGGCATCCCCGGCCAGCTGGCATTGGAAGCCGAG
>JARLGO010000344.1 GCA_031292655.1 Geothrix sp.
CACGGTGAAGTAGCCCGTGCGCTCGAACTGGAACCGTTCGCCCGGACCGGCCTGGGCCAGGCCGGGTTCCAGGCGGGCTTCGGTCAGGACCTCAAGGCTGCCAGGGTTCAGGAGGGATTTCCAGTCCTGGCCCTCGGGCACGTCCATGGGGTCCTCCTGGGTGAAGAGGGTCTCGTAGAGCCTCACTTCGGCCTTCACGGCGTGGGGGGCGCTCACCCAGTGGAGGGTCCCCTTCACCTTGCGGCCGTCCGGCGCGTTGCCGCCCCGGCTGGCGGGGTCCCACTCGCAGCGCAGCTCCACCACGGTCCCGGCCGCGTCCTTGACCACCTCCCGGCAGGTGACGAGGCAGGCCCCCCGCAGGCGCACCTCGGCGCCCGGGGCCAGCCGGAACCACTTCTTGGGGGCCTCCTCGCGGAAGTCGTCCTGATCGATGAACAGCTCCCGGGTGAAGGGCAGCTTCCGCGTACCCATGGAGGGATCGTCGGGGTGATTGGGCACTTCGACCTCGAAGGCCTCGGCCTCGGTCATGTTGGTGAGGACCACCCTCAGGGGGCGCAGCACGGCCATGCGGCGGGGCACCCGCTTTTCCAGGTCCTCGCGGAGGCAGAACTCCAGCAGGCCGGCATCGGCCACCATGTCGCGCTTGGCCACACCCACTTTTTCGGCGAAGGCGCGCACCGCCTCGGGAGTGTAGCCCCGGCGGCGCAAGCCGCAGATGGTGGGCATGCGGGGATCGTCCCAGCCGCGCACGATGCCGTCCTGGACCAGCTGCAGCAGCCGGCGCTTGCTCATGACCGTGTGGGTGAGGTTCAGGCGGGCGAATTCGATCTGGCGCGGGAGGGGGCGCTGGAAGAACCTCCCCTCCGCGTCCTGCTCCAGGAACCAGTCGTAGAGGGGCCGGTGGTCCTCGAATTCCAGGGTGCAGATGGAGTGGGTGATGGTCTCGATGGCATCTGACACGCCGTGGGCGTAGTCGTACATGGGGTAGATGCACCAGGTGTCGCCGGTGCGGTGGTGATGGGCCCGGCGGATCCGGTACATGAGCGGGTCCCGCAAGTTCATGTTGCCGCTCTGCATGTCGATCTTCGCGCGGAGTACCCGCGAACCGTCCGGGAACTCGCCCGCCTTCATGCGGCGGAAGAGGTCCAGGTTCTCCTCGGGGCTGCGGTCCCGGGTGGGGCTCGGTTTGCCGGGCGTGTGGAAGTTGCCGCGGTACTCGCGGATCTCCGCCTCGGTCAGGTCGCAGACGTAGGCCTTGCCCCGCTGGATGAGGTATTCCGCGTAGTCGTACATGAAGGGGAAGTAGTCGGAGGCGTAGTGCTCGCCCTTCCACTGGAAGCCCAGCCACCGGACGTCCTCGCGGATGGAGTCCACGTACTCGACATCCTCCTTCACGGGGTTGGTGTCGTCGAAGCGCAGGTTGGTGGCGCCGCCGTAGGCCTTCGCCACGCCGAAGTTCAGGCAGATGCTCTTGGCGTGGCCGATGTGCAGGTAGCCGTTGGGCTCTGGCGGGAACCGCGTGAGCACCCGCCCGCCGTGCTTGCCCGAGGCGCGATCGGCCTCGAGGATCTCCTCGATGAAGTGGAGACTCTTGGGTTCAGAAATGGGCGGCTCAGCAGACATCGGGGCTCACAGGATGCAAATCTCAAAGATACCAAGCCCTTGTTGAAAAGGCTTTTGGAACCGCGAATTCCGCAAATGGGCGCTCAGAAAAGCGCAGCACCCAGGGGACCTTTGGACCGCGTAAACCCAGGCCATTCGCGAATATTCGCGTCATTCGTGGTTCAAACATCTGCCAACGGTGATCAGCCCAGTCCCCCCGCCACCTGGGCGGCGCGCTCGATGCCCCGGGCGACAACGGAGCGGATGCGGCCGTCCTCCAGGGCCAGGAGCCCCGCGATGGTGCAGCCGGCGGGCGTGGTGACCTCGTCCTTGAGGGCGGCGGGATGCCGACCCGTCTCCAGCACCATGGAGGCCGCGCCCAGGGTCATCTGGGCCGCCAGTTCCAGGGCCACGGCCCGGGGCAGGCCGCACTGGACGCCGCCCTCCGCCAGGGACTCCAGGATCACGAACATGAAGGCGGGACCGCTGGCACTGAGGCCGGTCACGGCGTCCATGTGCTTCTCCTCCAGGTCCATGACCCGGCCCAGGGGCTCGAAGAGGGCCCGGGCCGTGGCCAGTTGGGCCTCGGTCACGCCTTCCCCCGCGGACAGCACAGTCATCCCCCGGCGGATGGAGCAGGGCGTGTTGGGCATGGCCCGGATCAGGGGCGTGCCTTCGGGGGTATGGGCCACGAGGAAATCCAGCTTGGTGCCCGCGGCGATGGACACCACCAGGGGCCGGTGCGCCAGGGCCCCCGCCGCCGTCAGCCCCGCCAGGAGCCCCTTCAGCTCCTTGGGCTTCACGCAAAGCAGCACCACCTCGGCCTCCCTCACGGCGGCCTCGATCTCGCTGGACAGCCGGATGCCGAGGGCCTCGGCCCGGGCCCGGGCGGAGGCGGGATGGCGGGTGGCCGCGTGGATGCGGTCCGCCGGATAGCCCGAGGCCTCCACCAGACCGGCGCAAATGGCCTGGCCCATGGTGCCGAAGCCGAGGATGGCGAGCTTGGGATGGTGGCTCATGGGTGCTCCCTTAGACGAAACCCCAATGGGGACAAACGCTACTGATCCCGGCCCTGCCCCAGGGTCCACCAGGCGCAGTCCTCCAGGTCCGACACGACGAAGCCCTGCCGCAGTTCGGAGATGAGCTGGAAGCGGGTGTCGACGGCCGTGTGGAAACCCGTGGTGATCTCGCCGGGACCGGACCGCACGCCGAAGAAGAAGTCGGATTGTTCCAGGCCGAGGCGGAGGGCCGTCTCCTGGAGGGCCGCCCGATGGTCCAACCCGAAGGGAATGCCCTGGATCACCTGGACGGTCTCGTCCGCGATGATCGTGGGGGCATAGGCCGCCGTGCCCTGGTCCTCCAGCACCGCGAGGGTGAGTTGGGTGAATTCCTGGAGGTCCATCACACCCACCTTTGCAGACGCGCCGCCACTTCCTCCGGCCCCACCAGCATGAGGGTGTCGTAGATGCCGGGGCTGACGGGCCGGCCGCAGAGGGCCACGCGGAGGGCCTGGGCCAGGTCCTTGGTCTTGAGGCCGTGCCTTTCCAGGATGGCGGTGATGGCGGCTTCGAGAGCCACATGGTTGTAATCCACCAGATCGCGCACCTCGCGCAAGGCCGGCTTGACGGCGGGGGTCATGAACTTCTCCACGGCCTTCTCGTCGAAGGCGGCGGGACGCTCGAAGGCGAAGCGCAGGGCCTCGGCCATGTCGGTGAGCGACTTGCCCTTTTGGGTGCACTGGATGGCCTGGGCCTTCCAGGCGTCGGGCTTGGATGCCCAGGGGGCGGGCATGAAGGGGCGCAGGTGCGGCTCCAGCTCCTGCCAGGGGGCCCGCTGGATGAGCTTCTGGTTCAGCCACTGCAGCTTGTCCATGTCGAAGCGGGCGGCGCTCTTCTGGCAGTCCGCCAGATCGAAGAGCTGGATCATCTGCTCGTCCGTGAGCAGCTCCTCCTCGGCGCTCTCCACGGCGCGGCCGTCGATCTTCGGCGTCCAGGAGAGCCGCGCCAGGGCCAGGCGCACGGCGGAGGGCAGCAGACCCATGGCCTGGTATTCCGTGATGCTGGTGGCGCCGTGGCGCTTGCTCAGCTTGGCGCCGTCCGCCCCCAGGATCATGGGGACGTGGGCAAAGGCCGGCAGCTCCGTGCCGAAGGCCGCGAAGAGCGGGATCTGCTTGGGCGTGTTGTTCAGGTGATCGTCGCCGCGGATCACATGGGTCACTTCCATGTCGGTGTCGTCCACCACCACGCAGAAGTTGTAGGTGGGCACGCCGATGTCGCCGGGACCGTCCCCGGTGCGGGCGATGATCCAGTCATCGAGGCTGTCCGCCGGGAAGCGGGTGTCGCCCTTGATGAGGTCGGGCACCACGATGTCGCCCCCCTCGGGCATGCGGAACCGGATGGCGGCGGGCTCGCTGGCGTCATGGCCCGCCTCGGCGCAGCCCTTCCCGCGATCCATCCCCCGGTTGTACTGGAAGACCTTGCCCGCGGCTTCGACGGTCTTCCGGCGCGCCTCGATGGCCTCGCGGGAGCAGCGGCAGCGGTAGGCCAGGCCCCGGTCGAGCAGTTCCTGGATCTTGGCCCGGTAGAGCTCCATGCGCTGCATCTGGCGGTAGGGGCCGTGGGGCCCCTTCCAGCTCCCGGGATCGCCCAGTACGGGGCCCTCGTCCCAATCCAGGCCGCACCAGGCCATGCCGTCCTCGATGATGCGGATGTTGTCATCGGTGCTGCGGGAGAGATCCGTGTCCTCGATGCGCAGGATGAAGCGCCCCCCGTGCTTGCGGGCGAAGAGCCAGGAGAACAGGGCCGTCCGCACCCCACCGATGTGAAGCATGCCGGTGGGGGAGGGGGCAAAGCGGGTGACGACCTGGCGGGACATGGGCGAGCCTCGAATTCAATCCTTCAGTTTGCCCCAAGCGCGCGGACTGCGTCCCCGCGTTAACGAAAATCGCGGCCAAAGGCCGCGATTTTCGCAAGGAGCCCCTGGCTCACTTGATATACAGCTTCAATCGGATCTCCACCGGGGACTCGCCGCTGAAGAGGCTGCGGTCCAGCACCACGGGCACCTCCACCACGCTGGCGTGGGGCATGTGCGAAGGCGGGGGGGCATGGGCAGCCGGGCCGGATTCCCCCGGCATCTCATCGATCTCCTCGAGGAGTTCGCCGGCGGACAGCTCCTCGACCTCCATGGGCTTGGTGGATTCGGAAGGTTCCGGCGGCGGGGGCTCGCCCTGGAACACCGCCGGCTCTTCCACGACGCCACCGCCGTAGCGATCGGCGAGGCTCTTGAGCACGAGCTTGGCCACCCCGGTCAGGGTCTCCCTGACGCCCTCCCCGCGCATGGCGCAGGCCTCGAAGGTGGGGGCCTGGTAGAGGTTGATCTCCCGGTCCAGGGTTTCCACAGGCAGGGCATTGGGCGTGTCCCGCTTGTTCCACTGGATGACGTGGGGGATCTTCTCCAGCTCCGAGCCCTGGTCCCGGAGGTTGGCGATCAGGTTCTGGAAGCTTTCCTTGTTGCTCTCCAGGGCCGGCGCCTGGGAGTCAGCCACGAACACCACGGCGTCGGCGCCCCGGAGCACCAGCTTGCGGGTGGCATCA
>JARLGO010000345.1 GCA_031292655.1 Geothrix sp.
CATCTTCGGCGCCCTGCTGGCCATCGAGGCCACGGCGGCCTTCTTCCTGGAATCCACCTTCATCGCGGTGTGGCACTTCGGCTGGGACAAGCTGTCCCGCAAGGCCCACCTGGCGGCCATCTGGCTGGTGGCCATCGCCTCGAACCTGTCCGCCTTCTGGATCCTCGTGGCCAACGCCTGGATGCAGCACCCCGTGGGCTTCGTCCTCCGCCACGGCCGCGCCGAGCTGTCGGACTTCTTTGCCGTGATCACCCAGCGCTTCGCCATCCTCGAATTCATCCACACCCTGGGCGGCGCCTACCTGACGGCGGGCTTCTTCGTGCTGGGCATCTCGGCCTGGCACCTGATCCGCCGACGGGAGACGGCCTTCTTCCAGAAGTCCTTCCGCATCGCCGCGGCCTGGACCCTGGTGTTCGCGCTCTTCGAGATCGCCCAGGGCCACATGAACGCCGAGATCCTCCACAGCGCGCAGCCCACCAAGCTGGCGGCCATGGAGGCCCACTGGGAGACCGGCCGCCAGGTGCCCATGCACCTCCTCGCCTGGCCCGACGCCCGGAACGAGCGCAACGCCGTGGAGGCCCTCTCGGTGCCCAGCGGCCTGAGCCTGATGGCCACCTATTCCCCCTCGGGCGAGGTGAAGGGCCTGAAGGACTACCCGGCCGCCCAGCGCCCGCCGGTGCTGCCGGTCTTCCTGAGCTTCCGCGCCATGGTGGGCCTGGCCTTCCTCTTCCTGGCCGTGGGCCTCTGGGCATTCCTCAAGCGGCACACGATCTCCGAGTCTTCGCGGTTCCTGAAGGTGCTGCCCTGGCTGATCCCGCTGCCCTACCTGGCCAATGAGCTGGGCTGGACCCTCGCGGAGCTGGGCCGCCAGCCCTGGATCGTCTACGGCCTCATGAAGACCACGGATGCGGTCTCGCCCATCGGGGCATCCCAGGTGGGCACCTCGCTGGTGGCCTTCTTCCTGGTCTACGCGCTGCTGGGCGCCGTGGACTTCTACCTGCTGTTCAAGTTCGCCCGCAAGGGCCCGGATGCCGCGCTCGCGGCCGTGAAGTGAGGGAGGCGACCATGCTGGAGACCATCTGGTTCGTGATCTGGGGTGTGGCCTGGGCCGTCTACTTCATGCTCGACGGCTTCGACTTGGGCCTGGGGACCCTCTTCCCCTTCCTGGCGAAAAGCGAGACCGAGAAGCGGATCCTGGTGAACGCCATGGGGCCCTTCTGGGACGGCAACGAGGTGTGGCTCATCACCGCGGGCGGCGTGACCTTCGCGGCCTTCCCGCGGGCCTACGCCATCATGTTCTCGGGCCTCTACACGCCCCTCATGCTGCTGCTCTTCGCGCTGATCCTGCGGGGCGTGGCCTTCGAGTTCCGGGGCAAGGAGGACAGCCCGGCCTGGCGGGCCACCTGGGACGCCTGCCTGATGGCGGGCTCCTTCCTCCCGGCCCTGCTGCTGGGCGTGGCCTTCGCCAACATCTTCAAGGGCCTGCCCCTGGACGCCGCCGGGAGCTTCCACGGCAACCTGTTCACCCTGCTGAATCCCTACGGCCTGCTGGGCGGCGTGCTCTTCGTGCTGATCTTCGCCGTGCATGGCGCCCTGTGGCTCGCCACCCGCAGCGAGGGGGACCTGCAGGCCCGGGCGGGCCGCATGGCCACTTCCCTCTGGCTGGTGGAGGCCGTGGTGGCCGTGGCCTTCCTGGGCCTCACCTGGTTCAGCACCCGGCTTTGGCAGAACGTGCTGGCCAGGCCCCTGCTGCTCGTCCTCCCGCTGCTGGCGGTGGCGGGCCTGCTGTCCCTGCGGGTCTTCGCGGCCAAGGGCGCCTGGTGGAAGGCCTGGTTCGCCTCCTCGGCGCTGATCCTGGGCGCCGTGCTCTTCGGCGTGGCGGGGCTCTTCCCCAGCCTGCTGCCCTCCAGCCTGGATCCCGCGGCTTCCGTGACCGCCTTCAACGCGGCCTCCAGCCCGCTCACCCTGAAGATCATGCTGGGCGTGGTGCTCTGTTTCCTGCCCGTGGTGATCGGCTACCAGCTCTGGGTCTACCTGAAGTTCCGCGACACCCTCACGGCAGACAGCATCGCCCGCGGCCCGGCGTATTGAGGTTGTCGTCCGGCGGTTCCCCGCAGCGCATGCGCCGCGGGGGATCCCTGGGCTCGCCGCGCCCCACCCATCGCCACGCTCCCTTTCCTAGCCCCTGCTTACGGATGACCTGATCCGCCCGCGTTTGCGTGGGGCAGGGGACCTCTGCCCCCGTCCCACCCCCCGGGACCTTCCCGGACCACTTCCAAGGAGAACACCATGAAATCCCTCATCCTGCCGGTGGCTTTGGCCGCCGGGTGGCTCGCCTCTGCCCCGCTCCAGGCCCAGGAGGGCCCCTGGATGGTGCGCCTGCGCGCCGTCTCCCTCAACCCCGCGGACAAGTCCGATGCCATCCCGGCGCTGGGGGTGCCCGCGGACAAGATCACGGTCAGCTCGAAGACCATTCCCGAAGTGGATGTCAGCTACTTCTTCACCCCGAACCTCGCGGCGGAGCTGGTCCTCACGGTGCCCCAGGAGCATGACGTGAAGGTGGCCGGGACCAAGATCGGCACTTTCAAGGAGCTGCCTCCGACCCTCACGGCCCAGTGGCACTTCCTCCCGGGCCAGACCGTGAATCCCTACGTGGGCCTGGGCCTGAACCTCACGCTGATCTCCGACGTGAACCTGGCCATCCCCGGCGTCGGCAAGCTGGACCTGGACAGCAGCAGCGTCGGCCTCGCCGCCGG
>JARLGO010000058.1 GCA_031292655.1 Geothrix sp.
AGCTCGCCCTTGTGGGGGCCGTAGTGGCTGAAGAGGCTGTGGATGATGCCCTCGCCCCGGGTGTCGGTCATGAACTCGTTGCGGAAGCCGATGAGGCCGCGGCTGGGGATCTTGAAGTGGAGGCGCAGGCGGCCCCCCTCGTTGCCCATGTCCTGCATCTCGGCCTTGCGGTTGCCCATGTGCTCCATGGTCACGCCCATGTAGGCCTCGGGGATGTCGATGGTGACGTCCTCGTAGGGTTCCAGCTTCTCGCCCTGCTCGTTGGTGTGGAGGATCACCTCGGGACGGCTCACGCAGAGCTCGAAGCCCTCGCGGCGCATGGATTCGATGAGCACCGAGAGGTGCAGCTCGCCGCGGCCGCTCACCTTGAAGGAATCGGGGCTGTCCGTGTCCTCCACCCGCAGGGCCACGTTGTGCTGGAGTTCCTTCTGGAGGCGCTCCCGGATGCGGCGGCTCTGGATGTACTTGCCGTCCTGTCCGGCGAAGGGGCCATTGTTCACCATGAACATCATGGAGATGGTGGGCTCGTCGATGTCCACGTATTCCAGGGCCTTCGGGTTGGTGGCGTCTGCGATGGTCTCGCCCACGCGGATGTCCTCGATGCCCGCGATGGCCACGATCTCGCCAGCGCTGCCCTCCTGGAGCTGGATGCGGCTGAGGCCCTCGAAGCCGTAGAGCTGGGTGATCTTCTGCTGCTGCACGGTGCCGTCGCGCTTGATGAGGGCCACGCTGTCGCCCACGTGGATGCGGCCGTTCACGATGCGGCCGATGCCGATCTGGCCCACGAAATCGCTCCAGTCCATGAGCGTGACGAGCATCTGCAGGGGCGCGTCCGGGCTGCCCGTGGGGTGGGGGCAGTGCTTGACGATGGTGTCGAAGAGCGGGTCCAGGTTCTCGCTGGAATCGTTCATGTCCAGCATGGCGTAGCCCAGCTTGGCGCTGGCGAAGACGCAGGGGAAGTCCAGCTGCTCCTCGGTGGCGCCCAGCTCGATGAGCAGGTCGAAGACCTGGTCCTGGGACCAGACGGGGCGGGCGCCGGGGCGATCCACCTTGTTGATGACCACGATGGGCCGCAGGCCCAGCGCCAGGGCTTTGCGAGTGACGAACTTGGTCTGGGGCATGGGGCCGTCGAAGGCGTCCACCACCAGCAGCACGGAATCCACCATGGAGAGCACCCGCTCCACCTCGCCGCCGAAGTCGGCGTGGCCGGGGGTGTCCACGATGTTGAAGCGGTAGCCGCCCCAGTGCAGGGAGGTCGTCTTCGCCAGGATGGTGATGCCCCGCTCCCGCTCCTGGTCGTTGCTGTCCATGGCCCGTTCCTGGACCCGCTGGTTGTCCCGGAACATGTGGGCCCCCTTGAACAGGGCGTCCACGAGGGTGGTCTTGCCGTGATCGACGTGGGCGATGATGGCAAGGTTGCGGATCTTTTCGAGGGGCGTCATCAGGAGTCCTGGTTAGGGGCCGTTTCGAGACAACCAGCGCTTTTCTGGTTGTTTCGTTAGGGCCCCTTATGTCGTCTTCTCGATTGAGATGACGGGGTGTTGGTGGAGCAGCAACGTGGCCCAGGCATAGGCCGGGCAGAACCCTCGATTTTACCAGACCTTCTGCCGATTTCCGAGCACGGATTGCATGCCCCTTCCTTTCGGCCGCAGGGGGTCTAAGATAAGCGGACCCTCCCCGGGAGAACCCCATGCACATCAACGAACTGCTCACCGTGGTCTGCGAGCAGGGCGCCAGCGACCTCCACCTGAAGGTAGGCAATCACCCCATCGCCCGCATCCGGGGCAAGCTCACCCCCATGACCCAGTTCAAGCGGCTGGTGCAGGAGGACACCATCGCCATGGCCTACGCGATCCTGGCCAGCGACAAGCAGAAGGGGAAGTTCAGGGAGAACCTCGACATCGACATCGCCTACTCGGTGCCGAGCCTGGGACGGTTCCGCTGCAACATCTTCAACCAGCGCGGCACCGTGGGTCTGGTGCTCCGCGTGATCCCCCGGAAGATCTACACCATTGACGATCTGATGCTCCCCAAGGTCCTGAAGACCATCTGCCAGGAACAGCGCGGCCTGGTGCTGGTGACGGGGACCACGGGATCGGGCAAGTCCACCACCCTGGCGGCGATGATCGACCTCATCAACGCCACCCGCACGGAGCACATCCTCACCATCGAGGATCCCATCGAGTACCTGCACCGGGACAACCTCAGCATCGTGAACCAGCGCGAGGTGGAGGCCGACTGCAAGACCTTCTCCTCGGCCCTGCGCGCCGCCCTCCGCCAGGACCCTGACGTGATCCTGGTGGGCGAGATGCGCGACCTGGAGACCATCGAAACGGCCCTGCATGCCGCCGAGACCGGCCACCTGGTCTTCAGCACCCTCCATACCCTGGACGCCACGGAAACCATCAACCGCGTCATCTCCGTCTTCCCGCCCCACCACCAGAAACAGATCCGGCTCCAGATGGCCGCCGTGCTCAAGGGCATCATCTCCCAGCGGCTGGTGCCCCGGGCGGACGGCCATGGGCGCGTGCCGGCCGTGGAGGTCATGGTCACCACCGAGACTGTGCGCGACTGCATCGAGGACAAGGACAAGACCAAGATGCTGAAGGACGTCATCGCCGCCGGCACGGCCCAGTACGGCATGCAGACCTTTGACCAGAGCCTCTACTTCCTGTTGCGGCAGGGTCTCATCTCCGAGGAGGAGGCCCTGCTCCGGGCCACCAACGTGGGCGAGTTCAAGCTCCGCCTGGAGGGGGTCATGGCGACGTCCGACATGGCCAAGACCAACATGGAGCGCGGCATGTCCATCGCCCAAGGCCGGGGCCGGGAGTCCGGTGGACCGCCGCCCCCCCCCATCCAGCCCCAGTCCCCGGGCATGCCCCCGGCCGCACCTTCGGTCCCGGATGTCAAAATCACCCTGGCACGCTGAACCTGCTTCCCCTATTCTGGCTCTCCCACCCCACGGCGCGAGGTTCCCGATGATCAAGATCGACATTGCCAATTCGCTGATGAAGGTTCATCCCTGTTCCCGCGCC
>JARLGO010000059.1 GCA_031292655.1 Geothrix sp.
GGGCCGGGGCGCACCCCGCCGAGTGGCTGCTGCAGGCGGAACTGGCCGAACTGGAGGCGAGGGCATGAGCTGGACGGAATCCGATGGCAAGCTGGTGCGAACCTTCCGGACGCCGGACTTCCTCACGGCCTACCGCCTGGTGGGCGCCGTGGTGGGCCCCGCCGAGGCGCTGAACCACCATCCGGACATCGCCTTCGGCTGGGGCTATGTGCGGATCGCCCTCACCACCCACGACGCGGGGGGCATCACCGAGCTGGACCACCGGTTGGCCAAGGCCCTTGATGTCGCGCTTAAACCTTTTGAACTATGAGCTTTGCCTGATTTCAACCTGTTAATCCCCTGAAAGCTCCGGTATTCTGGAATGTCCAACGAGGAGTCCCTTGCCGAATCCGTCCGCTCCCCTGCCCCACCTCCCTTCCGGTCCGCTCAAGACGTCCCTTCTCCTTGGTTCCGGGTTGCTCATCGGCCTGGGCTTCGGCTGCCGGTCGGACGAGGTCTCCCACTTCCGCGTCCCCAAGGAGGCGCCCTTCGCCCAGTCCGGGCCCAGGCCGGCCATGCCGCCCATGCCCATGGGGGAGCGCACGGGGGACACGGCCAACGGTCCCGACGTGCCACCCCCTCCCGCGCCCACCGCCGCCCTGAAATGGTCCCTGCCCAAGGGTTGGAGTGAGCAGCCGGGCGGAGGCGCCATGCGCTTCGCCACCTTCAAGGCGCCCTACGCCGGCAGGCTGGAGGCGACCGTGGTCGTCCTCCCCGGGCCGGCCGGCGGCGAGCTGGCCAACGTCAACCGCTGGCGCGGGCAGATCGGACTCGCCCCCATGGACGAGGCGGGCCTTGCCAAGGCCCGCGAAGTGCTGAAGACGAAAGCCGGCGCCCTGAACGTCTACGACTTCACCAGCGAAGGCCAGGTCAAGAGTCGCCTGGTGGCGGGCTACATCAGCACCCCGGACGGCAGCACCTGGTTCCTGAAGCTGAGTGGGGATGCCGCCCCTGTGGGCAAGGCCAAGCCCGATTTCATGACCATCCTGGGGAGTGCCCGCCTTGATTAAGACCACCGCCTCCCGGACGAAGACCCTCGCCTCCGGCGTGGGGGCTTTCTTCAAGTCCTTCCAGCTCACCATCGTCCTGCTCGCGCTCCTCATGTGCCTGGTGGTCCTCTGCACCATCGCCCAGGTGGAGATGGGCACCCAGGGCGCCGTGAACGCCTACATGCGCAGCTTCATCGTCTGGAACCAGCCGCTGCTGCTGCACCTCCCCTTCCCCGGCGGGGCCCTGGTGGGGCTGCTCCTCACCCTCAACCTCATCGCCAAGACCCTGGACATCAAGCTCAGCTGGCAGAAGGCCGGCATGTGGCTGGTCCACTGCGGCCTGGTGATCCTCTTCGCGGGCGAGTTCGTGGCCGGCATGCTGCAGGTGGACACCAACATGTCCATCGAGGTGGGCCAGACCGTCAACTATGTCCAGAGCTACAAGAACACCGAGCTGGCCCTCATCGACGTCACCGATCCCGCCTGGGACGACGTCTACTCGGTCCCGGACACCCTGCTGGCCAAGGGCGGCTCGATCGCCATCCCCGGCACGCCCATCACCTTGAAGGTGAAGCGTTTCTTCCCCAATGCCGAACTGAGCAACCTGGCCCCCGGCGCGCCGCCTTCCATGGCCACCGCGGGCGTGGGCACGGCCGTGTCCGTGGTGGAGAAGCCCGTGGTGTCCGCCGACAACGAGATGAACCAGGCCTCGGCCTTCGTCGAGCCGGTGGCCGGTGGCCGCAGCTACGGCACCTGGCTGACCTCCGTGGCCCTGGGCGCGCCCCAGTCCTTCACCCACGAAGGGCGCACCTATGTCTTGTCCATGCGCCTGCTGCGCCAGTACCTGCCCTACGCCTTCACGCTGAAGCAGTTCCGGCACGACGTCTATCCCGGCACCGACATTCCCAAGAACTTCTCCAGCCTGGTCCAGGTGGTGAACCCCTCGCGGAAGGAATCCCGCGAGGTGCTCATCTACATGAACCAGCCCCTGCGCTACGAAGGCAAGACCTTCTACCAGGCGAGCTTTGGCAAGAACGACACCCTGTCCGTCCTTTCCGTGGTTGAAAATCCCGGCTGGCTGCTCCCCTATGTGTCCTGCGTGCTGGTCTCCCTGGGCCTGCTCGTGCACTTCGCCATCGTCCTCCGGCGCTCGCTCAAGCGCCGCCAGGACAAGAAGGAGGGCTGATCATGACCTTCATCCAGAAATACCTCGCCTGGGGTGCCGGCATCCTGGCCCTGCTCATCGCCCTCGTCTTCGCCCTGCCCGGCGGCAAGGCCCGCGGCTTCGACGTGAGCGGCTTCGGCAACCTGCCCATCCTGGAGGGCGGCCGGGTCAAGCCGCTGGACTCCCTGGCCCGCAACTCCCTGCTGGTGATCCACAGCCGCCAGGGCTTCCGCTATGAGGGCCGCACGGTGGGCCCCGACGAGTGGATCCTGGACGTGCTCTTCCGTCCCCAGGTGGCGGACCAGCAGCCCATCTTCGTCATCGACGATCCGGATGTCATCGGCCTCATCGGAGCCCAGCAGAAGCAGAACCGGAACTACTTCAGTTTTGCCGATCTCGGCCCGCACCTCGACGAGATCCAGAAGCAGGCCTCCACGGCCCAGCCCATTGCCGCCCAGAAGCGCACCCGCTTCCAGAGCGCCATCGTGAACCTCTTCGATCGCGTCTACCTCTACTACAAGCTGCGGAACACCCTGCAGCTGGCCGGTTCCCCCGGTCTGGGCTGGGAGCTCCAGAATCTGGGCACCCCGGAGGCGAACGCGCGGCACCAGGACCTGATCCAGCTGGCCCAGTTCCGCATCCTGCCGCCTTCCCCCGGGGCGAATCCGGACGCCTGGCAGAGCGTCGGCCAGGCCCTCAGCACATCCCCCAAGGATGGTCCCTGGCATCCCGGCCTGGTCCCTCTCGCCAGGCTGAACCTGGCCTATGCCTCCGATGATCCCGGCAGCTTCAACCAGGCCCTGGCCGAGATGAACGGCGTGGTGGCCCGCCTGATGCCCGGGGCCCTCGCCAAGGCCTCCAACGAACTGGTCTTCAACCGGGCCCAGCCCTTCTTCGTGGGCCTCTCGATCTATTTCGTGGCCTTCCTCGTGCTTTGCATCTCCTGGATCTGGAAGCCCGAACTGCTGCGCCCCACGGCCTATGCCCTGCTTTGCGCCGGCGCCGTCGTCCACACCCTGGGGCTGGGAGCCCGCATCATCCTGCAGGGCCGCCCGCCGGTCACCAACCTCTACTCCTCCGCCGTGTTCGTGGGCTGGGGCGCCGTGATCCTCGGCCTCATCGTCGAGAAGATGTACCGCAAGGGCTTCGGCACCGCCGTGGCCGCCGCCGGCGGGTTCGCCTCCCTGATCGTGGCCCAGAACCTGGGCACCGAGGGCGACACGATGGAAATGATGCGCGCGGTGCTGGACTCCAACTTCTGGCTGGCCACCCACGTGGTGACCATCACCATCGGCTACGCCGGCACCTTCCTCGCGGGCGCCATCGCCATCGCCTACGCCCTGCGGAAGCACATCGCCACCAAGGCGGATCCGGAGACGGACAAGGCCCTGGCCGACATGGCCTACGGGATCATCTGCTTCTCCCTGTTCTTCAGCTTCGTGGGCACCGTGCTGGGCGGCATCTGGGCCGACCAGTCCTGGGGCCGGTTCTGGGGCTGGGATCCCAAGGAGAACGGCGCCCTGCTCATCGTCCTGTGGAACGCCATCATCCTCCACGCCCGCTGGGCCGGCTATGTGCGCGAGCGCGGCACCATGGTGATGGCCATCTTCGGCAACATCATCACGGCCTGCTCCTGGTTCGGCGTGAACATGCTGGGCGTGGGGCTCCACTCCTACGGCTTCATGGACCAGGCCTTCTACGCGCTCACCGCCTTCATCGCCAGCCAGATCGTCCTCATGGGCATCTGCTTCGCGCCGGCCCGGTTCTGGGTGGATAAGACTCGTTCCCATTCATAGTCTTGTCCTATCTGCAAAATGGGCTCCCATCGGGAGTCCGTTTTGCAGCAGGGAACGGCGAAGGTCGGGTTACTTTACGCGACGCGTCATCGCCTCGAGGTAGGTGGAGAAGGCCTCGGGCCTGCCGGGCGGGGCGATCTCGAAGCGGAGGGTGGCGAGGCCTTCGGACTTCCGCTGGTAGGTCAGGCGGAACCGCGGGCCGGGCGTGGTTTCGCTGGTGAAGGCGACCCCTTCGGGCACCGGGGCCACGTCGTACCGGATGACATGCGCCTCGTTGTCCAGGTAGAGGGCCTTCAACTGCCCCCGCTCCACGAACAGGGTCATCAGGTCCTCGTGGTGCGCGGCCGGACGGCCGTTCGCGGCCGCCGTGTCGGCATGGCTGCGGCGCACGAGGGCCTTCCCCTCCAGCTCGAACCGGAAGGTGGCCGCGCCCGTGGACTGGCCGGGCTTGCCGTCGCCTTCGCCCGTCCACTCCCCCACCAGGAATCGCACGGGTGCAAACGGGTCCGCCGGAGCGGGATTCGGCGCCTGGGCCCCCAGGGAGCCGATGATCGCCAAGGCCAGGAAGGGGTGCCGCATGGGTCCTCCGAAATCAATCGAGCCGCGTGGTGCCCAGGAGCCGCTCCGGGTCGAGGTGGGCCTTGATCGCCCCGTTCAACCGGCGGACGGGCTCCGGGGTGTAGGCATCGTAAAAGCGCTGGTTGTGGGGCCCGACGCCATGCTCGGCGCTGTAGCTCCCGTTGTATTCCCTCACGGCGAGATCGTAGATGCGGCCCTGAAGGGCGGGCACCAGCTCCGCGGTGGGCACCGGGGCCCCGGTCTCGTCCCACACCAGGTTCAGGTGGGTGCCGCCGTCCCCCCAGTGGCCGAAATCGCAGCAGCGCACGAAGGGATACTCGGTCGCGAGCAGGGCCCGGGCCGCCTCCGTGAAGGCGGCCATGCGGCTCCGGGGCACGCTGATGTCGAAGGCCAGCACCTTGCCCTCGCTGCGCAGGCTTTCGCTGATGTGGTGCCGGAGGGACCAGAACTCCTCGGGCTTGCCCATGAAGACGTCCGTGATGGCCTCGCCGCCCTCCCCTTCGAGGAAAGCGCCCAGGCGCTCCTCCAGGACCTCCGGCAGGTCCAGGGCGGTCCTGGGAAGGGTCGAGGAGAGTTCCACCAGGGCCGTGTAGGCGGGCGCCTCACTGGCGCCGTAGGGGTTCCGGAGGTCCGGGTGGTGCCTGAACAACGGGGCCAGGGCCTCGGCACTGATGACCTCGAAGGCCGTGAGCACATCCGCCAGTTCCCGCTCCAGGGCCTGCAGCAGGGCGAGCACCGCCTCCCCGGAGGCGCAGCCCACCAGGGCCGTCGCATATTGCCTGGGCACGGGCACCACCTGCAGCACGGCGCCGGTGATCACGCCGAAGCTGCCGCTGGTGCCCACGAAGAGCTGCTTGAGGTCCAGGCCCGTGTTGTTCTTCCGGAGGAAGTTCAAGGCGTCGATCACGGTGCCGTCGGCCAGGACCACCTCCAGGCCCTGGAGGTTGTGGCGCACATCGCCGTACTTCAGGAGCCGGGTGCCGCCGGTGTTGGTGGCGATCATGCCGCCGAGGGTGGGATCCGCGCCCAGGTCGATGGGGAACATGAGCCCATGGGCCACGAGCGCCTCGTTCAGCGAGCTCAACAGCAGGCCGCCGTCCACCAGGGCCGTGCGGTTGATGGGGTCGATCTCCAGGCGCTTGTTCAGCCGCTCCAGGCTGAGCACCAGCATCTCCCCGCCGGCATCGGGATTGGAGGCGCCCACCAGCCCCGTGTTGGCCCCCTGGGGCATCACCCGCACGCCCCCGGCGTGGCAGTAGGCCAGCAGTCTCGAGACATCGGCGGTGGTCCCCGGACGCACCACCAGCAGGGCCTTGCCCTTCCCGTAGCGCCAGCCGGATTCGTACTTGACCAGGTCCTCCGCCTCCGTGAGGACCGCATCCGCACCGAACAGGGCGCGCAGGTGGGCGGCGATGGCAGCGCGGTCAGGCATGGGAATCCTCCTGCGATCGGGACCACGCCCCCACCAGGGCCTCGAACCGCTCGCCCCGCTGCTCGAAGTTGTCGAACTGGTCGAAGCTCGCGCAGGCCGGGCTGAGCAGCACCTGATCGCCGGGCCGTGCGAGGGCCAGCGCCGCCCCCACGGCCGCGTCGAAGGCGGGGACCACGTCATGAGGAAGGTCCCCCAGGTCCCGCGTGAGCTGGGGGACGGCCTCGCCCAGGAAGACCAGCCGCCGCAGCTTGCCGGCCAGGGCCTCCCGCAGCGGAGCGTAGCTGGCGCCCTTGTCGGTGCCGCCGAGCAGCACCACCAGCGGCCCGGGCAGGGCGCGGATGGCCGTCAGGGTGGCATCGACATTGGTGCCCTTGGAGTCGTTGTAGGCCTTCACGCCGCCCTTCTCGCCGCAGAAGGCGATGCGATGGGCCAGCCCGGGATAGCTCCGCAGCCCCGCGCGGATCCCCGGGAGGGAGGCGCCGGCATGTCGGGCCAGCAAGCTGGCCGCCAGGGCGTTCTCCACGTTGTGGTCGCCGGGGATCGGCAGCTCGGCACGGGGCAGCAGGGTCTCGCCGTGGAGGCGGAGGGTCCCCGGCCCATCGCACCAGGCCTCGCAATCGGTCCACCCGAACCGAGCCGTCCGGCCGCGGCCCGGGGCATCCTGCCACCACTCGGGATGGGCGGCGGGGACCACGCGGAGATCGCCAGGGGTCTGCCTTTCGAAGATCCGCAGCTTGGTGGTCCGGTAGGTTTCCATGGTGCCGTGGCGGGCCAGGTGATCGGGGGTCAGGTTCAGGAAGGCGGCCCCTTCCGCGTGGAAGGACTGGATGGATTCAAGCTGGTAGCTGCTCAGTTCCAGGGCAAAGACCAGGCCCGCGGGCGCCGCCTGGACCGCCTCGATCAGGGGTGTGCCCAGGTTGCCGCAGGCGATGGCCGGGAGCCCGGAGGCCCTCAGCAGGTGGGCCACCAGGTCCGTGGTGGTGCTCTTCCCGTTGGTCCCCGTCACCGCCAGGATCCGGCTGCCGTCCTTCCGCTCGCGGATCGCCCGGTGGGCCAGCTCGATCTCGCCGACAACGGGGATGCCCCGGGCCATCGCCTCGGCCACGAAGGGGGCGCTGCGGGGGATGCCGGGGCTGATGACCAGTTCGCCGCAACCCTCCAGCAGGGCCAGGGGATGATCCCCCCACACGCCTGGAATGCCCCGCTTCGCCAGGTCGGTTTCCAGTGCGGGGTCCGGCCCGGGCCGCTGATCCGTCAGCACGACCGGATGCCCCTGGGACGCGAGGAACCGCGCCGCGGCGAGCCCCGATCGCCCTGCCCCCATGACCACCGTATGCATGTAGCCCCCCCTTCCAGACTAGCCTGTCCAGAGGTCCAGCCAAGCCCTCGAAAGCCCGGCCCGCGCTACAATGAAGGAGGATCCCTTGATCGAACGCGGAGTGCACATGTCCAAGGGCATCCTGGAGAGCATGCTGGGCGGTGAAGGCAGCATCGTGCCCCACGTCCAGCCCATGTACCGGCTGGTCGACAACCGCCTCATGGCCATGGAGTACCTGGCCTGGTACCTGGACGCGGAGGGGAAGGCCAACCCGGCGGGCCCCATCCTGCAGGATCCGGCCCTCCGCCTCGAGGACCGCCTGACCCTGGACCTGAAGTTCCTCGAATCCACCTTCCAGACCCTCGCCCGCGTGGGTAACGACAGCCACTTCCACTTCGTGAACCTGGAGCCGGTGAGCCTCGAGGCGCCGGGGTTCTGGGACAGCCTGCCCCGCTGGATGGAGGCCCTGCCCTTTTCTCCCGCGCTGGTGGTGATGGAATTCACGGAATCCCAGGGGGTCCACGACCTGGCCTCCCTCCAGGGCTATGCCAACCGCCTGCGGGACCTGGGCCTGCGCGTGGCCGTGGACGACCTGGGCGCCGGCGTGGCGAGCCTCAGCCACATGGCGCGGCTGGCGCCCGACTTCATCAAGGCCGACCGCAGCCTCGTCGAGCAGGTCCAGCGCCGCCCCTACCAGGCCGCGCTGCTCAACGCCCTGGCCCACTTCGCCCGGCGCATGCACGTCGGCTTCATCGCCGAAGGCATCGAGACCCTCGAGGAGCTGGAGGCGGTCATGGACGCGGACGTGCCCTGGGGCCAGGGCTTCATCCTGGGCCAGCCCTGGCCCACGCAGCCGAAGCCCATCGCGGCCTCTACCGCAGCTCCAGCCTCTACCGCAGCTTCAGGGAGCTGAGCGCCAGGATCGAGCAGACGATGGCCGTGATCCACATGCGGATGACGACCTTGGTTTCCTGCAGTCCGCCCAGCTCCAGGTGGTGGTGGAAGGGCGCCATGCGGAAGATGCGCTTCCCGCCCCGCAGCTTGAAGCTGCCCACCTGCAGGATCACACTCATGGCCTCCAGCACGAAGAGGCCGCCGGCGATGACCAGCAGCACCTCCTGCTTGATGACCACCGCCACCGTGCCCAGCGCGCCGCCGAGCCCCAGCGAGCCCGTGTCGCCCATGAAGATCTCCGCGGGATGGGCGTTGTACCAGAGGAAGCCCAGGCAGGCGCCGGCCATGGCGCCCATGAACACGGAGAGCTCCGCGCCGCCGGGCACATGGGGCACCACCAGGTAGGCGGCGATCTTCGCGTGGCCCACCACGTAGGCCAGGATCGCGTAGGTGAGGGAGACGATGAGCGTGCCCCCGATGGCGAGCCCATCCAGGCCATCGGTCAGGTTCACGGCATTGCTCGTGCCCACCATCACCAGCCAGATCCAGGGGATCAGGAAGACGCCGACATCGGGCCTGAAGTTCTTGAAGAAGGGCACCGAGAGCTGGCTCGTGGCCGCGCCCCTCAGGCCGAAGTGCAGGATGAGCCAGGCGACGATCAGGGAGATGCCCGTGAGCAGGGCCATCTTCTGCCAGCTGCTCAGCCCCAGGTTCTGCTTCTTGAGGAGCTTCTGCGCGTCATCGAAGGCGCCCACCGTGCCAAATCCCAGCAGGGCGATGAGGGCCACCCAGATGGCGCCGCTCTTGAGGTCGCACCAGAGCAGGGTGGAGACGGTGATGACGATGAGGACGAGGATGCCGCCCATGGTGGGTGTGCCGGCCTTCTTATGGTGGTTCTCGGGGCCCACGTCGCGGATGTGCTGGCCCATCTTGAGGGCCGTGAGTTTGCGGATCACCCAGGGCCCCAGCAGCAGGCTCAGGACCATGGCCGTGGCGGCGGCCATGGCCGTGCGGAACGTGACGTACCGGAAGACCGAGAAGCCCGGAACCGTGTCGCGGAAGGGGAAGAGGAGCCATGGCAGCATGCGGAGTCCGAGGCTGGGGGTCAGCGGGCGAGGAGCCAGGCCACGGCGCGCTCGGCGCGCCAGAATCGGCTTCCCTTCACCAGGATACGGGCTCCCGGCGGAATTGCGGAGAGCCCGGCCGCATCGTCGCGCAGGGCCTCGAAATCGGGGAAGGCCAGGGCCCGCAGGCCGAACCCTTCCGCATAGTCCCCCGCGAAGTCGCCGTAGGCCCAGAGGCGGGAGAGGCCCAGCCCCTTCAGGGCGGCGCCCGTCTCCCGGTGGATCTTCGAGGCCTCCGGGCCCAGCTCCCGCATGGATCCCAGCACGGCCACAGCCTCTCCACCCGGCAGCCGCAGGAGGGCCCGGGCGCAGGCCAGAATGGAATCCGGGCTGGCGTTGTAGGTCTCGTCCAGGAGGCAGCCACCCCCGGGCAGGTCGTGGATCCGGCCCCGTCCCTCCCCCGGCACCACCGCACCGAGTCCCCTGGCCACCCGTTCCGGATCCTGCCCCAGCCGGATGGCCAGGGCGGCGGCCAGGGCCGCATTTCGGAGCTGGTGCTCGCCCGGCAGCTGGAGGCGGATCGGAAGGGTGCCCGAGGGGGTCCGCAGATGAAAGGCCCCGCCGGCGGCGCCGAGGGACTCCGGCGCCTCCAGGCAGAAGGATGCGCCTTCCCCCACCGGCAGCGCCTCGGCATGGCGGGCCCAGGGCTGCGCGGCGATCCAGCGGCACCATGGATCGTCCGCCGGGTGGGCCCAGATCCCGCCGCGCCGGAGCCCGGCCACCAGTTCGCCCTTGGCCTGGGCGATGCCCTGCTGGCCCTCGGTGAAATTCTCGGCGTGGGCCGTGCCGATCATGGTGATCAGGCCCGCATCCAGGGGTGCGATCTCCGTGAGCCGCCGGATCTCCCCGGGCGTGCTCATGCCCATTTCCAGCACGGCCGAGCTCAAGCCCTCGGGCAGGGTGGCCAGGGCCTCGGGCAGGCCCAGCGTGTTGTTGCGGTTCCCGGGGGTCTTCCAGCCGCCCACGGCGGCGGCCAGCAGCTCCTTGGTGCTGGTCTTCCCCACGCTGCCCGTGACGCCGAACACGGCCTTCGGCCGCACCGCGGCCAGGCGCGCCTGCCCCCAGCGCTGGAGGGCGACGAGCGTATCGGGCACCACGAGTTGGGGACAGTCGCTGTCCAGAGGATGATCCACCAACAAGGCCCCGGCGCCCTTCGCCACGGCCTCCAGGGCGAAGGCGTGGCCGTCCCGCTCGGCCCGCAGGGCCACGAAGCAGGCGCCGGGCTGGAGGGTGCGGGTATCCAGCGACAGCGAGGACGGCACCACCGCGCCGTCCCCGAGGATCTCGCCGCCCACCTGGGAGGCGGCCTGGAACAGGGACCAGAGGCTCATGCCATCTCCTTTGCGGAAGCCCGCTGCAGGCGGTCCCGGACGGCCAGCCAGGCCTCGTCCCCCGGGGGCCGCTCCATGACGATGCGCGCGAAGCCGGCGTCGTCCAGTTCGTGGAGCAGCGCGTAGAGCCGGGCCGCCACGGCCTCCGCGTCCAGGGGCAGGAGCACGCCCCGGACGCCGGGGGGCAGGACCGGCAGCGCGCCGATCCCCACGTAGGCCACCGGATCGGGGGTCGGGGGCAGGCCCGCGCCGGGGGCGACCAGTTCGAGCCGGGCCCGGGGCGCGTAGTGGCGCTCGGCCATGCCCGGCGCCTCCTGCCTGGCTCCGGCCCCGATCGCCCCCTCCCAGATGTCCACGGGGCCCAGGAGGGCCTCGAGCTCCGCGGGCGGGACGGGGCCTGGGCGCAGGATCCGGGGCCGGTTCCCGCTCAGGTCCAGGATGGTGGATTCGAGACCCGCCTGGGTGGGACCCCCGTCCAGGATCAGATCGACGGCCCCGCCCAGGCTGGAGGCCACGTGCTCGGCCAGGGTGGGGGACAGCTGCTGGCTGCGGTTGGCGCTCGGGGCCGCCAGTGGCCGTCCCATGGCGCGGATCAGGGCCTGGGCCACGGGATGGGCGGGACAGCGCAGGGCGACGGATGGACCGCCCGCGCGGACGATGGAAGGCACGAGGGGCGAAGCCGGGAGCACCAGCGTCAGCGGGCCCGGCCAGTAGCGTTCCGCCAGGATCCGCGCCGCCTCGGGCCAACGGGAGACCAGCGGCTGCGCCCCCTCGGCGTCGGCCACGTGCAGGATCACGGGATTCGTGGCGGGCCGGCCCTTGGCGGCATAGATGCGGGCCACGGCCTCGGGGTTGAGGCCATCGGCGCCCAGGCCGTAGACCGTTTCCGTGGGGAAGGCCACCAGGCCACCTCCCCGCAGGATCTCGGCCGCCTCGCGGAGGGCCGGGTCGTTGGGACCCGTGACCTTGCGCAGGCGCGTCATGCTTTCCCCTCCGCCCGATCCCCGAGCGCGGCTTCCACGGCGGCGCGGTCGCTGTAGGGGTGCTTCACGCCGTGGATCTCCTGGTAGGGCTCGTGGCCCTTGCCCGCCAGCAGGAGCAGGTCGCCCGGGCGGCAGTCCGCGAGGGCCCGGCGCACGGACTCCCGGCGGTCGGCGTCCCGGTGGTAGCGGGCCGGGTCCTTGCGGAGCGCCTCGGGTATGCCCGGCGCGGCGTCATCCAGGATGTGCTCGGGGTTCTCGGTGCGGGGGTTGTCGCTGGTGTGCCAGAGCACGTCCGCGCCGGCCGCCACGGCGGCGGCCATGAGGGGGCGCTTGGTCCGGTCGCGGTCGCCGCCGCAGCCGAAGAGCACGTGTAGCCGGCCGCCGGGCCTGAGCAGGCGCCTGCCTTCCGTCAGCAGCTTCTCCAGGGCGTCGGGGGTGTGGGCGTAGTCCACCATCACGCCGAAGGGCTGGCCGCAGTCCACCCGCTCCAGGCGGCCCGGGGCCCCCGTCACCTTCGATACCGCGGGCACCAGGCGGTTGAGGTCGAAGCCGGCCTCGGCGCAGGCGGCCAGGGCCGCCAGCAGGTTGTAGGCATTGAAGCGGCCCAGCAGCGGGCTTTCCACCAGGAAATCACCCTGCAGGCCCCGCAGCCGGAAGCGGGTGCCCGTGGGTCCCAGCACCAGGTCCGTGGCCCGGTAGTCCGCCTCGCAATCGAGGGCATAGCCCCAGCAGCGGCCCCCTTCCAGTAGGCGGCGGCCGTAGGGATCATCCACGTTCACCAGGAACCGGTCGCTCTGGGCGCGGAGCCGGGCCTTGGCCTCGAAGTAGGCCTCCAGGGTGCCGTGGTAGTCCAGGTGGTCCTGGGTCAGGTTCGTGAACACGCCCACCTTGAAGAGGGCCCCATGGACCCGCCCCAGGCAGAGGGCGTGGCTGCTCACCTCCACGGCCGAAGCCGCGTCGCCCGCCTCCACGCTGCGTCGCAGCCACCGGTAGAAGGCAGGGCTTTCCGGCGTGGTGCGGACGGCCTCCTCTTCCGCCTCGCCCGCCGCGTTCAGGACCGTGCCCACCAGGCCGCATCCGATGCCCGCACCCCGCAACAGCTGGCGGATGAGGGTGGTGGTGGTGGTTTTGCCATTGGTGCCTGTGACGCCGATGAGGGAGAGGCGCTCGTCGGGCGTGCCATGCAGCCGCCGCGCCATCTCGGCCATGCGCAGGCGGGGGTCGGCCAGGAAGCTGCAGGCGGCGACCCCTTCGGGCACTTCGACCGGCGACTCCGAGATCACGGCGCAGGCGCCCCGGCCCAGCGCCTGCGGCACGAAGGCGGCGCCGTCGGCCTTTTCGCCCCTCAGGGCCAGGAAGGCCCAGCCCGGAGCCACTTCGCGGCTGTCGCTGGTGAGGTCCACCACCTCCACATCCGGTCCCGAATGCCGAATGGCCATCCCGTCGATGAGCGCGTCGAGGTTCATGGTGCTCCCGCCTTGATCTTCACGATGGCCCCGGGTTCCAGGGGGGTGCCCGCCCCGGGGTCCTGCCCGACCACCACGGTGGCCGTCCGGCCGGGCGAGGCCTCCACCCTGGGGGTCCCGCCCACCAGCACCACGCGGTGGATGGCGGCCTTGAGGGTGAGCCCCTGCAGATCCGGGACGCGACCCATCTCCACGTGCACGGCCGCCTCGTCTGTCTCGCTCACGGGCCAATCCCGCAGGGAGAGCTTGAGATCCGGCTCGCGGTCCGGGTCGGGGGAGGTCTCCCGGAAGCGCATGATGCCGTCGCCGATGCGCTTGAAGAGGGGGGCCGCCACGTCGCCGCCGGTGGTGTCGCCCGCGGGATCGTCGAGCATCACCAGCACGCCGTACTGGGGCTTGTCGGCCGGGAAGAAGCCCATGAACGAGGCGTAGTGGCGCCGGGGATCGTACTTGCCGTCGATGAGCTTGCGGCTGGTCCCGGTCTTGCCGAAGGCCTCCACGCCGTTGTCGAGCTTGGCCCGCTTGCCCGTGCCCTGGGTGATCACGCCCTTGAGCGCCTCCTTCATGAGGTTCGCGGTCTCCTCGCTCAGCACCTGCCCGCGCACGGTGGGCTTGAATTCCTTGAGCAGGAGGCCCTTGTCGTTGTAGATGCGCTGCACGAGGATCGGCTGCATGAGCTTGCCGCCGTTGGCCAGGGCGCAGCCGGCCATGAGGATCTGGAGGGGCGTGGTGCTGAGGCCGTAGCCGTAGGAGAAGGTGTACTGGGTGGGGACGCTCCAGCGGTCCGGCGCGATGAGGCGGCCCGGGCTCTCGCCGGGGAAGTTCAGGCCCGTGGGGTCCCCGAAGCCGAACTTGCGCAAGTACTGGTAGTGGACCGCCGGATCCAGGCGGGTGCCGATCTTGGCGGCGCCGACGTTGGAGCTCAGCCACAGGACCTCTTCGAAGGAGAGCACCCCGTAGTGGTGGGTATCCGTGATGGGCGGCACCTTGGGGCTGTAGAGCCAGTGCCCGCCCATGCAATCGATGCGCTCCCCCAGGTGCACCTTGCGCTCCTCCAGGGCGATGGCGGCGGTGAAGATCTTCATGGTGGAGCCCGGCTCGTAGACATCCTCCACGGGATGGACCTTGCGGGCGGCCTTCTGCCGCTCCAGCTCGCGGTGCAGCTCCTCCTGCTCCCCGGCCGACAGCTCGGACTCGGCCCGGTTGCGGAACTTCTTGGGCAGGATGTGGTTGGGATCGAAGGTGGGGGTGCCGGCCATGGCCAGGATCTCGCCGGTCTGGGGATCCACCACCACGGCATAGGCCGTGTGGGGCCTGGAAAGGCGCATGCCCTCCTCCAGCGCGTCCTCGACGATGTGCTGGATCGAGGCGTCGATGCTGAGCTGCAGCGAGGCCCCGTTCACGGGCACCTGGCTGTAGTTCTCCTGGAAGATGAGCAGCTTGCCGTGGGCGTCCCGGGGGGCGATGAGCTCCCCCTTCAGGCCCGCCAGCTGATGGTCATAGGTCTGCTCGATGCCCAGCTGGCCCACCCCGTCGATGTTCGTGAACCCCAGGATCTGCGCGGCCAGGCTGCCCCGGGGATAGAAGCGCTGGCTTTCCGGCTGGAATTCGATGCCGTCCAGGTCCAGGGCCCGGATGGCGGCCACCTTCATGGGGGGGAGATGGCGTTCCAGGTAGACGAAGGTCTTCTTCCGCAGCAGCTTTTCCAGCACCTGCCCCCTGGTCTGCTCCAGGAGCGGCGCCAGCTTCGCGGCCACCTCGGCGGCGGCCTTGCGATCGGGGTTGCCCCACTGCCGCTCCTCGCCCCGGCCCGCCTTGTATTCCGGGTAGAACACGCGGGGATCGGCAAAGAGGCTCTCCACCTTGATCGAGATGGCCAGGGGCTCGCCGCGGCGATCCCGCAGCTCTCCCCGGATGGGCGGTATGGGGATGGTGGTCGAGTGCTGCTGCTCCGCCTTGGCCTGGTAGCGCTTGTGTTCGACCCCCTGCAGCCAGATCAGCCTCAACAGGATGAACAGGGCCCAGAAGGCCATGGCCCCCATGATCCAGGGCATGCGGCGGTCCAGCAGATCCTGGGGATCCTGCCGGCCCAGGAGGCGTCTGGAGGCGCGGGATTCAGTGGCGAAGCGGAGGGGCACGGATAGGCTGTCGGCTGTGGGCTGTGGGCTATGGGAAAAGCAGGCGGCGGTTCCAACGAACAACCGGGAGCGGATCATCGGAAGTGAACGGCCCCCCTACAGCCTACTGGGCTGTGGGCTGTGGGCTGTGGGAAAGAAGGTAGAGGTTCCATACTAAGACTGAGGCCGGGAGCGGCCGCCTACAGCCCATAGCCATCAGGGCCGTGGGCTGCGGGCTGTGGGAAAGAAGCCCCTGGCCTCCAACGCACGACCAGAATGGAACGGCCCTCTACAGCCCACAGCCCATCGCCCACAGCCCATTACAGCCCATCCGACGACACGGGCCGGAGCTTGGCGAGGCGCTGGTCCTCGGGCGTGAAGACCCGCTGGATCAGGTGGCCCTGCTTGCGCGGCTGGAGCCCGGCCTTCTGGGCGTAGACCTGGACCTCCTCCTCCCGCTGGTAGCGGCTGCGCTCCAGCATGAGCTTGCGCTGCAGCTCCTCCTCCTTGCGGATGCGGTCCTTGATGTCGCTCATGGCATAGCTCAGCCGGGTGCTCTGGATCTTGAGGTAGGCGAGGGTGGCCAGGGGCATGGCCAGGGCCAGCACCAGCAGCAGCATGCGCAAAATGCCCTCGCTTTCCACCATCCGGGTGGGGGCGGGGGCATTCTGCTGGATTCTAGCAACCATGGGGACCTCGATCACGGAAGCCGCTCGGCCACGCGCAGGCGGGCCGAACGGGAGGGGGGGTTGGCGGCGGCTTCGGCTTCGCCGGGGGCGATGCCACCGGCGCGGATGAGCTTCAGAATCTTGGGGAGCTCGACCGGGGCGGTGCGGCCCGGCCCGTCGTAGATGCCCGCGAGGCGGCGCAGGGTCTGCTTGACGATGCGGTCCTCCAGGCTGTGGAAGCTGATGACCGCGAGGCGCCCGCCGGGGCGCAGGTGGGTCACGGCGGATTCCAGCGAGGCGGCCAGGCGGTCCAGCTCGCCGTTCACGGCGATGCGGATGGCCTGGAAGGTCCGGGTGGCGGGATCGCTGTGCCCCTTCCGCTTGGCGGGCTCGCGGGGGATCACGGTGTAGACCGCCCGGGCCAGGTCGCGGGTGGTGCTCAGGCGGTCTTCCTGGAGGGCCCTGAGGATGGCCCGGGCGATGGGTCGGCTGGCCCGCTCCTCCCCGTACTGGTAGATCGCATCGGCCAGGCTCTCGTCGGTCTGCTCGGCGATCCAGGCCCGGGCCGACAGCCCGTGCTCCGGGTCCATCCGCATGTCGAGGGGCCCCTCGTCCCGGAAGCTGAAACCCCGTTCCGGGGTGCGCAGCTGGAGGGTGGACACGCCGAGGTCCGCCAGGATGGCGTCGAAGCCCTCCGGGGCCTGGGCCGCGCGCCAGGCCAGGAAATGCGGGTCCTCCCACAGGTCCTCATAGGCGCAGGCCAGGATGCTGAACCGGGCATCCCGGCCCAGCCGCTGGATCGCCAGGGCCCGGGCCTCGGGATCCCGGTCCACGCCCAAGTACCGGGCCCCGGCGTCCGCCTGGGCCAGCAGGGCCTCCGCATGCCCCCCCAGGCCCAAGGTGAGATCCAGGATCCGGGCCGCCGGAGGCAGGGGCAGGTGGTCCAGGACCTCCTGGAGGAGGACCGGAACGTGGACGGGAGGGGGGACGGTCATCATCAGATCCCCAGATCCGCGAGCTGGGCCAGGTCCTCGGCGCCCAGGGGCTCCGCCGCCAGCCGCCGCTCGAAGCCGGCCTTGTTCCAGAGGGCCAGGTGGTCCATCTGCCCCAGCACCACCACCTCGCCGGTCAACTGGGCGGCCTCGCGAAGAATGGGCGGGATGACGAAGCGGCCCTGGGCATCGGGCTCCACCTCGCTGCCGAAGTAGGCCGTGGTCTCCAGGAATTTGCGCTTGGCGGGGCTGGTGGAGGGGAGGGCGGCCAGGCGGGCCTCGATGGCCTCCCAGACCGGCAGGGGATAGAGGCGGGCCGAGCGGCCATCCAGGGAGGTCAGGTAGTGCCGCAGGGCCCCGCCCCCCTCGCCCTGGGCGAAGGTCTCCATCTCGGCCTTGAAGGAGGTGGGGAGCTTGAGGCGCCCCTTCTCATCCACTGTGGCCGGTGAGTTTCCGCGGAATCGCAACACCGGTATCGCCTTTCAACCAGCCACCCAGAAGGGAAATCGAATCGAAGTGAGACCACTTAAATCCACTTCAGACCATTTTTCTCCACTGAGAACCACTTCAAAGTGTAGAAAGACCACTGTTTTCAACAAGTGAAAATAAAAACGAAAATGATGCGAGAAAGATCGTTTCCCGCCCCCATGGGCCGAATCTCATGCGCATGGGCCGTCGCCCGGGTCCCTGGGGGCGGCTCCCGGCGAAAAAAAACAGAGCCGGACTCGCATTTGGGGGCGTCTATGATGGGCTCCGAGGTGGCCATGGACCCATCGTCTTCCCCTGCACCCGGGTCTCCCGGCGCCGCTCCGGAGCGGCGGTTCGTGGGCGTGCTGCACGAATTCCACGACGCCGCCTACGCGCGGGACTGGGCCGACCGCTTCACCCCCTCGCCCCCCCGGGAGGCCCTCTTCGCCACCATGCTGGGGATGCTCGAGCGGCACCCGCTGCCCCATCCGCGGGTGCTGGAGCTGGGCGTCGGCCCCGCCTACTTCGCCGAGCGCCTGTTGCGCCGGCGGCCGGACGTCCACTACGAGGGGCTGGACTTCAGCCGGCCCATGCTCGATCTGGCCGCGGAGCGCCTCCGCCCCTTCGGCCCGAGGGTCACCCTGACCGCCGGGGACCTCCTCCAGGGGGACTGGACGAGCCTGGTGCAGCGCCCCGTCGGGGCCATCGTGTCCACCTGGGCCCTGCATGACCTCGGGGCCGAGGCCTGGACCGCGAAGGTCTACTCCGACTGCCATCGCCTCCTGGAAGGGGGCGGGATCCTCCTGAACGGGGACTTCGTGAAGCCGGAGGACACCACCCACGACTACGAGCCGGGGCGCTTCACCGTGCCGCGCCACCTCGAGCTGCTGTCGGCGGCGGGGTTTTCCGGGCGCCAGTGCCTCGGCTACTGGGAGAAGGAGCTGGAGGCCCCCACCACGGCGCACAATTACGCGTGCCTCCTGGCCTTCAAGGAGAGGGAGGGCCATGAAGGTCCGCATTGACGACGAGATCACCTTCCGGAAGCTGGAGATCTTCTCGGCGTTCATGAAAGCGGGAAATCTCAGCCGCACCTCCGAGCTCCTGGAAATCAGCGCGGTCAGCGTGCACCGGGCGCTCCACTCACTCGAAGAGGGGCTGCGCTGCCAGCTCTTCCGGCACGAGGGGCGCAACCTCTCCCCCACGCCCGCGGCCTTCCTGCTGGAGGAAACGGCCCGGGAGGTCCTCGACCGGATGGTGCGCGGCGTCTCGGCCACCCGCGCCGCCGCCGGATTCGCCGCCGGCCAGTTCCGCCTGGGCTCGATCTACTCGCTGACGACGCGCGTGGTCCCCCAGGTGATCATGGAGATCAAGCTCCGGCGGCCGGAACTGCAGATCGACCTGGTGCTCGGATCCAATGCGGACCTGCTGGCGAAGCTGCGGACCTCCCAGGTGGACGCGGTGCTGATGGGCCTGCCCAGACCGGCCAACGACCTGCAGACCATCCCCCTGTTCGAGGACGACATCTACTTCGCCCTTCCGGCCGGCGACCCGAAAGGGCAGCGGGAGGAGATCGACCTGCGCGAGTTCGCCGAGGCGAACTTCGTGTCGCTGTCGGAAGGGTTCGCGACGTCCGAGAGCTTCACCGAGATCTTCCGCCTGGCCGGCTACGCCCCCAACCTGGTCACGCGGGTGGGGGACATCTACACCCTGATGAACCTGGTGGCGGGCGGCGTGGGCTACACCCTGCTGCCCGGGCGGGTCCGGGAAGTGCTGGGCGACCGGGTACAGCTGGTGCCGCTGGCGGCGCCCTACCGCCTGCGGCAGACCATCGGCCTGGCCTTCATGCGCGTCCGGGAGCGGGATCCCAACATCCTCGCCCTGTCGGCGGTCTGTCGGGGGGGCGGGAAGGCCTGGGGCCGGTCCCTGGAGGTCGCCGTTCCCGAACGGAGCGGCGAGCGATAGCGAGGCCCGGCGGCCTCCGGATCGAGAAAACTTACCCTAAGAGTAACGATTCACCCCGGGGCTTGATTGATCGGCCCCCGCCCCTCCCCCAGCATCGTTTCCACATCAAGCACTTGAATCCGGAAAACGTCGGGGCACGTAAAGGGGGTGGACCATGGTCATCCTGGGGACAGCGCTCTTGTCTGTCTGCTTCCTGCTGGGGGTGACCCTCGGCGACATTCTTGGGAAGCTGATCGGCGTCAAAGCCAACGTGGGCGGCGTCGGCATCGCCATGCTGCTGCTCATCTTCGCGCGCCTGGCGCTCGGGAAGCGGGAGCTGCTGGCCCCGGCCACCCTCAACGGGGTGCACTACTGGGGCGCGATGTACATCCCGGTGGTGGTGGCCATGGCCGCCACCCAGAACACCCTGGTGGCCCTGCGGGGGGGGCGCATCGCCCTGCTGGCCGCCGTGGGGAGCGTGGCCCTGTGCGTCGTGACCATTTCGGTGATCAATCGCCTCACCCGCAACGCGGCGGATGACGCCTGGGCCGCCGAAAACCCCAACACGCCGCCAGTCTGACCGGGAGCCACGACCATGTTTGCATTCATCAAGCACGCCATCCTCGAGAACGGGCTCCTGGCCGCCTTCGCCTTCGTGGGCCTGGTGACCTGGTTTTCCAACGTCCTCTCCCAGCGCCTGACCCGGGGGCGCATCCACGGCTCGGCCTTCGCCGTCCTGATCGGCCTCGCCCTGGCCTACTGGGGCGGCGTCCTGACCGGGGGCAAGCGGGGGCTGGCGGACCTGCCCCTGTTCGCGGGCATGGGCCTCCTGGGCGGCGCCATGTTCCGGGACTTCACCATCGTGGCCACGGCCTTCGAGGTGGATCCCGTGCTTGCCAAGAAGGCCGGGTGGCTGGGCGTGCTGTCGCTGTTCCTGGGCACCGTGATCCCCTTCATCTTCGGCGTCATCGTCGCCCGCGCATGGGGCTACACCGATCCCGTCGCCCTGACCACCATCGGCGCCGGGGCCGTGACCTACATCGTGGGACCCGTCACCGGAGCGGCCATCGGCGCGACCTCGGACGTCATGGCGCTCAGCATCGCCACCGGCGTGGTGAAGGCCATCATCGTCATGATCGTCACGCCGGCCCTGGCGAAGTTCATGCGCCTCACCACCCCCCGGGGAGCCATGGTGTTCGGCGGCCTGGCGGGCACCGTGAGCGGGGTGAGCGCGGGGCTGGCCGCCACGGACCGGCGCCTGGTGCCCTACGGCGCCCTGGTGGCCACCTTCCACACGGGCCTCGGCTGCCTGATGGGCCCCTCGGTCCTCTACCTGGCGGTCAAGGCCATCTTCGGTTGATGGGGGAGCTGCGGATGAACGGGGACTGGTCCCGCGCTGCGAAGAGCCGTGAAGGGCGGGTGGCCCGGGGCATGGCCGCCGCCGGGGGGCGCATCGTCCCCCGGCAGAAGATCATCGAGCTGCTCGAGGCGGTCATCGAGCCGGGGGACCGGGTCTGCATCGAAGGCAACAACCAGAAGCAGGCGGACTTCCTGTCCAAGTCCCTGGCGGCGACGGATCCCGCGAAGATCCGCGAGCTGCACCTGGTCCAGTCCGTGCTGGCCCTGCCCTCCCACGTGGACCTCATCGAGCGGGGCCAGGTGGCCCGCATCGATTTCTCGTTTTCCGGCCCCCAGGCGGGCCGGCTGGCCAAGCTGGTGGAAGGGGGCCGCATCCAGATCGGGGCCATCCACACCTACCTGGAACTGTTCGGCCGCTACTTCATCGATCTGACCCCCCAGGTCGCCCTCATCGCCGCGCAGGCGGCCGATGCCGAGGGCAACCTGTACACCGGCCCCAACACCGAGGACACGCCCGCCATCGTGGAGGCCACGGCCTTCAAGAACGGCCTCGTCATCGCCCAGGTCAACGAGCTGGTGGACCAGGTGCCCCGGGTGGACATCCCGGCCGGGTGGGTGAATTTCGTGGTGCAGGCCCCCACGCCCCACTACGTGGAGCCCCTCTTCACCCGGGACCCGGCCCAGATCTCCGAGATCCAGGTGCTCATGGCGATGATGGCCATCAAGGGCATCTACGCGGAATACGGGATCACCCGCCTCAACCACGGGATCGGCTTCGACACCGCCGCCATCGAGCTGCTGCTGCCCACCTATGCCGCCGAGCTGGGCCTGCGCGGGAAGATCTGCACCCACTGGGCCCTCAACCCGCATCCCACGCTCATCCCCGCCATCGAGGCCGGCTTCGTGGAATCGGTCCACTGCTTCGGTTCGGAAGTGGGCATGGAGCACTACGTGGCCGCCCGGCCCGATATCTTCTTCGTGGGCCCCGACGGCTCCATGCGCTCCAACCGGGCCTTCTCCCAGGTGGCGGGCCACTATGCCTGCGACCTCTTCATCGGCTCGACCCTGCAGATCGACCTCGCGGGCAACAGTTCCACGGCCACCAAGGGCCGCATCGCCGGGTTCGGCGGCGCGCCAAACATGGGCTCCGATGCCCGGGGCCGCCGGCATGCCTCCCCCGCCTGGCTGAAGGCGGGCCGGGAGGATGCGCGAAACCCCGGGATGCCCCGGGGGCGGAAACTGGTGGTCCAGACCGTGGAGACCTTCCGGGAGCACATGGAGCCCGCCTTCGTCGAGCGCCTGGATGCCTGGGAGGTGGGTCAGAGCGCCGGCATGGCCCTGCCCCCGGTGATGATCTACGGCGACGACGTGACCCACATCGTGACCGAAGAGGGCATCGCCAACCTGCTGCTGTGCCAGACCGCCGAGGAACGCGAGCAGGCCATCCGCGGGGTGGCCGGCTACACCCAGGTCGGCCTGGCCCGGGACAAACGGATGGTGGAAAACCTCCGGGACCGGGGCATCGTGCGCCGGCCCGAGGACCTGGGCATCAACCCGCGCCTGGCGACCCGGGATCTCCTGGCGGCCCGGTCCATCAAGGATCTGGTCCGCGCCTCCGGGGGACTCTACGACCCCCCCAAACGCTTCCGGAACTGGTAGGCCAAGATGGAATCCCTCACCTTCGAATACCAAGACGGCCTTCCCGTCCCCTCCGCCCGGTCCGCGGTGATCGCGGGCGTGGTGGGCTCCGGCAACCTGGAGATCCTGGTGGAGGCCGCAGGGCCGGAGGACCGCTGCACCATCCAGGTCCTCACGGCGGCCACGGGTTTCGGAACCATCTGGCAGGCGGTGATGGACGATTTCGTGGCCCGCCACAGGCCCGGCGGCGTGCGCCTCTCCATCAACGATGTGGGGGCCACCCCCGCCGTGGTCTCCCTGCGCCTGGAACAGGCCTGGGACGCGTTCAAGGGGGGCTCCGCATGAACCACAGCTACTACGAGGCCTCGGCCCGGGAGCGCATGGCCGCCCTACTGGACGCGGGCAGCTTCCAGGAGTTCCTGCCGCCCTCGGACCGGGTCTCCTCGCCCCACCTCAAGCAGCTGGACCAGCCCGGGGCCTTCGACGACGGCATCCTCGTGGGGTCCGGACGATTGGCCGGGCATGCGGTGCTGGCGGCGGCGCAGGAAGGCATCTTCATGGGCGGGGCCGTGGGCGAGGTCCACGGCGCCAAGCTGGTGGGCCTGCTGGAGCGCGCGCTGGTCACCCGGCCCGAGGCGGTGCTCCTGCTCCTGGAAACCGGCGGCGTGCGGCTGCACGAGGCCAATGCGGGCCTCGTGGCCGTGTCGGAGGTCATGCATGCGGTGCTCGCCGTGCGCACGGCCGGGATCCCGGTGATCGTCCTGGACGGCGGGCAGTTCGGCTGTTTCGGCGGCATGGGCATCGTGGCCGCCCTCTGCGATGCCGTGGTCATGAGCGAGGAGGGCCGCCTGGGCCTCTCGGGCCCCGAGGTGATCGAGGCGAGCCGGGGCGTCGAGGAATTCGATTCCCGCGACCGCGCCCTGGTCTGGCGCACCGTCGGCGGCAAGCATCGCTACCTGCTGGGGGAGGCGACGCGGCTGGTGGAGGACAGCCTCCCCGCCTTCCGCGAGGCGGCCCTCGCCCTGCTGGACACCCGCCCCGCCTTCGGCCTGGAGGCCCTCGAAGCCGAGCATGCCCGCCTCCAGGGACGGCTCGAACGGTTCGGCGACTGCCGCGAATCCATCGAGATCTGGACCCGCCTCGGGATCGAGGACGCCCAGTCCCTGCCCCTCCTGGAGACCCGGGCCTTCCTGGCCCAGGTCGGCGAAAGGCGGGGGTGAGCATGGACATCCGAACGCTCCTGGAGCGCCTCTTCCCCGCCGGCCACTCGGTGGCCTTCGAGGACACCTACTTCCACGGCAGCGGCACCTGCCGCGGGGCCGCCGTGGCCGTCCTCGGCACCTCGGAGGAGGTGGAGATCGGCGTCGAACTGGCCCTGGCCATGGCCCACGACGTGCTCGACGTGATCAGGACCGCGCCCCAGCGCCCCATCCTGCTCCTGGTGGCCACCACCGGCCAGCGCCTCAGCCGCCGGGACGAGATGCTGGGGATCAACGCCTACCTGGCGCACCTGGCCAAGACCATCGACCTGGCCAAGCGCATGGGCCATCCGGTGGTCTCCCTGGTCTGGTCCCGGGCCGTCAGCGGGGGGTTCCTCGCCACGGGCCTGCTGGCGGACCTCTGCTTCGCCCTGCCGGAAGCCGAGATCGGCGTCATGAACCTGCCCGCCATGGCGCGCATCACCAAGATCCCCCTGGAGCGCCTGGAGTCCCTCAGCGCCACCTCGCCGGTCTTCGCCCCGGGCGTGGCGAACTACCTCCGCATGGGGGCCGTCGAGGAGCTCTGGGAGGGGGATCTTGAGGCGCATCTCGACGGGGCCCTGCGCCTGCCTTCCACCCGGGAGCGCCGCCGGGTGCTGGGCGACAGCCGGGGCGGCCGCCAGCTGGCGCGGTCCGTCGCGGAACGGGTGCGGTCGGATGCGCGCGGCTGAGCCCTTCCACCGCCATGACTGGGTCTGGCTCCGGAGGGAGACCCCCCTGCCGGACCTGGGGGAAGTCCGGCGCCACATGGAAGCCGGGCGGCCCTTCATCGTGGCCCGCCATCCCGCGCCGGCGGAAAAGGAGCGCCTGAGCCTGGGGCTGGCCCTGCCCGACAAGCGCCGCATCGGGTTCGCCGTGGCGGTGTCCGACGTCAGCCGCAGTCGGCCGCCCCTGTCCCTGGAGGAGGTGCGGCCCTGCGTGCCGGGCCCCTGGGCACCGACCCTCCAGCGTCTGGCCGCCCGCTTCGCGGCGGCCGGGATGGAGGCCCGGGTCTATGGATCCGCGGCCTGGCAGGCCCTGACCGGCCTCTCCTACCTGCGGGAGGATTCGGACCTGGACCTGCTCCTGGCCCCGGCCACGGAGGAGCAGCTGCGCCTGGCCCTGGGGGTCCTGGTCTCTCAGGAGGGAACCCGCCCGCGCCTCGATGGCGAGCTCGTCCTGCCCGATGGTGGGGCCGTGGCCTGGCGGGAGGCGGCCTCGGGTGCAGCCACCCTGCTGGTGAAGACCCTGTCCGGGGTGTCGCTGCTGCCCCGCGCCACCTGGATGTCGGCCCTCCAGGATCCCGCCCATGCATGACCTGGCGGTGTGGGTGGAGGAGGCCGCCCAGCGGGCCCTGCGGGCCGAGATCAGCCTGTATCCCAAGCCGGGCCTGGTGAGTCCCGTGGACTCCGGGGCCCATGCCGACATGGACCTGGGGACCTTCCATCGGAGCATCCAGAGCCTCCAGGGCTATTTTGAAACCCTCGCCGACGAGGGCGCGGGGGGTGCCCCCTTCCACCGGCTGCGGGACCTGGGCCGGCGGGCCGAGGAGGCCATGCTCCGCGCGACCGGGGGCGTCAACACCCACCGGGGCGCCATCTTCACCCTGGGCCTCCTGGCGGCGGGCGCGGGCTGGAACAGCGCCCATGGCCTGCCACTGGAAGGCTCATGTCTGGCCCAGACCGTGGTCCGGTTGTGGGGTCCGGACCTGGAAGACCCCCCGCCGCCCCTGCCCGCCAGCCATGGCAGCCGCGCCGTGGCGCGCTACGGGGCCCGCGGAGCCCGGAGCGAGGCCGCGGCGGGCTTTCCCACCCTGCTCGAGGTGGCCCTGCCCGCCTACCACGCGGCGGAATCGAGGGGGGCGGACCCGGAGGAGGCGGGCATCCAGTGCCTCTTTGCCGTCATGGCGGTCCTGGAGGACACCAACCTCCTGCATCGTGGCGGCCCGGCCGGCCTGATCCACGTCCAGCAGGCCACTCGCGCCTTCCTCGAGGCCGGTGGCGTCTTCCAGCCGCGCTGGCGGGACCAGGCCGTCGCCCTGCACCAGGACTGCATCCGCCGCCACCTGTCGCCGGGCGGATCCGCGGACGTCCTGGCGGCGGCCCTGTTCCTCCGGGACCTGGAGGGCCGGTAGTGGTGCCCGCGCGGAATATCTGGATCATTCGGCCTGCTTATGGGCACCACGTGGCGGGGGTCTGGGGGCACGGCAGTGCCCCCAGCGGGGTGACAGCCCCAGCGCACCCGCGCGATGGGGCGCCAGAGGGGCTATGCCCCGATGACCCTAGATCCAGGGCAACGCGTGCGTTGCCCTGGGGAAGTGCACCTCGCCATCACATCGTTGATCCAGGTATTTCAGGCGAGGTGCACTAGCGATGGGACTGGGAATCCTGTGCCCGGGCCAAGGGGCCCAATCCGCCGCCATGCTGGACATCCTGGCGGGCGGTGATCGGGCGGAGGCCACGCTGGATCTGGCGGCGGCCACGCTGGGGGTCCATCCCCGCGAGCTGGTGGGCGGCCCCCCGGAGCGGCTGTTCGAGAACGCCATCGCCCAGCCCCTGGTCTGCGCCGTCACCCTGGCGGCCTGGGCGGAGCTGGCGCCGCGCCTGCCTGCTCCCCTGGTGCTGGCGGGCTACAGCGTGGGCGAGCTGGCCGCCCATGCCTGCGCGGGAACCCTTGAGCCGGAGGCCCTCTTCCCCCTGGCCCGGCGCCGCGCCGAAGGGATGGACGGGGCCTGCGAGCGCCCCAATGGCCTGGTGGCCGTCCGGGGGATTCCGGTGGCCGACCTGGAGTCCCTGTGCGCCCGGCACGGCGTCTGGATGGCCATCATCAACGGGCCGGACCGGGCCGTGGTCGGGGGCCTGGCGGACCCCCTGGCGGCCTTCGGGCACCGGGCCCAGGCCCTGGGCGGCAGCCTGACGCCCCTGGCCGTTTCCGTGGCCTCGCACACGCCGCTGATGACACCCGCGCTGGGGGCGTTCGGCGCGATCCTGGCCGGGACCCCGATGGCGCGCCCCCTCGTCCCGGTCCTGGCCGGCATCGATGGCAGCGCCGTGCTCTCGGCGGAGCGGGCCCGGGAGGTGCTCCTCCGCCAGCTGGACCGTCCGATCCGGTGGTGGGACTGTCTGCGGGCCCTGCAGGAACGGGGCTGCACCGTGCTCCTCGAACTGGGACCGGGCAGCACCCTCTCGCGGATGGCGACGGAGCTATTCCCCGGCCTCGAGGCGCGCTCCGTGGCGGACTTCAAGACCCTGGACGGCGTCCTCCGGTGGGTCGAGGGCAGGCTTTGACCCAGGCCGGGGGCGACGTCCTCCAGCGGCAGGTCACACGCAGAGTTTGGCCCCCAGGGGCTTCCCCCCCAGCAGGTGGAAGTGCAGGTGGAACACGGACTGGCCGGCGTCCGCACCGTTGTTGCTGAGCAGGCGCCAGCCGCTGGCCGAGACGCCCTGCTCGGCCGCAAGCCGCGCGGCCACCTGGGGGATCCGGGCGGTGGCGGCGGCGATCTCTGGGGTGAGGTCCCCGAGGCTTTCGCAGTGGGCCTTTGGAATGATGAGCAGATGTACCGGCGCCTGGGGGAAGATGTCCTTGAAGGCGAGCAGCTGCTCGTCCTCGTAGACCAGTGCGGCGGGGATCTCCTTCCGCGCGATCTTGCAAAACAGGCAATCAGTCATCGGGGACCTCCCATGTTCCACATCATCTTGCACCAGCCGGAGATCCCGCAGAATACCGGCAGCATCGGCCGCCTCTGCGTGAACAACGGCGCCACCCTGCACCTGATCCACCCTCTGGGCTTCGAGACCACGGACTACTACCTGCGCCGGGCGGGGCTGGACTACTGGGAAAAGCTGGAGCCCACCCACTACGACGACTGGGGCGACTTCCTGGCCCGGAACCCCGCCAAGCGGCTCTGGTTCTTCAGCACCAAGGGCGACCGGCGGCACACCCAGGTGCCCTGGGCCTACGGCGACGGCCTGGTGTTCGGCCGGGAGACCGTGGGGCTGCCCGAGGACCTCCTGGACGCGCATAAGGACCACCTGGTCCGCATCCCCATGCTGGGGGACCACCACCGCAGCCTCAACCTGGCCCAAGCCGTGGCCATTGGCCTTTACGAGGGGCTGAGGCAGACTGAGGACTGGTAATCCCCACAGGAGCTTCCATGAGCCAAGCGCCCATTCGCGTCGTCATCGCCAAGCCCGGTCTCGACGGGCACGACCGCGGGGCCAAGGTCGTGGCCCGGGCCCTTCGTGACGCGGGCATGGAGGTGATCTACACGGGCCTCCGGCAGACGCCCCAGCAGATCGTGGCGGCCGTGGTCCAGGAGGATGCCCGGGTGCTGGGCATGAGCATCCTCAGCGGGGCCCACAACCAGATCTTCCCCGAGGTGCTGCGGCTGCTGAAGGAGCAGGGCGCGGACGACGTCCTGGTCTTCGCGGGCGGCATCATCCCGGACGACGACATCCCGGCCCTGAAGGCGGCGGGCATCCGCGAGGTGTTCCAGCCCGGCACCAGCACCGACGACATCGTGGCCTTCATCCGCACCGCGATCCGCGACTGATGGCGAAAGCCACCTCCATCTTCGAGTGCACGGCCTGCGGCGCCCGCCACCCCAAGGCCATGGGGAGATGCACCGCCTGCGGCGCCTGGGATGCGGTCCTGGAGGTGCGCGGGGCCCTGAAGCGGGACCTCCAGCGGAGCGGCTCCGCCTACGCCCAGAGCCACTACGCCGGTCCCGTGGCCCTGCCCGACGTGGACGTCACGGACACCCAGCGCGGCCCCACGGGCATCCGGGAGCTGGACCGGGTGCTGGGGGGCGGCGTGGTGCCGGGCATGGTGGTCCTGCTGGGCGGCGAGCCGGGCATCGGCAAGTCCACCCTGCTGCTGCAGTGGGCCGCCACCTCGACGGGCACGGTGCTCTACGCCAGCGGCGAGGAGAGCGAACGCCAGATCAAGCTGCGGGCCCAGCGCCTGGGCGCCGAGCACCCCGGCATCCACCTGCTGGCCGAAACGGACGTGCGCCGCATCCTCGAGGAGGCCGAGCGCATGAAGCCCGGCCTGCTGCTGGTGGACAGCATCCAGACCCTCTTCGATCCCGACTTCGAAAGCAGCGCCGGCAGCGTGAGCCAGGTGCGCGGCTGCGCCGCCCTGCTCACCCGCTGGGCCAAGGCCACGGGCACCCCCCTGGTGCTGGTGGGCCACGTGACCAAGGACGGCAGCCTGGCGGGACCCAAGGTGCTGGAGCACCTGGTGGACACCGTGCTGGCCTTCGAGGGGGACCGCCACCATCACCACCGCCTGCTCCGGGCCCTGAAGAACCGCTTTGGCGCGGCCTTCGAGCTGGGTGTCTTCGCCATGACCGAAAAGGGCCTGGTGCCCGCCGAGGGCAATCCCTTCTTCCTGGACGCGGAGCCCCGGCCCGGCTGCGCCGCCACGGTGGTGCTGAGCGGCACGCGCCCCATGGTGGTGGAGATCCAGGCCCTGGTCGCTTCCGCGGGCCTGGGCATCCCCCGCCGCACGGCCCTGGGCATCGATGGACAGCGGCTGTCCATGCTCTGCGCCGTGGCCGAACGGCGGGGCGGCGTGCAGCTCCACGACCGGGACGTCTACCTGAACGTGGCGGGCGGCCTGGAGATCGAGGATCCCGCCGCGGACCTCGCCGTCATCGCCGCCCTCTGCAGCAGCGCCGGGGGCCGCCTGCTGGCCGAGAAGTGCCTCTTCATGGGCGAGGTGGGCCTCACGGGCGAGGTGCGGCCCGTGGCCCAGCTCCCCCTGCGCCTCCAGGAGGGCGCCCGCCTGGGCTTCGCCTGCGCCGCCGTGCCCCGCCTCGGCCTCGAAGGCAGGAGCCCCCTCGACCTCTTTCCCGAGACCAGCGTCGAGCGGCTGCGGGGCAAGGCCTGGCTGAAGGGCCTGGTGGAGGAGTGAGGCCCCTGGATCGCCGGGCATAGAAGGCTGTCAGAGCGCCCCCGAACGCTCGGACCGGTGCCTTCTGCGGCCATCGCGCCTATGCTCTTGGGATGACCTGGAAGCCCAGCCCCCGGGAGGGCGCGGATCCCGCCCTGCCCCTCGACTCCCGGCAGGGCTACCTGCTCTCGCGGCTGGACGGAACCCTGGACGTGCCGACCCTCGCCTCGGTGATGAACCTGGGAGAGGACCAGGTGACGGCCCTGCTGGAGGAGCTCGTGGCCCTGGGCGCCGTGGTCCCGGCGACGCCGCCC
>JARLGO010000346.1 GCA_031292655.1 Geothrix sp.
CTGGAGGCAGTCCAGTGGACTGCCGAAAGCGTTAAGCGGCGTGCCAGCATTTCGCGCGGCCGGAGCGTCACCTCGCAGAGGTGATGCGGAGGGACTCCCACCACCTCCAGGAAAAGAGGCCTGGGTCCTGCCTCAAATCCATGACTTCGTTATATTTTCGCTATCATCCTCTCAGGATGTGCGCGTGACCCAAACCCCTGATTTTGTTTTCTCAAGCGACCTGAGGGCGGCGCAGGGATGACCCTCCCGGGCGATTCCACGGCGGACGATGGTCGGGGACCGACCGAGCCCCGCCGCATCGCCCACCTGGACATGGACGCCTACTTCGCGTCGGTGGAGCTGCTTCGTTACCCGGAGCTGCGAGGGCAGCCCGTGGTCATCGGCGGCCGCCGCACCGCCCCCGCGGATTCGGGAGGGTTCCAGCGCCTGCGCACCTACGCGGGCCGGGGGGTGGTGACCACGGCCACCTACGAGGCCCGGGCCTTCGGCGTGCGCTCGGGCATGGGCCTGATGAAGGCGGCCGCGCTGGCGCCCGAGGCGATCCTCCTGCCCGGCGACTTCGAGACCTACAGCCGGGTCTCCCGCACCTTCAAGGCCGCCGTGGCCGCCATCGCACCCCGGATCGAGGACCGGGGCATCGACGAGATCTACCTCGACCTCACGGACGTGCCCGGCGAAACGCGGGCCCTCGCCCAGCGGCTCAAGGACGCCGTGCGCGAGGCCACGGGCCTCTCCTGTTCCATCGGCGTGACGCCCAACAAGCTGCTCGCCAAGCTCGCCTCCGAACTCCAGAAGCCCGACGGCCTCACGGTGCTGGGCCTGGAGGATGTCCCGGCCCGGATCTGGCCGCTGCCCTGCGCGGCCATCAACGGCATCGGCCCCAAGGCCAGCGCCAAGCTGGAAGCCCTCCAGATCCGCACCATCGGGGAACTGGCCAAGGCCGACCCGGCGTGGCTGGTGGACCGCTTCGGCCAGAGCTACGGCGCCTGGCTCCACGAGGCGGCCCATGGGCGGGACGAGCGGCCCCTGATGACCTCGCGGGAGCCCAAGTCCATCAGCCGCGAGACCACCTTCGAGCGCGACCTCCATCCCCGGCAGGACCGGGCGGAACTCACCCGCATCCTCCTCCACCTCTGCGAGCGCCTGGCGGAGGACCTCGCCCGCAAGGGCTTCCTGGCCCGGACCGTGGGCCTCAAGCTGCGCTACGAGGACTTCTCCACGGTCACGCGCGATCAGGCCCTGGCGGTCCCCATCGCCGAGGCCGACGCCCTGCGCGAGGCCGTCCGGACCTGTCTGAGGCGCGTCCCCCTGGACCGGAAGCTGCGCCTCCTGGGCATTCGGGCGGGGTCGCTGATCCGGGTGGATGAATTCCGCGCGCCGGCCAAGACACCGCGGCCCGGGGTCGGGCCGGGGCTCTTCCCGGACTCGGACCTGTGACGCGCCGGATCACACCTTCCCCATGCCCCCGTCCGGGACTCCCGCCATTCCTGGTCTAGAATTTCGGGAAGACGCCCATCATCCCTGATCGGACCCATGGAGGAGACCATGCTGAACCTGCTCCAGAAGACCCGCCGGGTCCTCGCCGCCTTCGCCCTCGCCGCCCTGCCCCTCCTGGCCGCCCCGCCCCGGCTGGTGTTCGGGTCGGACTGCACCTTCCCGCCCATGGAGATGGTGGACGCCAAGAAGCAGATCGTGGGCTTC
>JARLGO010000347.1 GCA_031292655.1 Geothrix sp.
GCGCCCCGTTTTGCCGCAGAAGCTACTTCAACGCCTTGGCCGCCAGTTCCAGCACGTCCTTGGTGGCGACCCCCTCGTGTCCCGTCTCCCCCGCCGCGTTGCTCAGCATGACGTTGCAGAAGGGGCAGCCCACGGCGATGGTGGAGGCCTTGGTCTCCAGGGCCTGCTCGAAGCGCTCGTGGTTGACGCGCTTGCCCAGGTGCTCCTCCAGCCAGAAGCGCCCGCCGCCGGCGCCGCAGCACATGGTGGCCTCGCCGTGTTTTTCCATCTCGGTGACCTTCACGCCGGGGATGGCGTCGAGGATGGCCCGGGGGGCGTCCACCTGGCCGTTGTAGCGGGCGAGGTAGCAGGGATCGTGGTAGGTGAGGTCCGCGTCCACGGTCTGCTCCAGCTTGAGCCGGCCTTCAGAGATGAGCTTGGCCACCAGCTCGGTGCCGTGCACCACCTCGAAGTCGCCGCCGAAGGAGGGGTACTCGTTCTTCAGCGTGTTGAGGCAGTGGGGGCAGTTGGTGATGATCTTCTTCACGCCGTGACCCTTGAGGAGTTCCACGTTGGTTTCCGTGGCCGTCTGGAAGAGGTACTCGTTCCCCAGGCGCCGGGCGGATTCGCAGGTGCAGCTCTCCTCGGTGCCGAGGATGGCGAAGGAGACCTGGGCCGCCTTCAGGAGCTTCACCAGGGCCTGGGAGACCCGCTGTCCCGCCGCATCGTAGGAACCGGCGCAGCCCACCCAGAACAGGTACTCCGCCTCCGGGTTCTCCGCCATGGTGGGCACCTCGAGGCCCGTGGCCCAGTTGGCGCGATCCGCCTGGGCGAAATTCCAGGGGTTGCCCTGGCGCTCCATGCCCTTGAAGGCGGTCTGCGCCTCGGCGGGGAAGTTGCTTTCCTCCAGCGTGAGGTAGCGCCGCATGCCCACGAGCTTGTCCACGAAGGTGATCTGCAGGGGGCAGGCCCACTCGCAGTAGCCGCAGCTGGTGCAGGCCCAGATGGTGTCCTGGCTGATCCAGCCCTCCAGCTGCGCCTTGCTCCAGGGCGCGTGTTCCTCCTCGAGCTTCCACACGGACCCTTCGGGCACCGGGCCGCCGATGAGCGGACGGTCCTCGGGCGCGGCCTGGTCCTGGCCCATCTGATCGAGGGGGGTGGCCTTCAGGTAGTCCCGCAGGTCATTGCCGAAGTCCTTGGGCCGGAGCGGCTTGCCGGTGAGCGTGGTGGGGCAGTTCTCCAGGCAGCGGCCGCACTCCACGCAGGTGTAGAAGTCGAGCATCTGCTTCCAGGTGAAGTCCTGGATCTTGTTGATGCCGAAGTGCTCGGCCTCCAGGTCCATGGGCTTGAGGTTCTTCTGGGGCTCCAGGTCGCGGAAGTAGATGTTGAAGACCGAGGTGAACACGTGGAAGTGCTTGGAGTAGGGCAGGAAGTTGGCGAAGGTGTAGAGGATCGCCAGGTGCAGCCACCACATGGTCTTGAAGAGGCCGAGCAGACCGCCCGGGCCCAGCCCGGACAGCCATCCGGCGACCAGGGTCCCGGCCGGCGACCAGGCGGCCCAGGTCGGATGACGCATGGCCACGAAGGCGCCGTCCGCCAGCAGGTCCGTGATCATGAGGCTGCCGATGAGGCCGAGGGTGGCCCAGGCGTCCATGGAGTTCTCCAGGCGCCAGGGCCTGATCACCAGGCGCCGGAAGGCGGAAAGCCCCAGGCCCAGGAGCACCAGCACCTCGAAGACATCCTTGGTGGCCTGATAGCCCAGGCCGAAGCCGCCCAGGGCCTCGGTCAGGTGGAAGGCGGGGAAGAGCCCCTCGACGACGAGCCCCAGGGAGCGGAGGCTCAGCACGCAGAAGCCGTAGAAGATCAGGATGTGGTAGATGCCCGCGTACTTGTCCCGCAGCAGCCGCTTCTGGCCCAGGACCAGGGTGAAGATGCCCTTCATCCGTTCCCAGGGCCGGTCGAAGCGGTTGTCCGGCAGACCCGCCCTCAGCGTGGCCAGGCGCTGGCGCATGGTCCAGGCGAAGAAGGCGCCCGCGGCCAGGGTCATGATCCAGAACAGCGCGATTTCCAGGGCCTTCATGGGGTCTCTCCTTGCGGTCAAGCTTGCGACAGGGGGAGGCGGCACCATCCCCCCGGTTTATGCATCCCTATTGTCAGGTATGGCGGACTCGAAGGCCCAGTGTAGCCGTCACCATGACAAACTGAAGGCCCGACCTGGAGTCAGCCCCTGGAGTCGACCTTGACACCGCCTTCCTCTTTCCATTTTGAAGCCGCCGTGACCCGCACCCTGTCGGTGGTCTTCAAGGCCGGCGACCGCTGGGAGGGCCACGACTACACCGTGGAGGTGGTGGCCACGCGGCAGGGCCTGGACGGCTTCGACGTGGTGGTGGATTTCCGGGATCTGGAGGCGGCCCTGGACCGCAGCCTGGCGCCGCTGCAGGGCAGGTTGCTTTCGGACCTGGGCCTGGACGGCCCCCTGGCCCTGGCCCAGCGCCTGCTGGCCGAACTCGCCCCCTTCGTGCCCGCCCCCGCCCGCCTCAAGGAAGTGGCCCTGGCGGACGGTACGGGGCGGAGGATGGCGGTTGGGCTGTAGGCTGTAGGTTCAAGCCGATGCGGGCCTGCGGCCCGCGCCCCCTCTCCCACCGCCCACAGCCCATCATGCGTCCCTGGATCCCCCTCACGGCCCTGGCCCTGGTCCTATCCCCCCTGGGGATGGTGCATCCCGTGCGCGTCTCCGGGCACAGCATGGAACCGGCCCTCGCCGATGGGGACCTGCGCTGGGCCCTGCGGACCTGGGCCGGGCATGCGCCGCGGCGGGGCGAGATCTGGGTGGTGGAGGGGCCCAAGGGGCCTTCCGTGAAGCGGGTGCTGGGCCTGCCCGGTGACGTGGTGGCCTGGCGTGGGCCGGACCTGTGGGTCAACGGCCAGCGGCAGGAAGAGCCCTGGGTCGTCCATCCGGAACGCAGCGGAAGCGGGCAGCAGGCCTGCGGTGCGGGCTACCTGGTCCTGGGGGACAACCGCCC
>JARLGO010000348.1 GCA_031292655.1 Geothrix sp.
ATCGCCTACGAGTCAAGATCCGCCGGGAAATTCGATGTCTTCGTCTATGACCTCGGCGAAGGCAAGAGCGTCCGCGTCACCCGGGGGAGCGGAAGTTCTGAATCGCCCGTCTGGTCGCCGGACGGGCGCTGGATCGCCTTCACGCAATCCATGGCCGGGACTTCGCGACTGATGGTCAGCGATCTGCTCGGTCGTTTGGTTCGTCCCCTGGGACTCATGGCCCAAGTCCAGGCACCCGACTGGACTCGAAGCCGCTGATCCCCTTTTCTCCGGAGGTCTTATGACCCGTTCCACCACAACCACCTTCGCCCTCCTGGCGGGGTTCAGCCTCCTGGGGCTCGGCACGGCCTGCAAGAAGCCGGAACCGGTGCAACCGGCGCCTCCCGCCCCCGTCAAGGCGGCCCCAACCGCCCCCGCGACGGACAACCAGGACGCCAAGAAGCGCCAGGACGAGCTCGACGCGGCCCGGAAGGCCGAGGAGGCCAGGCGGCTCGAGGCCGAGAAGCAGGCCGCTTTCCGCCTCGCCGCCGCTGCCGCGCTTCAGGACATCCACTTCGATTACGACAAGTACGAGATCAAGGCTGAGGACAGGCACCAGCTCCAGAAGATCTCGGATTTCATGAGGACCTATCCTGCGGTGAAGGTGGAAATCCAGGGCCATTGCGACGAGCGGGGGACCAACGAGTACAACCTCGCCCTGGGAAACCGCAGGGCCAGCGCGACCCTGCACTACCTGCTGTCCCTGGGCGTCCCGGAGCAGAAGTTCACCCTCATCAGCTACGGCAAGGAGAAGCCCCTCTGCACGGAAGGCAATGAGGCCTGCTGGAGCAAGAACCGCCGGGCGCATTTCGAGCTGAAGTAGTGGTTCGTCGGCCGGCCCGCCAGGGGTCGATGGTAGATTGCTAGGGTTCTCTGGAGCGCCACATGAAACGCCATGCTGCATTCCTGGGGTCCCTCGCCCTCGCTTTCGGCCTGCCCCTGGCGGTCCGGGCCGCGGGACCGGCGGTCCTCCGCACCTTCAAGGTCGGGGGCGAGGGACGCTGGGACTACGTGGCCCTGGATCCCGCCAGCGGCCGGCTCTACGTGCCCCGCTCCACCCGGGTGATGGTCCTGGACCTGGAGGGCCGCGTGAAGGGCGAGATCCCGGGCACTGCGGGGGTCCACGGCGTGGCCTTTTCCGCGGACCTGGACCGGGGCTGGACCAGCAACGGGCAGGCCGGTACCGTGACCGTCTTCAAGCTCTCCACCCTGGAGGTGCAGAAGGTGGTGAAGACCACGGGCGAGAATCCCGACGCCATCCTCTTCGAGCCCGCCACCCGGCGCGTGTTCACCTTCAACGGCCGGGGGAAGAACGCCACGGTGATCGATGCCCTCAGCTCCGAGGTGGTGGGCACCCTCCCCATGGGCGGCAAGCCCGAGTTCGCCGCCTGCGACGGCGCGGGCCGGGTCTACGTGAACAATGAGGACACCTCGGAGATCCTGGCCATCGATGCCCGCACCCTCCGGGTGGAGGCCCGGTGGTCCATCCAGCCCGTGGAGGAGCCCAGCGGCCTGGCCATGGATGTGAAGCGGAACCGCCTCTTTTCCGTGGGGGGCAACAAGCTGGCGGCCGTGGTGGATGCGGCCTCGGGCAAGGTCATCGCCACCCTGCCCATCGGCGCCGGCACCGATGGCATCGCCTTCGACCCGGGCACGGGCTGCGCCTATGCCAGCAACGGGGAAGGCACCATCACCGTCATCCGTCCAACGGGCGCCACCACCTACGAGGTCGCGGCCACCATCCGCACTCGGCCGGGGGCCCGCACCATCGTGGCCAACCCCCGCACCCACCGCCTCTACCTGCCCACGGCCGAGTTCCTGCCCGTCCCCAAGGACGCCAAGCCCGGGACGCGGCCGGTCATGATCCCGGACAGTTTCCAGATCCTCGAAGTGGGCGAAGCCCCTTGATCCCGGAGTTCCCATGAGACCCACCACGCTTTGTCTGGCGCTCCTCCTGGCGGGCCTTCCCGCCGCTGCCCAGCCCCCCAAACCGAAGGGACCCGCCATGATCACCACCGATTCCGGCCTGAAGTACGTGGACACCGTGGTCGGCACAGGCGCCACCCCGGTGCGGGGCCAGCAGTGCCGGGTCCACTACACGGGCTGGCTGGACGATGGCCGGAACCAGCGGGGCAAGAAGTTCGACAGCTCGCTGGACCGGGGCCAGCCCCTGGCCATCCCCATCGGCGTGGGCCGGGTCATCAAGGGCTGGGACGAGGGCCTGATGAGCATGAAGGTGGGCGGCAAGCGCACCCTCTACATCCCGTCCTACCTCGGCTACGGGCCCCGGGGCGCCGGCGGGGACATCCCCCCCAACGCCGACCTGATCTTCGACGTGGAGCTGCTGGGCGTCCAGTAGGCGCCAGCTCCGGGCGAACCCTCAGTATTTCCAGTCCGGGTGCAGGGTGCCCTTGAAGACGGGCTGGACCGGACCGGTCATGAGGATCTGGCCGTCCGGAGTGAACTCGATATCCAGGGCCCCCCCCGGCATCTGCACCGTGACATGGTCCTCCACCAGGCCCAGGCGGCGGCAGGCGGCGGCGGCGGCGCAGCTGCTGCCGGAGGCGGGGGTGTAGCCGGCCCCGCGCTCCCAGATCTCGATGCGGATGCGGCGGCGGTTGACCACCTCCACCAGCTGCACGTTCACCCGCTCCGGGAACTCCGGGTGCTTTTCGATCTGGGCGCCGAGCCGGCGGGCATTGGCGGGCGAGACCTCGCCCGGGAAGAGCACGCAGTGGGGATTGCCCAGGCTGAGGGCCGTGATGGTGATGGCCCCCGAGGGCAGGAACAGGGGCGTCTCCAGGACTTCGAGGTGGGAGGCGATGCCCGTGAAGGGGATGTCCCCGGCCCGGAAGCTGGGCCGGCCCATGTCGACCTGGACCAGGCTGCCGTCCTGGGCCAGGAACCGGACCTCCGCGTCCCCCCCGACGGTGTGGATGCGGCACGTATCCTGGGCGTGCCCGGCCCCCAGGAGGTAGCGGGCGAAGATGCGCAGGCCGTCCCCGCTCTTCTCCGCCTCGCTGCCGTCGGGATTGAAGATCCGCATGCCGAAGGCCCGCGGATCCCCGGGGACGGGCAGGGGGCCCAGCAGGATCCCGTCGGAGCCGACCCCGTGGCGGCGATCGCAGAGGGCCTGGGCAAGCCGCGGCGTCATCTCGAAGGCCGCCAGGGTCGGATCCAGCACGAGGTAGTCGCTGCCGAGCGCCTGGAATTTGAAGAAGGGGAGTTCGATCGGCATGGTCTCGTCCTGGGGCCGGGTCAATGGGTGATGCGGGTTCCGAGCACCTGCAGGAACTGGGCGAGCCAGGCGGGGTGGGCCGGCCAGGCGGGCGCCGTGACCAGGTTGCCGTCGGTGACCGCGCCGTCGATTGCGATCTCGGCGTACTTCCCGCGGGCCACCTCCACTTCGGCGCGGCAGGCGGGATAGGCGGAGCAGGTGCGGCCCTCCAGGACGCCGGCCGCCGCCAGCAGCTGGGCGCCGTGGCAGATGGCGGCCACGGGCTTCTTCGCGGTGAAGAAATGGCGCACCAGCTCCAGCACCTTCGGGTTGAGCCGCAGGTACTCGGGGGCGCGGCCCCCCGGAATGACCAGCGCGTCGTAGCCCTCGGGCTTCACCTCGGCAAAGCTGGCGTTGAGGGTGAACCGGTGGCCGGGCTTCTCGGAGTAGGTCTGGTGCCCCTCGAAATCGTGGATGGCCGTGGCGATGGATTCGCCGGCCTGCTTGTCGGGGCAGACCGCATGGACCGTGTGCCCCACGGCCAGGAGGGCCTGGAAGGGGACCATGATTTCGTAGTCCTCGCCGAAATCACCGACGAGCATGAGGATCTTCTTGGCAGTCATGGGAACCTCCTGTGGATGGGTGGAACCGCCCCGATTATGAGCGCCCCCCGGGAATTGGGGTGCGCTCAGTCAAGGAAAAGTCCCGCCGGGGCGGGACTTCAGGGATGTCTCAGACAATCTGTCAGGCCTGGAGGTAGACCTCGGAGCCCTTCTTCACGAAGGTCTCCGCCATTTCCTCCATGCCCTTCTGCAGGGCCTCCTCCTCGTTGTAGCCGTGGCTCTCGGCGTACTGCCTCACGTCGTCGGAGATCTTCATCGAGCAGAAATGCGGTCCGCACATGGAGCAGAAATGGGCGGACTTGGCGCCCTCGGCGGGCAGGGTCTCGTCGTGGAATTCCCGGGCCGTATCGGGATCCAGGGCCAGGTTGAACTGGTCCTCCCAGCGGAACTCGAAGCGGGCCTTGCTCATGGCGTCGTCCCAGGTGCGGGCGCCGGGGTGGCCCTTGGCCAGGTCGGCCGCATGGGCGGCAATCTTGTAGGCGATGACGCCGTCCTTCACGTCCTTCTTGTTGGGCAGGCCCAGGTGCTCCTTGGGGGTCACGTAGCAGAGCATGGCGCAGCCGTACCAGCCGATCATGGCCGCGCCGATGGCCGAGGTGATGTGGTCGTAGCCCGGGGCGATGTCCGTGGTGAGGGGGCCCAGGGTGTAGAAGGGGGCCTCGTCGCAGACCTCCAGCTGCTTGGTCATGTTCTCCTGGATGAGGTGCATGGGCACGTGGCCGGGACCCTCGATCATGACCTGCACATCGTGTTTCCAGGCGATCTTGGTGAGCTCGCCCAGGGTCTCCAGTTCGCCGAACTGGGCCTCGTCGTTGGCATCGGCGGTGCTGCCGGGACGCAGGCCATCGCCCAGGGAGAAGGCCACGTCGTAGGCCTTCATGATGTCGCAGATGTCCTCGAAGTGGGTGTAGAGGAAGTTCTCCTGGTGATGGGCCAGGCACCACTTCGCGAGGATGGAGCCGCCCCGGCTCACGATGCCGGTGACGCGCTTGGCCGTGAGGGGGATGTAGCGCAGCCGGACGCCCGCGTGGATGGTGAAGTAGTCCACGCCCTGCTCGGCCTGCTCGATGAGGGTGTCCCGGAAGATCTCCCAGGTGAGGTCCTCGGCCCTGCCGTTGACCTTTTCCAGGGCCTGGTAGATGGGCACGGTGCCGATGGGCACGGGGCTGTTGCGCAGGATCCACTCGCGGGTCTCGTGGATGTTCAGGCCCGTGCTGAGGTCCATCACGGTGTCGGCGCCCCAGCGGATGGACCAGGCCATCTTCTCGACCTCCTCCTCGATGCTGGAGGCCACGGCGGAGTTGCCGATGTTGGCGTTGATCTTCACCAGGAAGTTCCGCCCGATGATCATGGGCTCGGTCTCGGGATGGTTGATGTTGGCGGGGATGATGGCCCTCCCCCTGGCCACCTCGTCCCGCACGAACTCGGGGGTGATGCGGCTCTTGAGGCCCGTGGCCTCGCGGCCCAGGTTCTCGCGGATGGCGATGAATTCCATTTCCGGCGTGATGATGCCCTGCCTGGCGTAGTGCATCTGGGAGACATTGCGGCCGGCCTTGGCCCGCAGGGGCTTGCGATCCGCGTGGAAGCGGATGGCATCGAGGTCCTGGTCCCGCTCGCGCAGCTTGCGGTAGAGGCTGGTGGCGCCGGGGAGCTCCTCGACGTCGCCCCGGCCCTGGATCCATTCCTGGCGAAGGGGCTTCAGGCCTTTGGCCACGTCGATGGTGACGGCCGCGTCGGTGTAGGGGCCCGAGGTGTCGTAGAGGACCACGGGCTCGTTCTCCGTGAGCTGGTCCTGGAAGTCCCGGGTGGGGTGGAGCTGGATCTGGCGGAAGGGGACCCGCACGCCGGGGGCCTTACCGGCCACGTGGATTTTCGTGGAGGCCGGGAAGGGCCTCAGGCAGGCTGCCAGGGCGGTTCCGTCCATGGGCGCCGGAGGGGGGGGTGACTGCATGGTCATGGAAACTCCGGACTTGAAAATAAACGGGCCAGGATTGATCCCTAATGATGAAGTTTATCGCGAGGGGGCAAGCGAGACGAATTCAAAGATTATCGGTCCGTCGCCGATAGACTGACTACGGAGCCCCCTATGCCGGACCAGCCCCAGAATTCCCAGGCCATCCCTGACCAGCTCATGCAGATCGCGCGAGAGCAGGAGGGCGGTGCCGAGCGGGTGCTCGACCAGATCGAGGTGGTGCAGAACAGCTTCGAGGAGATCCAGGCCCTCTCCAGGGAGTGCCAGGAGATCCTCCGGAACCTGGTCCCCCCGTCCCCGGCCCTGGAAGAGCTGACCGGCCGCCTGGAGCAGATCGGCTTCCATGCGGATAACGGGGCCTACAACATCCAGGGGGCCTTCGACCTCTACCAGTACCAGGACGTGGTCCGGCAGAAGCTGGAGCGGGTCGGGCGCAGCCTCATCGAGGTGGCCCAGTACGTCCTCGGGCGCCTCCAGCCCACGGAAGATCACCTGCCCAAGATGGCCCCTTCGGGCCGGGACATCCTGCAGCGGGAGCCCCAGATCGCGGACGTGACCAAGGTGGACGCGGACCTGGTGGTCGCGGAGTTCTTCGCCCAGGCCCTCAAGGACCGGGCCGAGAAGAAGGCCGAGGGCTGAGGCTCCAGGATGGGGGATAATCGGATCCCTGGAGGGATCATGCCCCGCCGCGCCCTTTTCATCACCAGTCTGGCCCTGGGCCTCGTGGCTTCGACCCAGGCCCAGGAGGACCCGGTCCTGCATGCCCGCGCCCAGCGCGCGGCGGCCCAGGGCATCGCCGAAGGCGACCTGCCGCCGGTGCCCCGCGGCATCGTCGAGCCGCCGCCGCTGCCGCCGCCCGAGGTGCACGTGAAGGACAGCCGCAAGGCCCGGAAGGGCCGGGGCCGGGGCAAAAAGAGGAAGCCCGGCGCCAAGCGAGGCAAAGGCTCCAGTGCAAAGGTCTCCGCCCACAGGAAGGCCCAATGAGGCTGGGCGTGCTCACCTCCGGCGGGGACGCCCCGGGGATGAACGCGGCCATCCGCGCCGTCGTCCGCCAGGCCGATGCCCTGGGGCACGAGGTCTGGGGCATCCATCGCGGCTACCAGGGGCTCCTGGAGGGGGACATGGCCCCGATGCCCAGCCGGGCCTGCGCCAACATCCTCCAGCGGGGCGGCACGGTGCTGCACACGGCCCGCTGCGCCGAGTTCCACCAGACCGAACAGCGCGCCCTGGCCGCGGCGAAGCTGAAAGCGGCCGGCATCGAGGCCCTGGTGGTCATCGGGGGGGACGGCAGCTTCCGCGCGGCCGAAGCGCTCCAGCGGGAGCACGGCGTGGCCTGCGCGGGCATCCCCGGCACCATCGACAACGACCTGCCGGGCACGGAACGGACCCTCGGCTTCGACACGGCCCTGAACACCGCCGTGGAGGCCATCGACCGCATCCGGGACACGGCCTCCAGCCACGGCCGGCTCTTCCTCGTCGAGGTCATGGGCCGCAGTTCCGGAATGCTGGCGGTCCACACGGCACTGGCCTGCGGAGCGGAGGCGGTGCTCTATCCCGAATCCCCCGAGGACAGCTACGAGAACCTCGTCTCCCAGCTGAACGCCAACTGGCTGCGCGGCAAGCGGAGCTCCATCGTCGTGGTGGCCGAGGGCGACACCGTGGGACGGGCCGTGGCCGTGGGTGAGCGCTTGAAGCTGGATCATTCGCTGGATCTGCGGGTGGTGGTGCTGGGCCATGTCCAGCGGGGCGGCAGCCCCACCGCCATCGACCGCATCTGGGGCAGCCGCTGGGGCTGCGAGGTCGTGCGGCGGCTGGACCGGGGCGAACGGGGGTTTTACGTCGGGGAGGTGGCGGGAGCCCTCGTGGCCCAGCCCTTGGCCCGGATCCTGGAACCGCAGCCCGCCCCGCCCGGGGATCTGGGGCGCCTGGTTTCGGTCCTGGCGCGGTAGCTCAGGGCTGGCTCCGATCCTTGTCCCTGGCGAAGGAATCCAGGGGCAGCATGACCCGGAAGAGGGTGCCCTGGCCCACCTGGCTCTGGCACTCCATGAAGCCGCCATGCTCGGTGACCAGGCCATACACCATGGAAAGGCCGAGCCCCGTGCCGTTGGGCCCCTTGGTGGTGTAGAAGGGCTCGAAGATCCGGTTGAGCTGATCTTCCGGGATGCCGCACCCGGTGTCCTCCACTTCGAGGTAGGCATAGGGTCCCGGCGAACGGTGGTGGGCCTGTCCCGTCTCGGGCCCGATGTCGTGCCGCCCGGTCCGCAGGGTGATGTGCCCCGAGTCTTGAATGGCGTCCCTCGCGTTGATGACCAGATTCAGCACCACCTGATGGATCTGCCCGGGGTCGAGGTCGGCGCCGGGCAGGTCCGGGGACAAGTCCAGGGACAGCTGGATGCCGCTGGGCAGGGCGTGGGAAGCGAGATCGGCGGCCTCCACCACCAGGCCATTGAGGCTGGTCTTCACACGGTTGGGAGCCATCTTCCGGCTGAAGCCCATCAGCTTGCCCACCAGCTCCCGGCCGCGCTTGGCGGCGCCATGGATGATGCCCAGGCCCTTGAGGTGCTTGGCGTCCAGCTCCGGGTCGGCTTCGAAGAGTTCGCAGTAGCCCAGGATGGCTCCAAGCAGGTTGTTGAAGTCGTGGGCGATGCCGCCGACCAGGGTGCCCACGCATTCCAGCTTCTGGCTCTGGAGCAGCTGCTCCTGGATCGCATGCTGTTCCGTGATGTCCTGCACGGCGCCGTGGAAGAATTCCTGCTCATGGGCGAGGGTCCAGCGGGTCCAGATCGTGTGCCCGCGACCGTGGCGCATCCGGCACTCGAAACTGGCCACCTGTCCCGTGCCGGCTTCTCGAAGGGCCTGCTGCAGGCGGGGCCGGTCCTGCTCCTGGATCAGGTCCAGGGGCCAGCCGGATTGCCCGCCCAGGACCGCCGGCGACCGCCCGAGGACCAGATTCGCCGAATCCCCCCACTGCATGTGGTGATCGGGTCCCAGGGACCAGGGCACCACCCTCGCCACGCTGGCGGCCTCCAGCATGGACAGCCGCTGGCGGGACGCCTCGAGCAGGTCCTCTTCCGCCTTCCGGCGGGCCGTGATGTCCCGGTTGGAGGAACGGCGCCCCTGGTAGTGCCCCTCCCCGTCGAAGACGGGCGAGCAGAAGTGGCTGATCCAGATTTCCCGTCCCTCCCGGTGGAGGATCCGAAAATCCACGGGGCTGGCCTCGCACCCCGTCTGGGACTCCTGGAGGTGCCCCTCCATCAGGGCCCGATCCTCCGGGTGGACGATGCGGGTAAGCAGATCCCGATCCCCCAGGAAGGCTTCCGTGGGATAGCCGGTGGCCCGTTCGCAGGAGGGGCTCATCCAAAGGACCCTCCCGTCCGGAGCCGTCCAGTATTCCCAGTCATAGGTGAAGTCCGCCACGGTCCGGAAGCGCTGCTCCTTTTCCGCGAGGGCGGCTTCGGCCAGGCGGTGGTCATGGATGTCGTTGCAGGCGGCCAGGAAGCCATGGAACTCCCCGTCCAGGTCGTAGAAGGGCTTGCCCTGGCCCTGCACCCAGCGGTACTCACCGCTCCGGTGCCGCATGCGGAATTCCATGCTCATCGGCTGGCGGTCCGCCATGGCCGAGGCATAGGTCTGCATCAACGCCGGCTGGTCCTCCGGGTGGATCCGCTCGGCCCACCGGTGGCCGAGGAGCTGCTCGAGATCCGATCCCGTGAAGTCCATCCAGGCCCGGTTGACGTACTCGCATCCTCCGTCCGGAGTTCCCTTCCAGACCAGGAATGGCATTTCCATCATGAGGCTGCGGTAGCTGTCCCGAGCCTTCTCAATGGCGGCCTCCGTCCGCTTCTGCTGCGTGATGTCGCGGATCACTCCGAGGCTGGACTGCGAGCCCTCCTGAGTGAATTCGATCCCGTGAACCATGGCGGGAAAGGTCGATCCATCGGCCCGCTGGAAGAGGAGTTCCTGCTCGGGCTGAGGTTCCCCCGTGAGCACACGACGCAGACGCTCCCGGGCGGCCTCGCGGGAATCCGGATGGATCCATTCGAAGACCGGGCGGGCCTGGAAGGCCGCCAACTCCGCCACGCCGAACAACCGCAGGGCCGTGTCGTTGGCATACCGCCACTGTCCATCGCTTTGAATCACGATCGCGTTGGGGTTCAGCTCGACCAACCGCCGGAAGCGGGCCTCACTCTCCTGGAGGGCCGAGGTGGCCTGATGCAGGTTGGTGGGATCCATCGGGGGATTGAGGGGCATCGGCCTTCCTGATCTCCTGGGCTCGCTGGAACTCCCCGGCTCGGGCCCGGGGCAACCTAGGCATCGTCCAGAAAAGGCCCAGAACTGAATTTCAGGATATCTGTTTACCCAAACATCCGAAATGGCCAAGGGGAGATCTCCCGGGCTGGTTCCATGGGGGAATCCGACCTTGTGAGGGCCGTCCTCCCGTGGTTTTCTGGAATGGCCGCGGGGCGGCGGGAGGTCGGGAATGTCGGACAACCACAAGGATTCGCTCGTCGCCGTGGTGATGGCCGGAGGGCGGGGCACCCGGTTCTGGCCCAGGAGTCGCAACGCCCGGCCCAAGCAGTTCCTGGCCATCGTCGGCACGGAGACCCTCCTGCACCAGACCGTGCGGCGCCTGGACGGCCACGTGGAGCCGGACCACATCTTCGTGGTCACCACCGAGGACCTGGCCGCCGAGACCCGGCGCATGCTGCCCGAACTGCCCCCGGAAAACGTGATCGTCGAGCCCGAGGGCCGCAACACGGCACCCTGCCTGGCCCTGGCCCTGGTGGAGATCGAGCGGAAGTTCCCCAACGGCGTCATGGCCGTGCTGTCCGCGGACCACTGGATCGGGGACCGGGAGATCTTCCTGGAGGACCTCGACCTGGCCGTGAAGCATGCGGCCTGGGAGCGGGAGCTGGTTACCTTCGGCATCAAGCCCACCTATCCCGAAACCGGCTACGGCTACATCGAGGCCGAGGGTCATGGGTCCGTCCTCAAGGTGAAGGCCTTCCGCGAGAAGCCGCCCGTCGAGGTGGCCGTGCAGTACCTCGAATCCGGGCGCCACTACTGGAACGCGGGCATGTTCGTGTGGACCCTGGCGGATTTCCGCGCGGGGCTGCAGCAGCACGCGCCGGAGGTGCTGGCCCCGCTCGATGCCTGGGTGAAGGCCGGGGCGGACCCGTCGAAGCTGACGGCCGCCTACCACCAGCTGCCCCGGGTGGCCATCGATGTGGCCCTCATGGAGAAGGCCGCCTCCGTCGCCGTGGTGCCCACCCGCTTCCGCTGGTCGGACGTGGGTTCCTGGCCCGCCGCCATCGAGTTCCAGGAGACGGATGCGGAAGGCAACGTGAGCCAGGGCGAGACCCTCCTGCTGGATACCCGCAACAGCGCCTTCTTCGGGGGGAAGCGGCTCATTGCCGCCAGCGGCGTGGACGACCTCATCGTGGTGGACTCGGACGATGCCCTGCTCATCTGCCGCCGGGACCGGGCCCAGACCGTCAAGCAGATCGTGGAGCGCCTCAAGGCCGAGGGCCGCGAGGA
>JARLGO010000349.1 GCA_031292655.1 Geothrix sp.
ACTCCTCGCGCTGCCGCATCTGGCCGTAGGTGACGGGGAACACCCCGTCATCGGTGGTCACCTCGCCGTGGATCAGGTCGAAGATGTTGTCGTAGCCGCCCAGGAACATGCAGATGCGCTCGATGCCGTAGGTCAGCTCGGCGCTCACGGGCCGGCAGTCCAGGCCGCCCACCTGCTGAAAGTAGGTGAACTGGCTGATCTCCATGCCGTCCAGCACCACCTGCCAGCCCACGCCCCAGGCGCCCAGGGACGGCGACTCCCAGTTGTCCTCCTCGAAGCGCAGGTCGTGCTTGGAGAGGTCGATGCCCAGGGCCTCCAGGCTCTCGATGTAGAGGTCCTGCACCTTGGCGGGGCTGGGCTTGAGGATCACCTGGAACTGGAGGTGCTTGTAGACCCGAAAGGGGTTCTCGCCGTAGCGGCCGTCCGCCGGGCGGCGGCTGGGCTCCACGTAGGCCACGTTCCAGGGCTTGCTCCCAAGGGCACCGAAAAAGGTGAGCGGGTTCATGGTCCCCGCGCCCTTTTCCAGGTCGTAGGGCTGGCCGATGAGACAACCGCGGTCGGCCCAGAACCGCTGCAGGCGGAGGATCAGTTCCTGGATGTGCATGGGAGCTCGCCGAAACGAGCATTCTAGCGGGTTTTCGCCGATTCGGTAAGCTCTAGGAATGGAGATCCGCCCAGCCCTGCCCGCCGATGCCCCGGACCTGGCCGCCCTGGAGGCGCGCCTGTGGCGGGAGGCCTATGAGGGGCTGATCCCCGCGCCGGACCTGGAACGGTACCTGGCGGAGACCTTCGGCCCCTCCCAGCAAGCCGCGGAACTGGCGGATCCGGCCAGCCGGATCCTGGTCCTCGACGAAGGCCACGCCCTCCTGGGCTATGCCTGGCTCCGAGCCGGGGCCCCGGAAGTCGAAGTCCCCTTCGAAAGCCCCCTGGAGGTGGCGCGGTTCTACGTGGACCGGACCCTGCACGGCACCGGGGCCGCCCGGACCCTGATGACGGCGGCGCTGGCCCACGCGGCCTCGGCGGGCCACGATGGGGTGTGG
>JARLGO010000350.1 GCA_031292655.1 Geothrix sp.
CAGCTTGGGCGGCGGCGGGGGCGTGAAGGTGGGCCCCACCTTGCAGCCCAGGGCGACGAGGAGGGCGGCGATTCCGGCGGGGGCGCCTCGATGGGCGTTGAAGGGATGACCCATGAAATTTTCAAACCTGAATGAAGGGAGCTGGAGGAGGTGCCCCGGTCGACGGGTGTGCTTCCCGGATCCAAGGCCTGGGGCCATTGTTAGTGAAAATGCCAGGAATTCACAAGGGCCAGATTACAGAAAGGATGGGATGGATGGTGGATGGGCTGCTCCAGGCTCGCTTCGGCTCAGGGGTCAGGGGCACCGGGACCCAGGCGCCGCGGCGCAGGGCCACGAGCCAGGCCTCCCCGGGCTTTGCTTCCCGGGCCTTCAGGGCCTCCGCGTAGCGGGTGAGCTGGTCCACCGGTCTAAGAGTGCCTAACAAAACCCCGACGAGGCCGCGATGAAGCCAGGCAGGATGCACCGCAAGGAAGTGCCCGCAGGGCAACGTGGTTCGTTGTTCAAGGGACCTGACGCCGCGGGGCGCCTGCCTGGCTTCATCCCTCCGGGCGAGGGCCGGCGGGCGTCGTGATGCTTCGTCACGCTCGTCGCGCGTAGTACCCGCTACGCTTCGACTCGCGTTCCTCGCCTCGCTCGCCCGGCGACCCTCGCGCGGCCCCATGGGGGTTTGGTTAGGCACTCTAAAGAACCGGGACCGTGAAGTCCTCGCCGGGGTTGATGAACTGGTCCAGCTCCACGCCGTGCTGGCGGTCATGGAGCTGCCGGTAGCGGCCGTTCAAGGTGATCAGTTCCCGGTGGGTGCCGCGCTCGACGATCTCCCCGTGTTCGATCACGAGAATCTGATCGGCGCTTTCGATGGTGCTGAGCCGGTGGGCGATGACGAAGGTGGTCCGGCCGGCCCGCAGGCGGCGCAGGCCGTCCCGGATGAGGGCCTCGCTTTCGCTGTCGAGGCTGGAGGTGGCCTCGTCGAGCAGGAGGATCCTGGGGTCCGCCAGGATGGCCCGGGCGATGGCCACCCGCTGGCGCTGGCCCCCGGATAGCTTGACGCCCCGCTCGCCCACCACGGTGTCGTAGCCCTGCTCGAAGCGGTCCACGAACTCGTGGACGTGGGCGATGCGGCCCACGGCCTCGATCTCCTCGCGCGTGGCGCCGGGCTTGGCGAAGCCGATGTTGTCGGCCACGGTGCCGTCGAAGAGGAAGTTGTCCTGCATGACGACGCCCAGCTTGGCGCGGTATTCGCGGAGGCGCAGGGTCTCGATGTTCCTGTCATCCACGAGGACCTGGCCCTGCTGGGGGTGGTTGAAGGCCATGACGAGGGAGAGGATGGTGCTCTTGCCCGACCCGCTGGAACCCACCAGGGCCACGGTACTGCCGGCGGGCACCTCGAAGGACACGCCCTTCAGGACGGGGGCGCCCTCCTCGTAGGCGAAGTGGACGTCCCGGAAGGCCACGGCTCCCTCCACCGCGGGCAGGGGTTCGCGACGGGCATCCTCCTGGTCCTCCGTGGGCATGTCGAGGATCTCCCGGACCCGGTCCAGGCCGGCGAAGGCCTCGCTGACCTGCGTTCCGATGTTGGCGATCTGCACCACGGGGGCGGCCATGAGGCCCACGAAGAAGGTGTACATGATGAGGTCGCCCAGGGTCATGGTCCCGGCGAGGATGGCCCGGCCGCCGATGATCATGATGAGCACGCCGATGACGCCGACGATGGCCGTGCCGAAGGCCGTGATGGCGCTGGTGCCCGTGAGGGTCCCGGCGATGTTCTTGAAGAGCCGCTCGGTGCCTTCGGCGAAGATCTTCCGCTCCCGATCCTCGGCCACGTAGACCTTGAGGATGCGGATGCCGCCCACGGATTCGGTGAGGCGGCCGGTGATGTCGGCCGTGATCTCGCTGCGCTTCCGAAAGAGGGGGCGCAGCTTCCGGAAGGCCAGGGCCATGGCCCCGCCGAAGGCCGACAGGAAGAGGACCGTGGCCAGGGTGAGCTTCCAGTTGAGCCAGAACAGCACGGCCAGGGAGATCACCGCCGTGAGGACGCCCCCCACCAGCTGGATGATCCCCGTGCCCACCAGGTTGCGGACCCCTTCGGCGTCGTTCATGACGCGGGAGATGACGACGCCGCTCTTGGTGCTGTCGAAGTAGCGGATGGGCAGGCGCAAGATGTGGTCCTGCACCCGCTGGCGCATGGTCATGATGGCCCGCTGGGCCGCCACGCTCACCACCTGGGAGTTGGCGTAGCTGGTGATGGCCTGCAGCAGGGTGGCGGCGCCCGCACCCAGGGCCAGGGGCATGAGCAGGTGCCCGTTGTGCTTTCCGATGACTTCGTCGATCAGGGACTTCGTGCTGGCGGGCAGCACCAGCCCCGCCAGCCGGCTGATGAGCATGAGGAACAGGCCCAGGGAGAGCGAGCCCCGGTGCTCCCGCAGGAGCGCCCGGGCTTCCCGCCAGGCGCGGGCCGTGTCGACCTTGGGTTTGGTTTTGGGATCGGGCATGCGGCCACCGGGGGAGGGAATGGGGATGGAGCCCATGCGGGAGAGCTTGGCCATTTAGAGTGCCTAACAAAACCCCCATGGGGCCGCGCGAGGGTCGCCGGGCGAGCGAGGCGAGGAACGCGAGTCAAAGCGTAGCAGGTACTACGCGCGACGAGCGTGACGCGGCATCGCGACGCCCGCCGCCCCTCGCCCGGAGGGATGAAGCCAGCCGGGCGCCCCGCGGCGTCAGGTCCCTTGAACAACGAACCACGTTGCCCTGCGGGCCCTTCCTTGCGGTGCATCCCGGCTGGCTTCATC
>JARLGO010000351.1 GCA_031292655.1 Geothrix sp.
CAGGATACGCGGGTCAGCCCCGGTCCGCCCGCAATCCCCGCCGCGCCAGCTGGGCCTCGGAGGCGGCCTGCACCATCTCCGGCTTCCAGAGGATGGGTTCGGGCTGGAGGCGCTCGTCCACGGCCACCATCACGAACTCGCCGCTGGTGACATCCCGCCGGGTGTCCGAGACGGGCTCGTAGACCTGGACCTCCAGCTTGATGGTCAGGCTGGTCGTCCCCTGGCGGGCGATGGCGATGTGGAACTCGATGATCTCGCCGGCCCGCACCGGGCTGTGGAAGAGCAGCTCGGAGACCTTCACCGTGAGAAAGCGCCGGTTGCGGGACAGGAGCGAGGCCGTGATGCCCGCCACCTTGTCCATGCGCGCCATCATGTCCCCGCCGAAGAGGGTGGCGTTGAGGCCGATGTCCTGGTCCAGGACCATTTCGCGCGAGATCAACATGCTTCGAGTACAGCACGGACTCGGGTCCGCGACAGCAAAAAGGGCACCGGAATGGCTCCGGTGCCCTTTTTCTGGATGAAAGTCTGCTGTTTCAGGCTTTCTGGCCCAGCCTCTCGACCAGGGCCTTGCCCATGTCGGCGGGGCTCTGGACGACCCGGATGCCGGCGGCCTGGAGGGCCTTCATCTTCTCGGCGGCGGTGCCATGGCCGCCGGAGATGATGGCGCCGGCGTGGCCCATGCGGCGCCCCGGAGGGGCCGTCTGGCCGGCGATGAAGGCCACCACGGGCTTCGTGACGTACTGCTTCACGAACTCTGCGGCCTCCTCCTCGGCGCTGCCGCCGATCTCGCCGATCATGATGATGGCGTGGGTGTCCGGGTCATCCTGGAACATCCGCAGGGCGTCGATGTGGCTGGTGCCGTTGACCGGGTCGCCCCCGATGCCGATGCAAGTGCTCTGGCCGATGCCGAGGGCCGTGAGCTGGCCCACCGCCTCGTAGGTGAGGGTGCCCGAGCGGCTGACCACGCCCACGTGGCCCTGCTTGTGGATGCGGCCGGGCATGATGCCGATCTTGGCGAGGCCGGGGCTGATGATGCCCGGGCAGTTGGGGCCGATGAGGCGGCTCTTCGGATAGTCGGGGAGGACCCGCTTGACCCTCACCATGTCGAGGACGGGAATGCCCTCGGTGATACAGACGATGAGCTCGATGCCCGCCTCCAGCGCCTCGAGGATGGCGTCCGCGGCGCCGGCGGGGGGCACGAAGATCATGGTGGCGTTGGCGCCGGTCTTGGCGACGGCCTCCCGCACGGTGTTGAAGACGGGGAACCCCTCGATCTCGGTCCCGCCCTTGCCCGGCGTCACGCCGCCGACCACGTTGGTACCGTAGTCGCGGCAGCCGGTGGCGTGATAGAGGCCTTCGCGGCCCGTGATGCCCTGGACGATCAGTTTGGTGTGGTTGCCCACGAGAACAGCCATGTCATACCTCGAAAAATGGATCCTGTCGGATTCTCTGGATGGACTACTTGATGGAGGCGACGACCTTTTCGGCGGCGTCCTTCAGGTCCGTGGCGACCGTGAGGTTCAGGCCGCTATCGGCCAGGATCTTCTTGCCTTCTTCGAAATTGGTGCCCTCCAGGCGCACCACGACGGGCACCTGGATCCCGATCACCTTGGCGGCCTTGACGATGCCCGCGGCGACCACGTCACAGCGCATGATGCCGCCGAAGATGTTCACCAGCACGGCCTTCACGGCCGGGTCCTGCAGGATGATGCGGAAGGCGTTCTTCACGGCGTCCTCGGTGGCTCCACCGCCCACATCCAGGAAGTTGGCCGGGGAGCCGCCGTGGTACTTGATGATGTCCATGGTGGCCATGGCCAGGCCCGCGCCGTTCACCATGCAGCCGATCTGGCCGTCCAGCTTGATGAAGTTCAAATTGTACTTGCTGGCTTCCACCTCCTCTTCGGCCTCTTCGTTGAGGTCCCGGAAGGCCAGCACGTCCGGGTGGCGGAACAGGGCGTTGTCGTCGAAGCCGATCTTGGCGTCCAGGGCCGTGACGAACCCCTGCTTGGTGATGACCAGGGGATTGATCTCCACCATGGAGCAGTCCTTCTCCACGAAGAGCCGGTAGAGGTTCTGGAGGAAGACCACGCCCTGCTTGAATTCATCCCCCTGCAGGCCCAGGGCGAAGGCCACCTGGCGGGCCTGGAAGCCGCTCAGGCCCAGGGCCGGATCCACCACCACCTTGACGATCTTCTCGGGGGATTTCTCGGCGACCTCCTCGATTTCCACCCCGCCTTCGGTGGAGGCCAGGATGGTGATGCGGCTCGATCCGCGGTCCACCAGGATGCTCAGGTAGAGCTCCCGGGCGATGTCGACGGTCCGGGAGATGAACACCGTGCGGACCTTGCGTCCCTCGGCGCCGGTCTGCTTCGTGACCAGCCGCATGCCGAAGATGGACTTGAACAGTTCGGCGGCCATGTCGGCATTGGTGGCGAGCTTCACGCCCCCGCCCTTGCCCCGGCCCCCGGCATGGATCTGGGCCTTCACCACGCTGGCGCCGCCGTATTCCTTGGTGATCATGCGGGCGTCCTCGGCGTCCTGGGCCAGCTTCCCATCGGGGGTGGCCACCTTGTAGCGCCGAAGCAGCTCCTTGGCTTGGTACTCATGGATGTTCATGCTTACTCCGAGAAAAAGTGCACACCTAGTCTACCGGCCGCGAGCCGAGTCTCGATCGCCGAATAACGTGACCCATGACATCCTATGGGCTACCCTGAGTCATCATGGCCCAGTTGGATCGCCTGCTCACTCAGATCATCACGAAGGCCGGCCGGCGCCTGGAGCTGAAAGCCGACCGAAAGCCCCGGTTGGAATTGAAGGCCGGGGAACCCATCGATCTGCTGCCCAACCCCCTGCCGGCGGTGATGGTCGAGGTGCTCGCGGGAGATGTGGTGCCCCCGGGACTCAAGGCGGCCTGGCAGAAGGAGGGCCTGGCCGAATTCGACTACGACCTGGCCGGGCAGTGCTTCCACATCCGCCTCAGCCGGTACTTGGAAACGCCCCAGATCCAGGCCGAGCACCTGGGCCCGTCGCAGATTCCGCCGGTCCCGCCCCCCAGCAAGGCCGCAACCCCTCTCGAAGCCGCTCCTCTGCCCGGCCCGGCGAAACCCGCACCCATCGCGGCGGGCTCGGCTGTGCGGGAGGCCCCCAGGTCCGCGCCCGGTCCCAGGAAGAGCCAGGTTCATCCGCTGACGGAGCGGCTCCTCGCGGCCCTCCTGGAGAAGCAGGGCTCCGACCTGCACTGCACCACCCACGAACCTCCCCTGATCCGGGTCCATGGCGACATGATGGAACTCGAAGGGTTCGGCCCCCTGGACCCGGCCACCCTCTTGGAGATGATGGAGGCCCTGGCCGCGCCCAACTCGTGGCAGCGCTTCGAGGAGCACCACGACGCCGACTTTGCGTACACCTACGAAGCCGGCGGATGCCGCCTCCGGGTGAATTTCTTCCAGGACCGGGTGGGCCCGGGCATGGTCTGTCGCGTCATCCCCAATCAGCTGCCGGACCCCGACAACCTGGGCATCCCGGAGCCCGTCCGCCGCCTGGCGACGCTCCCCAAGGGCCTGGTGCTGGTCACCGGCCCCACCGGCAGCGGGAAATCCACCACCCTGGCAGCGATCCTCGACCTCGCCAACCAGAAGCGGAAGGACCACATCCTCACCATCGAGGACCCCATCGAATTCGTGCATCCCCGCAAGGGCTGCCTGGTCAACCAGCGCGAGGTGGGCACCCACACGGACAGCTTCAAGAGCGGCCTGAGGGCCGCCCTGCGCGAGGATCCCGACGTGGTGCTGGTGGGCGAGATGCGCGACCTGGAGACCATCGCCATCGCCCTGGAGACCGCCGCCACCGGGCATCTCGTCTTTGGAACGCTGCATACCAGCAGCGCCATTGGCACCATCGACCGCATCGTGGACCAGTTCCCCAGCGACCGGCAGCAGCAGATCCGCGTGATGCTGGCGGACGCCCTGAAGTGCGTGGTGAGCCAGGTGCTGCTCAAGCGCGTGGGTGGCGGCCGTGTGGCGGCCCTGGAGACCCTCTTCATCACGCCGGCCATCGCCAACCTCATGCGCGAGGGGAAGAACTTCCAGATCCCCAGCGCCATGCAGACGGGCCGCAGCTACGGCCAGCGCCTCATGAACGACGCCCTCGTGGAACTCCTCCAGACCCGCAAGGTCGAGCCCATGGAGGCCTACCTCAAGTGCCCCGACAAGGAGAGCTTCATCGCCTCCTGCAAACGGGCGGGCATCCCCTTTGATTTGAGGCTGGGGGAGGCCGAAGCCTGAAGGAGCGGGAACGCCTGGGAGCGTGTCCTGGATACCAGCCCTGGAAGATTTCAAATTGATGGAATGTCACATCATCCTGGCGGCGTTTGGCGATCTGGGAGCTTGAGCATCGTTTGCAAGTTGTTCAGCTCATGAATGGTAGGCCAAGGCGTGAAACCTGCCTCATTAAGAGTGCCTTCATGCAGATGTGATTGGCAGGAAGGAGTGTGTCCGCGATGCCCGTGGCCTCGGCCGCCTGCGGATCTCTGAACAATTCAGCTTCAAGTCGCACTGATACACCAAGGAGGGAAGCATGATGACCTTTCTGGAAGTCCTCATCAAGAAAGCGACTCTCAAAACGCCCAGTGGCAGCAGCTGTCGGGTCGGGGATGCCTCCTTCACGGTTCGGTATTGTTCGGATATCTGGGAGTGGGAATACCTGGGCGAGACCTTCTGGGATGTGCAGGATCTTGCCAAAGCCATCGCAAGGGGAAGCTCAGCGACCCATCCAATTTCCTTCCTGTCCAGGGAGACGAAATCCGGAGGCAGGTCGCTCAAGACAAGGCTTCTCCGGCTGGGTGCTTCTGGGAATCCGGGATCGTCGGCCAGGAAGGTCTTTCCGGACCGGCTCACGATCAAAATGAGCCCAGTGCCGCGACGCCTGGTGAATTTCCGAAGTTTATGGGTGCACTAAGGTCAGGCTTCGCCGTCTCACGGCACAACGCCACCCGAGGGTGAGCGGGAAACCTCATTCGACCTTTATGAGCTGCCCCGATTGGGTATCTCACGCTGGGTGAATTCGGCGTGATCCAGGAGGCCAACCTGTGTGCCGCCTCGCGGTTGGGCGTGTCCCGGGTGGCCCTTGTCCAGCAACCCTTCACCAGGTTCATTTTCAGGGAAGACCAGGACAGCTTCTACCTCCACCGGAAGAGCCTCTCGGAGCTGGGCATGGCTGAGAGCTGGGATCTCCGCATGATGCGTCGGGACGGCACCTTGTTCTGGGCGCACCTGGACCGTTCCGGTCGCATCGGCAATCGTGAGGGCGGGCAAGGGTTCGCGCGGTGTAGTAGGCCACGGTTCCCGCGGTGGCCGTCGCACCAGGTCCCCTCACCATGAAGCTGGCCGGGGTGAGGGTCGCGGAGGCCAGGTCCTCCGTGAACGTGGCGGTGATGACCGGACCGGTCGATCCCAGCCGGATGTCGAATACCGACGCATAGAACACAATTCATGTGCGTACCTTATTCCTACCGCTTCCGCCGCCGTTATCGAGCCACCCGAAGTCCCGAAATCTGGGCTCCCATGTGCGGGTGGGACGGTGCAATTCCTCGGCCACTTTACTTGTGTAGTATTTTCTTTATTTACATTCACTTCCAAGATGCACCCTTGAAATCAATTCGATCAAAATGAGGTATAAACTCATCCGATTTGAAGGGGTCTACCAGGGTCCCCCCTCGGCGCACGGCCTGCCAGCCGTGCCTTCGGGACCGTCGATCGAATCATTCCCTTCGATTTGAGGCTGGGTGATGCCGAATCTCTCAAAATCCATGAGAGAAGCCGCCCTTGCGCCAAGGGGCATCCACCCCATCCTGGATACCGACTTGGGGCGATCCGGGCATGTCTATCCACCTGCAGGTCTTGAACCTGGCCAGCAGGAACACCGCAGAAACGGGAAAAGGCTGGCGGATCGTGGCAGGTCTACCCTGGAGGTGACCCATGTCCCTTCGACTCGAGCGGCCTCCCCAGTCGTTGAAACCGATTCGCGGGCATCTGCGGAAGCCGCTTCCCCATTCGAGGAGGGACCGGCCCACCGTGGCGGTCCTCCCCTTCCTGGATTTGCGCCAGAGCGGCGGGGAGGAGCACCTTTGCGAAGGCCTCGCCGAGGAAGTGCTGCAGGCCTTGAACCGGGTCGAGGGCCTTTGGGTGATCTCCAGGACCACGTCCTTCCTCTATGAGGGATCCGGCCGAAGCCTGGCAGAGGTAGGCCGTCGCCTGCATGCGGATGCCGTCCTGGGAGGCGCGCTCCTGGATAAGGGGCAGGACCTCACCTTGAGGGCAGAGCTGGTGGAGGTGGAGGCCGACCGGGTGATCTGGTCCAGTTCCCGCACCTTCATGCGGAAGGATCTGTTCGACACCCTGGAGGAGTTCATCCATGGCGTGGCCAGGGCCCTCCAGTGTGTTCCGCCCATCCGGCCGAAACTGCACATCGATCTGGGCGCCTACGAGTTCTATCTCAGGGGGCGGCATTACTACTACCGGTTCAGCCGCCAGGGCATGGCCTTCGCCGCCCAGATGTTCCGGCGCGCCCTTGAGCTGGATTCGGGCTATGCCTCGGCCTGGGCGGGGCTGGCCAACTGCGCCGCCTACAGCTACATCTACATCGAGCGCACCGAGAACCAGCGGGAACTGGCGGAATCCTGCAGCCGCAGGGCCCTGGAACTGAACCCGGATCTGGCCGAGGCCCATGCCTCCCGGGGCGTCGCCCTTTCAGCCGCAGGCCTGACGGCGGAGGCCGAGGAGGCCTTCGAAACGGCGCTCCGCCTGGATCCGAACCTCTACGAGGCCGCCTATTTCTACGCCCGCCACTGTTTCGCGGCGGGCAAGCCCGAACGGGCCATCGAGTACTTCGAGTGGGCCGCGGCCCTCCGCCCGGAGGATTTCCAGGCCATCCTCTTGGTGGCGCAGGTCTACCACAGCCTGGGCGTGGAGGATGAAGCCGAACGGGCCCGGCGGCAGGGCTTGGCCCTGGTGGAGGAACGGCTGCAACGGGTCCCGGATGATGTCCGCGCCCGCTACCTGGGGGCCAACGCCCTGGTGGCCCTGGGCGAACGCGACAAGGGCCTGGCCTGGGCCAGGATGGCCCGGAGCATGGACCCGGATGACCCGATGCTGCTCTACAATCTGGGCTGCATCCACGCCCTGGCCGGCGATCCAGAGGAATCGCTGGACTGCCTGAACCGGGCCGTGGCCGCGGGACTCTCCCAGAAGAACTGGTTCGTCCACGATGGGGACCTGGATTCCGTCCGCTCCCACCCGCGGTTCCAGGACCTGATGACCAGGCTGGAGGATTGAACTTTCCTTCAGGTGCTCCGCGACAGCAGGGCTTCGGGAATTTCCCGCAACAGCAGCCCCGTATCAGCCTCCCCGGACAGGCCCGACACATGGGTCACCGCGTTTCTTGAAGCGCGCAACGCCAGTTCCCGCGTCTCGTCCAGGGCGCTGTGCTTGTCGATGAGGGTGCGCAGCTTGATCTCCTCGACTTCGGCGATGGGGACTTCCTCGCCCCGGTCCCAGATGGTGCGGATGAGGGGGCGCACCTCGTCCGGGGCCTTCTCCAGCAGGGTGAGCATGGGCAGGGTCAGTTTGCCTTCACGCAGGTCGCTGAAGGCGGGCTTGCCCAGCTGGGCGCTGGTGGCGGTGTAGTCCAGGAGGTCGTCGATGAGCTGGAAGGCGCGGCCCACCTCGAGGCCGTAGCCCCGCATGGCCCGGCAGTCCTCCTCGGACCGGCCCGTGAGCACGGCCCCGGTCTCGGTGCACCCGCTGAACAGCAGCGCCGTCTTCCGCTCCTGGATGTCGAAGTAGTCCTTGCGACTGGTGTCGAGCTTGAAGAGGACATCGTTCTGGATGAGCTCGCCCTCGGTCATGCGGGTGGTGACTTCCGCCAGGATCTCCATCATCCGCCAGTTCCGGCAGGCGATGGCCTCGTCCATGGCCACCAGGTAGAGGAGGTCGCCGAAGAGCACCGTGAGGGTGTTGCCCCAAAGGCGGTTCAAGGTGGGCATGCCCCGGCGCAGCTGGGCGTGATCGATGACGTCGTCATGCACCAGAGTGGCGGTGTGGATCAGCTCGAACACCGCGCCGAAACGCACATCAAAATCATCCTGTCCGCCACAGAACCTCGAGGACAGCATCACCAGGGCCGGCCGCAGCCGCTTGCCCTGTCCCCCGCGCACATGGTCGGCCAGCTTCTGGACCACGTCCACATCGCTCTGCAGGATGCGCTGGAGTTCCGCCTCGACACCGGCCAGTTTGGGGGCGATGGGGAGGAAGTAGCGGGAGAGATCGAGGCGGCTCAAGTCATCCTCTGTAATTCGTGAATTGCAGGTCCAGCCCCTGGTCATCCTTCTTGAACAGGGCGATGACTTCCTGGAGGTCGTCGCGGCTCTTGCCGCTCACCCGGAGCTGGTCGCCCTGGATGCTGGCCTGGACCTTGATCTTGGCGTCCTTCACCGCCTTGATGAGGCCCTTGGCCTTTTCCACGGGAATGCCCTGCTGGATGGTGACCTCCTGGCGCACGCTGCCCTTGGCCGCGGGCTCGATCTTGCCGTAGACCATGCTGCGGATGCTGACCCCCCGCTTGTGCAGCTTGGTCTGAAGCACGTCGATGACGGCCCGGAGCTTCACCTCGTCGTCGCTGGTGAGCACCAGGACCTTGTCGTCCTTCAGCTCGATCTTCGACACCGAGCCCTTGAAGTCGTAGCGCTGGCCGATCTCCTTCATGGCCTGGGCCAGGGCATTCTTCACCTCGTCCAGGTCCACTTTGCACACGACATCGAAAGAACATTCACTGGCCATGGGCGCTCCTCATTTGGATCGAGCCTTCAGACTACCGCCTGGACTCGCAAGGGCTCAAGGCTTGCCTCCATCTCCGGGGCTCCGGAAGGCCCCGCCACGCAGCGCGGGACCCCACCGGCCGGCGGAGCACTTCAGGCCTCCAACCCCCGGAGCAGCTCGGGCCAGCCTTCCCAGAGACTGAGGAGCTGGAAGGCGGCGAGGACCAGGGCGTGGTGGATTTCCCCTCTTTGCATGCAGGCCCGCCATTCGGGCCAAGCGCAGGCCCAGACCTGCAGCTCCTCCGCCGGATCCAGCTCCAGGGGCCCCTCGGGATCACAATCCAGGGCCAGGAAGGTATGGCAGCGGTTGGTCTGGGTGGCGGGATTGGGGGTGCAGTGGCCCAGGGCCACCCATCGCGCCGACACGAACCCCGTTTCCTCCCTCAATTCGCGCCGGGCCGCCTCGGCCGGGTCCTCCCCGGGGTCGCATCCGCCCCCCGGGATCTCCAGGGTGGGGGCATCGATGCCGTGGCGGAACTGTTCCACCACCAGCAGCTCCCCGGTCCGGGTGAAGGCCACCACATTCACCCAGTCCGGCCCCCGCAAGCGGTAGAACGCATGTTCCCGGCCGGTGTGGGGGCTGCGCCGCTGGGCCACGATCTGCTGGAACAGCCGCGAATCCTGACGGATGCTTTCCGATTCCTGGGCCCAGGGGGTTGCGGGATTGAACCCATCAGGATGACGGTGCACGAGCCTCATCAGTACCTCGGCACGGAGGGATCCAGCTGGCTGTAGGTATCGATGCCGCCCGACAGGTGGGCCAGGTCCGTGAACCCGGCCACGGCAAGCAGGCGAATCGCATAGAGGCTCCGGACGCCAAGGTGGCAGTAGGCGGCCAGAGGTCTGGTTGGATCCAATTCGTCCAGGCGATCCAACAGTTCCCCCAGCGGGATGAGGCGGGCCCCGGGCAGGCTGGCCCGTTCGAACTCCCAGGGTTCTCGGACATCCAGGATTTGAACCCTGGAGGGATCGAGGGCCCTGAACGCCTGG
>JARLGO010000352.1 GCA_031292655.1 Geothrix sp.
AGATCCCTTCGCCCAGATCGACGAACACCAGGGATTCAATCTCGCAGGCCCCTTCTTCGGATCTCTTCAATAGGCAGAGGGAATCGGCGCGGCCATCCACCCAGCACCCGTCCTGCCATTCCGCCAACACCCTGTCCTGGCTCATGGGGAATAGCCTGATGACCCGGTTCGATCCCGCGTCGGACCGGGGAAGTGAGATATCTCCCCAGACCTGCCAGGTCACCCCATCCACGGAATGCCATATCCGCTGATAGGCCCTGGGGATCTCCTGCTGTTCGAGCGAAATCCTGGAAGGAACCTCCCGTTCAAGAGAGGGAGCGGAAAGCGCCCAGGCCTCACCGTCCCGAACCGTGGTCCAGAGGGTGCCCCCCGGCGACTGGAAGCTGGAGGGAGAAGGCGCCAGGATGCTGGGCTGTTCCACCACTTCCGCCGGGGAAACCTGGTAGAGGCGCCCTTGGGACCAAATCAATCGCCCCGCGGACGGCTTGGATTGGGCCAGACAGGCCACCGCCGCAAACAGGATCATTGGGCAGGGGCTGCCACCATGGGGAGCCTTCGGAAGGTGGTCTCCACCCCAGGGTCGCGCAGGTCGATTCGCAAATGACATTCCCGAAGACAGCCTCACGGCCGTCTATAGTGGCGTAAACCATGAGGCAATAACATCTTGATCGGACCCGTCCTCCCTGAGCAGGAAGGGGAAAATGCCAATAAAGCTTAAAATTCATGACCTGCTTGTCAAGTCTCCGGCAAGGTCCCAAAAATCCCATGTTGGTGAGGCGGCGCGCCGCCTGGGCCTCCGCGCCGAGCGCCTCACCCTCTGGCTGCTCTGGGCCCGGGGCTGGGACCTGGTGGCCTGGCGCCAGAAGCTGGGCCGTTGGGAGCTGGACCTGCTCCTCAGCCGGGGCCCGGAGCTGCGCCTGCTGGAAGTGAAGGCCCGGCGGCCCGGGGCCTGGGTGGGGGCCGACACGGCCCTGGAGCCCGAACAGCGGCTCCGGCTCCAACGGGCCCTGTGCACCTGGCTGGACCGGGTCCCCTGGCCCGGCGAGGTCAGCTTCCAGCGGGTGAGCTGGGCCGGCTGGCGCTGCCGGTTCCATCCGCCGGAGCGGTGGGAGGGGCTGAGGATCCCGAGGAATTGAGGACTGAGGCCAACCTGGTGGCGATGCTCAGCCCGCCGGGTGCCCGGCTCAGAACGCTACTGGCATGGCCCTCGCCCCGCACCCGGTGGGTGTCGGTATGTTGACCTTTCTGGACCGTCTGCTTCCGTTGATGGGCCGCCTTGCCAAGCGGTCGGACCTGGCTGCGCCCGTCTTCGTGCTCATCGTGATGGTCGTGATGGTGCTGCCCCTGCCGGCCTTCGCGCTGGATCTGCTCATCGTCCTGAACATCACCTTGAGCCTGGTGATCCTGATGGTGGGCATGTATGTGCGCCGCCCCAAGGAGTTCAGCTCCTACCCATCG
>JARLGO010000353.1 GCA_031292655.1 Geothrix sp.
AAGTGTTCGCCCAGCTCGGCGGTCTTCTCCACCAGCCGCTCGTCCACCAGCACGTCCAGGGCGGCGCTGGCCACGGCGCAGGCCAGGGGGTTGCCGCCGTAGGTGCTGCCGTGGATGCCGGGCGTGAAGACGTCCATCACCTCGTCATTGGCCAGGAAGGCGCTGACGGGGTAGTAGCCGCCGCTGAGGGCCTTGCCGATGGTGATGCCGTCGGGGCGGATGCCCTCATGCTCGAAGGCGAAGAGCTTGCCCGTGCGGCCCAGGCCGGACTGGATCTCGTCCAGCACCAGGAGGCAGTGGTTCTGGTCAGCAAGGTTCCGCAGCCCCCTGAGGAAACCCTTGGGGGGGATCACCACGCCGGCCTCGCCCTGGATGGGCTCCATGAAGATGGCGCAGGTGTTCGGGTTGATGGCCCGCTGGACGGCTTCCAGATCGCCGTAGGGGACGATCACGAAGCCCGGGGTGAAGGGACCGAAGCGGCTGGTGCTGTCCGGGTCCGTGCTGAACCCCACGATGGTGGTGGTGCGGCCGTGGAAGTTGCCGTCGGCCACGATGATCTCGGCCTTGCCGTACTCGATGCCCTTCTTGTCGTAGCCCCACTTGCGCATGGCCTTCAAGGCCGTTTCAACGGCCTCGGCCCCGCTGTTCATCATGAGGGCCTTGTCGAAGCCCGTGAGGCGGCAGAGCTTCTCCAGGAGCGGCGGGAACTGGTCATTGCGGAAGGCGCGGCTGGTGAGGGCCAGCGTCTTGACCTGGGCGATCATGGCCTCGCCGATCCGCGGATGGTTGTGGCCCTGGTTCACGGCCGAATAGGCGGCGAGGAAATCCATGTACTGCCGGCCGTCCACGTCCGTGAGGAAGACGCCCTCCCCCTTGGTGCACACGACATCGAGCGGGTGGTAGTTGTGGGCGCCGAACTGGTTTTCCTGCTGGATCAGCGCGTCGGACTTGGCGGCGAGGGTGGCCATGGGACCTCCGAAGGGGGGGACGGGCAAGGAAGCGGGCGAGGGCACAACTCTAATCCCGCCGCCGGATTTTGTCAGGTTTATCGAATTTTTATTGACACATTGTCACGAATGACCCCCGGCGGGTTGCTCTGCCTCGACGAGCGCTCCGGCGCGGCCCCCGGGCTGCGACAATGGGGAGCCCCCCCCTTGCCTCCGGATACACCTGGAGTTCCCATGAGCGACCAGCCCCCCTCCCTGTACGGCGACCAGTCCCAGGCTCCCCGCCCCAAGGCGCCGGGGCTGATGGATCAGATCGCAGGCGTCTTCACTGGTCCGGTGGAATTGTTCCAGCGGCTGGGCCAGGCCCCCAGCTGGGGCTGGGCCCTGGGCGCCGTCATGGGAGCCTCCCTGGTCCTCACCCTGGTCTGGGGCCTGAAGGTGGACGTGGATGAGATGCTGCGGCCGGCCCTGGAGAAGAATCCGCAGATCGCCTCCTCGCAGATCGACGCCATCGTCGGCTTCTACCGGAAGTTCATCATCCCGCTCAGCCTTTTCTCCACCGCCTTCTTCACGGCCCTCTTCACGTTCCTGACGGCCTTCATCTACTGGCTGGTGGGCAAGGCCACCGCCGAAAACGGGCCCCCCAGCTACCGTCAGGCCCTGAGCGCCGTGGCGGTCGCCAGCCTGGTGCGCCTCCCCTCCATGCTGCTCGTCGGGTTGATCTGCCTGGTCGGGTCCATCGGGGGCCATACCCCCGAGAAGATCGCGCCCACCTCCGTGGGCTATTTCGTGCAGGTGGAGGGGGCGAAGGTCCATGCCCTCCTCTACAGCCTGGAGCTGTTCTTCATCGCCGAGGCCGTGCTGCTCTTCCTCGCCGCCCGGCACACGATGCGGCTGAAGACCAGCGGCGCGGTTGCCTGTGTCCTCATCACCCTGCTGCTGGGCATCGGCCTGCGGGTGCTGGGAGCCAAGTAGACTG
>JARLGO010000060.1 GCA_031292655.1 Geothrix sp.
ACTGGTGGACGCCCGAGGACGTGAAGCGGTTCACGGCCCTCACCGACAAGGTGGTGAAACAATACGCCGCCTACGAGCCCCTGCCGGGCACCCATGTGAACGGGGAGCTGACCCTGGGCGAGAACATGGCGGACCTGGCCGGAGCCAACGTCGCCTACGACGCCTACCACAAGTCCCTGGACGGCAGGTCCGCCCAGATCCTGGACGGCTTCACCGGCGATCAGCGCTTCTTCCTCGGGTTCGCCCAGGTATGGCGGCAGAAATACCGGGACGCCTCCCTGCTGCAGCAGCTGACCACCAATGAACACACCCCCGGCTTCCTGCGCCCCAACGTGGTGCGCAACCTGGATGCCTGGTACACGGCCTTTGAGGTGAAGCCCGGACAGAAGCTCTACCTGGCCCCCGAGGATCGCATCAAGGTCTGGTAGGCCCCGGGGCCACAAGCTGGATTACTGGCGGCCCCAGCCCGGCATGAACGGGGTGGGACCGCCAAGGGCTTCCCGGCGCTTCGGCGGCAGGCGGGTGGTAGGATCGTCCCGTTCCAGTGCCTTCTTTTCGGGAGTTCCCGTGACCCAATCCGGCGCGAACCCAGTGGCCCTCCAGCGGCCGTTCAGCGTGGGGGATGGGCGGTTGTACCTCGCCACCGCCACCCTGGTGCTGGGCAATGTCCTCCTGCCCTACGCGGTCCACCGGATCCCCGATGGGGGTCGGATCCTCCTGCCGATCTTCTTCTTCACCCTCATTGCCGGGTGGCGCTTCGGGGCCGTCGCGGGCCTCCTGACGGGCCTCCTCTCCCCCCTGGTCAACCACGCCCTCACGGGCCTGCCCCCGGGCCCGGCCCTGCCGTCGCTCCTGGTGCAGTCCGCCCTCCTGGGCGCCCTCGCCGCCGCCGTCGCCGCCCGCAGCCGCAAGCTGAGCCTGCCGCTCCTGGCCCTGGTGGTGCTCCTGCACCAGGCCCTGATCCTGTCGCCCCTGCTGCTGCGTGCCGGCCTGCCGCCCACCCTCGCCGCCCTGCAGCAGCGCGTTCCCGGCCTCCTGCTCCAGGTCCTGGGGGGCTTCGCGCTGCTCCGGTTCATGGGACGCCACCTCCCCCCAAACCCGGCGCCCCGGCCGTGAAGGCAGAGCTGCTCCCGGCCCCGGGGCTGCGCCTCCCGCCGCCCCTGACCCTGCGGCTCTACGCCGGAGCCGAGGTGCTCTTCTCCAGCGAAAAGCACTGGCTGCATCCCCTGTTCGACCTGGAGGCCTTCTTCGCCCAGAGCGGCCAGGATCCCGCCCGGACCCTGCTGGTGGATCGGATCACGGGCCGGGCCGCGGCCCTGCTCGTGGCCCGGCTGGGCCTTCCGGAACTCCACACGGGGATCCTCAGCCGCCGGGCCCTCCCGATCCTGGCCCAGCACGGCATCCGGTATCGGTGCGGGGAGTTGGTGGACCGGGTGGCCTGCGCCACAGAGGATCTGCTGGCCGAGACCCAGGACCTGGAGGCAGCCTGGTCCCTGCTCCAGGAACGCAGGTCCCGTTCCCCCGTGGTCATCCCGTAGGAGAGGCCGAACATGAAGACAGTCGAGCTGGCCTACGGCAAGACAGGGCTGAAGATGGCCGTGCCCGATGGGGCCCAGGTCATCGAGCCGAGGTACCTGGACGGGCTGGCGGATGAATTCGGAGCGGTGGTCGCGGCCCTGCGGAATCCCATCGGCACCCCGCCCCTGAAGGCCATGGTCAAGGCCGCGGACCGGGTGTCCATCGTCATTTCGGACATCACGAGGCCGACGCCCAACCACAAGCTGGTGCCCTGGCTGCTGCAGGAGCTCGCCCACGTCCCGAAGCAGAATTTCGTGATCATCAACGGGCTCGGCAGCCACCGCGCCAACACCCGGGATGAGCTGATCCAGATGCTGGGCCAGGAGATCGTCGACACCATCGCCATCGAGAACCACGATGCCTTCGACGACGCCAAGCTGGTTCACGTGGGCCGCAACACCTACGGCTCCGAGGTGTACTTCAACAAGACCTATGTGGAGTCGGACTTCAAGATCGTGACCGGCTTCATCGAGCCGCACTTCTTCGCGGGCTTCTCGGGGGGGCCAAAGGGCATCCAGCCCGGCATCGCGGGCATCAAGACCATCCTGGATTTCCACAACGCCGAGCTGATCGGGCACCCCAACACCACCTGGGGGCTCCTGGAGGGCAACATCCTCCAGGACTCGGCGACCCAGAACTGCCTGATGGCCAAGCCCCAGTTCATGCTGAACGTGACCTTGAACGGCCACAAGGAGATCACGAATGTCTTCGCGGGAGACGTGATCCAGGCCCACCGGGCCGGCTGCGAGTTCGTGAAGGAGCACGCGATGTACGCCGTCGACCGGCCCTTCGACATCGTGATCACCACCAACTCCGGCTATCCCCTGGACCAGAACCTCTATCAGACCGTGAAGGGCATGAGCGCGGCGGCCCTCATCGTCCGGCCGGGGGGCGCCATCCTCAGCACCTCCGAATGCTGCGACGGCGTGCCCAGCCATGGCAACTACGCCAAGATCCTCCAGATGCGCGACACGCCCCAGGAGCTGCTGGACATGATCAACGAGCCCTCCTTCAGCATGTTCGATCAGTGGCAGGTCCAGGTGCAGGCCCTCATCCAGCTCAAGGCCGACTGCTACCTGTATTCCCTGCTGGACGAGGCCACGGTCCGCAAGGCGAAGTTCAAGCCCAGCGCCGACCCCGGGAAGACCCTGAACGACCTGCTCGAGCGCTACGGGCCGAACCCGAGCGTGGCGGTCCTGCCCTACGGCCCCCTGACCATCCCCTACGTCCTAGGGTCCTGACCCGCCGGGATCAGAGCCGTTCCGGATCCCTCCCGAAGGGGCACACCTCCTGGAAGTGGTGCCCCTGGCCCGCGATCACGGCCCGCACGCCGCCCCGCGGGTCCTGCACATCGCCCTTCCGCCTGGGAATGAGGTGGATGTGGCTGTGGAAGATGGTCTGGCCCGCCACCCGGCCCGCATTCAGCCCGATGCTGAACCCCTGCACCTCCGGGTCCGCCTCCAGGATGTCCCCGCGAAGCCGGTGGATCAGCTCCGCACAGGCCTCCCGTTCCTCGGCGGTGAGTCCGAAGAAATCCTCGACGTGGCGATGGGGGATCACCAGGGCATGCAGGGGCGTGACCGGAAAGGCGTCCCGGATGGCGAAGGCGAGGGCGTTGGAGGCGATCACGGGGCTCGCGAGGTCCCCGCAGAAGCGGCAATCCCGGGATCCCGTCGAAGCCGGTTCGTTCATGGGACTCCTTCGCGCCGGGAATTCAAGGATTTCATTGTCGGGCAATCTCGGCCCTGGAGGAGTTAGGATTGAGCCTCGGCCCCCGGAAGGAACCCACCATGCGCATGGCCATGCTGCTCCTCGCCCTTGTCGTTTCCCCGCTCCTGGCCAATGGCAAGATCCTGGACACCGATCTCGTCTGGAAGCCCAGCCGCACCAATCTGGAACTCGGCCTTCCCTCCATCAACCTCTTGCGCTTCCAGGGCAAGGCCATCTTCCTGGCGCCGTTCACCGATGGCCGGCCGGATCCAAGTGTGATTGGCGAGAACCGGGAAAACCTGAAGCGCTCCCCCTTTCCCAAGGTGACCACCCACGAGGACGTCCCCAAGTGGGTCACCGCCCAGGGCAGGACTTTCCTGGCCAATCTCGGCCTGCCCATCACCGATTCCCCCGCCTCCCGCGTCATCAAGGGAGAGATCCTCAGCTTCTTCGTGGTGGAAGGGGATGACTATATCGGCGATGTCCGCATCAAGGTCCAGGTGGAACGGGACGGCCAACCCATCTGGAGCGGCCTGGCGCTGGGCTCCGCCAAGCGGTTCGGCCGCTCGTACAAGACCGAAAACTACGTGGAAACCCTCTCCGATTCCCTCCAGGAGGCCTATGCCAGCCTCCTGAAGAACCCCAGTTTCATGGACGCCTTGGCCAACTGAGCGGCCTAAACGGGGGCCCGGAGCCGAATCTGGTCCCTCAGCGGATGGCCTCGGGATTGCGGGCCATGAGCTTGGTCTTGACGCGCTCCACGGCCTTGGCGGCCAGGGCGTAGCGGGGATTCTCCTCCAGGGCGTGGCGGTAGTGCTCCAGCGCCTTGTCCAGCTGGCCCTTGGCCTCGTAGACGCGGCCCAGGTTGAACTGGGGGAAGCAGTAGCTTTCGTACCGCTTGGCCTTCAGGGCCATGCGCAGCCAGGGGATGGCCTCATCGGGCTCGCCCTGCTCCACGTAGTAGGCGCCGATGTCGTTGTAGGGGTTCCCGAACTCCGGATCCAGGTCGATGGCGCGGTGGCAGTCCTCGATGGCCGCGGCATAGTCCTTCTCGAAGGAGCGGGCCCAGCCCCGGAAGGTGTAGGCCTCCGCCGTGGGGCAGATCTCGATGGACTTGGTGTAGAGGCCGATGGCCTTCTCCACCTCATTCTTCATGTGAAGCTGGTAGGCCTTCCCCACCCACTCCATGGCCTCCTGGCGTTTGTCCTGTTTTTCCTGCTCGTCGCTCATGGGTGCGCCTCGACGCCATCAGGATAAAACCTTCAGGCCTCGGCGACCACCATACCCCCTAAACTGGGGACATGGCCAACGATCTGCCGGGTTCCTATTGCCAGAACTGCCTCGCCTGGAATCCCGGGGAACGGGAGACCTGCCTGAAGTGCGGCACGCGTCTGCTCATCCTCCCCGGAGACCAGACCTGGGAGGACGAACCGGAGGACACCGACGGCGAGGATCTCGAAGAGCACCTGCTGGAGCGCATCACGGGGCTCGAAGAGACCCTCCGCCGCGTCGAGACCTACCTGGAGACCGTCTCCGACCAGCTGGGCAAGCTGGAACGCAGCGAGGTGATGCTGCGCAACGGCCTCATGGCCCTGGTGCAGGAGATGGAGCACAACCGCCAGCTGGACGCCCACGCCTTCTCCGAGCGCTGGGAGAACCTGGTGGAGGAGAACCTGCACCTCATCAGCGCCCGGGAGCTGTTCACCCGCTACCGGGCCCGCATCCTGCCCATCGCCCGGCCCAAGTCCATGTCCCAGCTCAAGCGGGCCCTGCTGGAGACCACGGCCCTGCTGGAAGCCGCCGACCTGCCCGGCGCGGCCCAGCGCCTGGGCCAGGCCCTGCCCCTGGATCCCAAGAACTACGAGCTCCTCTTCACGGCCGCGTCGCTCCATGAGGCCTCGCAGAATTTCGAGGAGGCCGAGGTCCTGGCCCGAAAGGTCGTGGGCCTCAGCCCCCGCCACTTCGAGGCCTGGATGCTCCTGGGCAAGCTGCTCCAGGAACTGCCCGAGCACGCGGACCAAGCCATCGAGGCCCTCCACCAGGCGGCGGACCTGCGCCCGGAGGACCCCGAACCCCGCATGATGCTCGCGGAGCTGCTGCTCGACCAGGACGACATGCAGGGCGCCCTGGAGGCCGCCCAGGAGGCCGTGGCCCGGCGCAAGGACGGGGAGACCCTCCTCCTGCTGGGGCAGGTGCATCTGGCCCGGGGCGAGAGTTCCATGGCCGTGCCCGCCCTCAAGGAGGCCAGCGCCTACCTGCCCGGCGACCTGAACGTGCGGGAGGCCCTGGCCGAGGCCTACCTCCTGCAGGGAGAGCGGCCCAAGGCCTTCGCCATCCTCCAGGAGCTGCTCCTCCAGAACCCCGGGGATCCCCACCTCCTGCTCATGGTGGACGCCGAGAGCCATCCCCAGCTGAGGGATGCCCGGGACGGCAAGGCCGGCACCCAGCTGATGCTGGACGAGGTCGAGGCCCTCCTGGACGAGAACCAGGCCGAGGGCGCCGAGGTGCTGCTCAAGCGGGTGCGCCGCAAGGGCCGGAGCCAGCGCTCCGAGTGGCTCGATCTGCGCTTGGCCTTCCTGAAGAATCCCGAGAAACACCTCAAGGCCGCCCTGGACTTCGCCAGCTCGGACCGCCATCCCAGGCTCTGCTTCCTGGCCCTGCGCCTGGTCCTCGAGCACCTCATGGAGCAGAAGCGCGACCCCGAGATCACCCAGGCCCTCGACGCCTACCTGGCCCGCCACCCCAAGAGCACCGGCGCCTGGGAGGCGGCCCTCATGCGCCTGGCTTACCGCCTCATGAACGGCCAGGTCACCGAGCAGGACCTGGACGAGGCCCGCCGCCTGCATGCCCACCCCCTGCCGGGCCTGGAACCCCGGGCCCGGACCCTGCTGGGGCAGTACCTGCTGGCCCTCAAGCGCCACCAGGAGGTGCTGGACCTCCTGGATCCCCTCCTGGAGAAGGAGCCCACCCTCATCAATCACTTCCAGCTCGGCGCCGCCCTGGCGGGCCTGGGCGAGCGGGAGCAGGCCAGCGCCCTGCTCCGGGCCGGACTGGACGCGGACGCCGGCGACCTCAACGAAAGCCAGGCCAAGGGGGTCAAGCTCCAGATCCGGGGCCTCCTGAAGGAACTGGAGGAGGGCGCCAAGGTGTGACCGGGGCCCCGTTCAATTAAGTTGACAATTTTAGTCGAGATTAGAAAATGGACTCGGGAGACGACCATGAGCACCGCCTTGAACGGGGTCACCAGCCAGGAATACAAGTACGGCTTCGTGACGGACATCGAGGCCGATAGCGTCGCGCCCGGACTGAACGAGGACGTGATCCGGTTCATTTCGGCCAAGAAGGGCGAACCCGAGTGGCTGCTGGAATTCCGCCTCAAGGCCTACCGTCACTGGCTGACCATGGCCGAACCGGCCTGGGCCAACGTGCATTACCCCAGGCCCGATTTCCAGAAGATCGTCTACTACAGCGCCCCCCGGGCCAAGGCGCCCAAGTACGCCTCCATGGACGAGGTGGACCCGGAGCTGCGGCGCACCTTCGAGAAGCTGGGCGTGCCCATCCACGAGCAGGCGGCCCTGGCGGGCGTGGCGGTGGACGTGGTCTTCGACTCCGTCAGCGTGACCACCACCTACAAGGAGAAGCTGGCCACCGTCGGCATCATCTTCTGCAGCTTCAGCGAGGCCGTGAAGTCCCATCCCGAGCTGATCCGGAAGTACCTCGGCAGCGTGGTCCCCGCCGCGGACAACTTCTACGCGGCCCTCAACAGCGCCGTCTTCACCGACGGCAGCTTCGTGTTCATCCCCAAGGGCGTCGCCTGCCCCATGGACCTGAGCACCTACTTCCGCATCAACAACAAGGAGTCGGGCCAGTTCGAGCGCACCCTCATCGTGGCCGAGGAGGGCGCCAGCGTGAGCTACCTGGAGGGCTGCACGGCGCCCCAGTTCGACACCAACCAGCTGCACGCGGCGGTGGTGGAGCTGGTGGCCCTGGACCACGCCACCATCAAGTACAGCACGGTGCAGAATTGGTACGCGGGCGACAAGAACGGCCTGGGTGGCATCTTCAATTTCGTAACCAAGCGCGGCCTGTGCAAGGGCCGGGGCTCCCACATCAGCTGGACCCAGGTGGAGACCGGCAGCGCCATCACCTGGAAGTACCCCAGCTGCGTGCTGCTGGGCGACGACAGCATCGGCGAGTTCTACAGCGTGGCCCTCACCAACCACAAGCAGCAGGCGGACACGGGCACCAAGATGGTGCACATCGGCCGGAACACGAAGAGCACCATCATCAGCAAGGGCATCAGCGCCGGCGAGAGCTCCAACAGCTACCGCGGACTGGTGAAGGTGCAACCCAAGGCCGAGGGCGCCCGGAACTTCAGCCAGTGCGATTCCATGCTCATCGGCCAGGCCTGCAGCGCCAGCACCTTCCCCTACATCGAGGTGCAGAACCGCAGCGCCAAGGTGGAGCACGAGGCCACCACCAGCAAGATCGGCGAGGAGCAGCTGTTCTACTTCCAGCAGCGAGGCATCCCCGCCGAGGAGGCCATCAGCATGATCATCAATGGCTTCTGCAAAGACGTCTTCCGCGAGCTCCCCATGGAATTCGCCGTCGAAGCCACCAAGCTGCTCTCCCTCAAACTCGAAGGCAGTGTGGGATGAAAATGGAACCGCGAATGGCGCGAATGGGCGCGAATCAAAATATCCGATCCCATTCGTGCAAATTCGCGCCATTCGCGGTTGCTATTTTGTCTTTGGAGTTCTGAATGCTTTCGATCAAGAATCTGACCGCCTCGATCAACGGCACGCCGGTGCTGAAGGGGATCGACCTGGAGATGAAGGCCGGCGAGATCCACGCCATCATGGGCCCCAACGGCTCGGGCAAGTCCACGCTGGGCAAGGTGCTGGCGGGCCACCCGGCCTATGAGGTCACGGGCGGCGAAGTCCTGTTCGAGGGGAAGAACCTCTTCGACCTCGAGCCCGACGCCCGGGCCCGGGCGGGCATCTTCATGGGCTTCCAGCATCCCATCGAGGTGCCGGGCGTGAGCAATGCCGCCTTCCTGCGCCTGGCCTACAACAAGAAGGCCGAGGCCGACGGCCGGGACGAACTGGATCCCCTGGAGTTCGACGACTTCATTCACGAGAAGATCAAGCTCGTGGCCATGAAGGAGGAGTTCCTCGACCGCAGCCTCAACGAGGGCTTTTCCGGTGGGGAGAAGAAGCGCAACGAGATCCTCCAGATGGCCGTGCTCGAGCCCAGGCTCGCCATCCTCGACGAGCTGGACAGCGGCCTGGACATCGATGCCCTGCGGGTGCTGGGCGAGGCCGTGAACCGGCTCCAGCGCCCGGACCGCGCCCTGCTCATCATCACCCACTTCCCCCGCATCCTGGAGACCATCCAGCCCCAGTTCGTGCACGTGCTTTCCGGGGGACGCATCTTGAAGAGCGCCGGGAAGGAGCTGGCCATCGAGCTGGAGGAGCGGGGCTACGACTGGGTGCTGGAAGAGGCCGCCGCCGGGGGCCTGCGATGACCCTGGCCGTCGCCTCCAGCTTCGTCGCGGACCTGCTCGCCGGGCCGAGGCCCGCCGAGTGGGAGAATCTGCGCCAGGCCGCCGAGACCCGCCTGGCGGGCCGGGACCTGCCTGCCACCACGGAGGAGGACTGGCGGTACACGAGCCTCAAGGCGCTGGCGAATATCGCCTTTCGCCCCGCCCCCCGGGCCACCGTGGACATCAGCGGGCGTCTGCTGCCCGAGATGGTGGGCACCCGCCAGGTCTTCGTGAACGGCCACCACGCCCCCCATGCCAGCTGCCCCTCGGCGGTTCCGGCCGGTCTGCGTTTCCTCCCGCTCTCCACCGCCAGCGAAGCCTGCCACGGCCTGGGCAGCCTGGAGAACGGGGTGGAACTCGGGCTGTTCGAGGATCTGAACACCGCCCGCTTCGAGGATGGCGCCGTCCTCCTGGTGCCCAAGAACATGAAGGTGGCGCTGCCCCTGCACCTGCTCTTCATCACGCAGGCGGACACGCCTCTCGCCGTCTTCCCGAGGCTGCTGGTGGTGCTGGAGCGGGGGGCGGAGCTGGAGCTGGTGGAAGAACACCACGGCGTGGGAACGTATCTCAGCGCGCCCGTGGTGGAAGTGCGTGTGGGTGAGGGCGCCATCCTCCGCCACGAGCGGATCCAGCGCGACAGCGACGAGGCCTTCCACCTCGGCACCCTGAAGGCCGAGGTCGCCAAGGGCGGCCAGTACCACTCCCGCACCCTCAGCTTCGGGGCCCGGCTTTCCCGGCAGGAGCCCTGGGTGCGCCTGGCCGAAGGCGCCGAGGCCAGCCTCGATGGCCTGGCCCTGCTGGAGGGCCACCAGGTGGCCGACACCCACAGCTTCCTGCTCCACGCCGAGCCCCACGCCACCAGCCATCAGCTCCACAAGTGCATCGTGGACGGGCAGGCCCGCGCCATCTTCAACGGCCAGATCCGCGTGGCGCCCCTCGCCCAGGGCACGGACGCCCGGCAGCAGAGCCGCAACCTGCTGCTGTCCGAGGCCGCCCGGGTGGACACCAAGCCCCAGCTGGAGATCTACGCGGACGACGTGAAGTGCAGCCACGGCGCCACGGTGGGCCAGCTGGACCCCGAGGAGCTGTTCTACCTGCAGAGCCGCGGCCTGAATGCCGACGACGCCCGGAACCTGCTCACCTACGGGTTCGCCGCCGACGTGCTCAACCGCATTCCCGTGGCCAGCCTCCGGAGGGCGCTGCGCCAGCTCGTCATGGCCCGCACACAGGCCGGTTCCCTGGGAGACCTCTCATGAGCACGGCCGTCCAGCCCCTCGACGTCACTGCCATCCGCAAGGACTTCCCGCTGGTTTCGCGGGTGCTGAACGGCAAGCCCGTGGTCTACCTCGACAGCGCCGTGAGCGGCCAGATGCCCCTCCCGGTCATCGAGCGCATGGCCAAGTACGAGCGGGACGAGCACACCAATGTCCACCGCGGCGTGAGCACCCTCAGCCAGCAGGCCACGGATCAGTTCGAGGCCGCCCGGGAGAAGGTGCGCCGCTTCATCGGAGCGGGCTCCATCCGGGAGATCGTCTGGACCCGCGGCACCACGGAGGCCATCAACCTGGTGGCCCAGACCTTCGGCCGCACGCGGGTCAAGGCCGGGGACGAGATCCTCCTCTCGGCCATGGAGCACCACGCCAACATCGTGCCCTGGCAGATGCTGGCCGAGGAAAAGGGCGCGACCCTCAAGGTCATCCCCATGACCGACGACGGCGAACTGATCCTGGAATCGCTCGATGCACTCCTCACGGAGCGCACGAAGCTCCTGGGCGTGGTCCACGTGAGCAATGTGCTGGGCACCGTCAACCCCGTGAAGGAGATCATCGCGAGGGCCCATGCCAAGGGCGTCCCCGTGCTGGTGGACGGCGCCCAGGCCGTGCCCCATCTGGCGGTCGACGTGGTGGACCTGGACGCGGACTTCTACGTGTTCAGCGGCCACAAGCTCTCGGGGCCCACGGGCATCGGCGTGCTCTACGGCAAGCTGGCCCACCTGGAGGCCATGCCGCCCTGGCACGGTGGCGGCAGCATGATCCGCAACGTGACCTGGGAGAAGACCACCTACATGGCCGCGCCGGGCAAGTTCGAGGCGGGGACACCGCCCATCGCCGCCGCCATCGGCCTGGGCACGGCCATAGACTACCTGGCGGCCCTGGGCCTCGACCGCATCGCGGCCCACGAACACGACCTGCTGGTCTATGCCACCGGGCGGCTGGCCCGCATCCCGGGCCTGCGGATCCTGGGCCAGGCCAAACAGAAGGCCAGCGTCATCTCCTTCGTGGTGGAGGGGATCCATCCCCACGACATGGGCAGCCTGCTGGACGGCGAGGGCGTCGTGGTCCGCGCCGGCCACCACTGCGCTCAGCCCGTCATGGCCCGGTTCAACGTGCCCGCCACCACGAGGGCCTCCTTCGCCTACTTCAACACCCGCGAAGAGGTCGACGTCCTCGTCTCGGCCGTGGAGAAAGCCATCGAGTTGTTCAAATGACCGATCCCCGCGAGCTGTACCAGCAGGTCATCCTGGAGCACAACAAGAAGCCCCGGAACTTCGGGAAGCTGGAGCCCTGCACCCACCATGCCGAAGGCCACAACCCGCTTTGCGGGGACCAGCTGGACCTGACGCTGATCATCGAGGATGGCCTGGTGCAGGACATCCGGTTCTCGGGCAGCGGCTGCGCCATCGACGTGGCCAGCGCCAGCCTCATGACCGGCGCCGTGAAGGGGAGGCCCGTGGCCGAGGCCGAGGCCATGGCCGAGCAGTTCCGCGGCATGGTGCGCGGCGACCTGGAACCGGGCCCCCAGACGCCCCTGCTGGGGAAGCTCACCCTCTTCAGCGGCGTCAGGAACCTCCCCAGCCGCGTGAATTGTGCCGTCCTCCCCTGGGCCACCCTCCACGCCGCGCTCAAGGGCGAGGCCGAAGCCTCT
>JARLGO010000354.1 GCA_031292655.1 Geothrix sp.
AAGCTTCATGCGCTCGTTTTGATAACAGATGGCCAGGGTTGCACCGGCCTCGTGGAGTTTTTGGGCGATTCCCCAGGCGATGGAACGCTTGTTGGCCAGCCCGAAGACCACGGCCGTCTTACCTGCCAAATCGATCATGCTTTTCTTGTACCCCTGAAGCCCGTGCTTGGTATGGGGAGGACGGGCCGACTTATAGAATATCAGCCGCGCGCAGAGAACAGTGTGAGTGTGAGTGGACAGTGTGCAGTGGAACAGGGGCCGAGGTTCAGCCGCCGAGGTCGACTAGCTGGACGTTTCCAGTGGGACGGCCAAGGAAGCGGGAGCCGAGGTGCTCGAATTTTTCTACGGAGTCGGTGGCGAAACAGCGGACTTCAGTCTCCACGGCTGCGCCGGGGGTGGGCGAGGCGGTATTGCTGTTAATGAGCTGGACGGCAGCCTCGGCGGTGGATTCGGCCGAGTCGATGACGCTGGCGCCGGGGTGGATGGCTTGCTCGAAGAGGGGGCGCAGGAGGGGGTAGTGGGTGCAGCCGAGGACGAGGGCGTCGGGGTTGAAGCCGCGTTCACCGGCTTCGGCGCGGAGTTCGTTGAGATAGATTTCGATGACTTCGGCGGTGACGGGGTGGTTGGTCCAGCCTTCTTCAACGAGGGGGACGAGGAGGGGGCAGGCTTTCTCGATGGCGCGGAGGCCGCGGGCCTGGCAGGCGGCGAGGTAGGCGTGGCTGTGGACGGTGGCGTCGGTGGCGATGACGAGGACGTCGCCGGTTTTGGAGGCGGCGCGGGCGGCCGAGGCGCCGGGCTCTATGACGCCAAGGACGGGGACGGGGACTGCGTCCTGAATGGCGTCGAGGGCCAGGGCGCTGGCGGTGTTGCAGGCGATGACGAGGTACTGGGCTCCCTGCTCACGGACGAGAAACTGGGCGCTCTGGGCGGCGTAGCGGGCGATGGTGCGGCGGGACTTGGAACCGTAGGGGAGGCGGGCGGTGTCGCCTAGGAAGGCGAAACGGGCCTGGGGGAGACGGTGGATGAGGGCGCGGAGGACGGTGAGTCCGCCGAAGCCGGAGTCGAAGACTCCGATGGTGGGGGTCATTA
>JARLGO010000355.1 GCA_031292655.1 Geothrix sp.
GAAGCGGCCTTCCTCCTGCCCTGGGCCGTGAACTTCAAGCATGCCCTCTGGACCTTCGGCGCCATGCTGAGCTTCATGGCCACGCTGCTGGTGGGCTTCATCTACGCCTGGGGCAAGGGTGCCTTCGAGTGGGAGCGCTGACATGTCGGAGATGAACATCAATGACGCCGTGATGACCACGCGCTTGGACGCGGTGGTCAACTGGGGCCGGAAGAACAGCCTGTGGCCCATGCCCTTCGGCGTGGCCTGCTGTGCCATCGAATTCATGAGCATGATGGCCTCCCGGTTCGACCTCAGCCGCTTCGGCGCCGAGGCCATGCGCTTCAGCCCTAGGCAGAGCGACATGATGCTGATCCTGGGCACCATCACCAACAAGATGGCCCCGGTGCTCCGCACCATCTACGCCCAGATGGCCGAGCCCAAGTGGGTGATCAGCGTGGGCGTCTGCGCCTCCTCGGGGGGCATGTACCGCACCTACGCCACCTTGCAGGGCGTGGACCGGGTGATCCCCGTGGATGTCTACGTCCCCGGCTGCCCGCCCCGGCCCGAGAGCATGATCTACGGCGTCATGAAGCTGCAGGAGAAGATCGAGAAGGAATCCCTCTCCATGCGCAAGGACCACATCGCGCGGTTCTACGACAGCCTGGCCCGCCAGGAGGCCCTCCAGGCGGAAAAGGGCCTCACGAGCCAGCAGGCCATCCGCGAGATGCTGATGGACGCCGGCGAACGCGGCGTCGGAACGATCTTCTAGGCGGGGCGAGCATGATCATCGAGCACATCGACGCGCAACTTCCCGGGACCGTCACGGACCGGCACGCCTTCCGGGGCGACCAGACCATCGTGATCGCCAAGGAGAACCTCCTAGCCGTGGTGGAGCTGCTCTACCGCGAGGGCTTCCAGCTGCTGGTGGACATCACGGCCGTGGACTGGCCGGAGCGCGAGCAGAGGTTCGACGTGGTCTACCACTGGCTCAACCTCGCCAGCCAGGAGCGGCTGCGCGTGAAGGTGCCCGTGGCCGAGGGCGGCTCGGTCCCCAGCCTCACGGGCACCTTCAAGACCGCGAACTGGTTCGAGCGCGAGGTCTTCGACATGTTCGGCATCCCCTTCGACGGCCACCCGGACCTGCGGCGCCTGCTCACCTGGCCCGACTTCCCGGGCCACGCCCTGCGCAAAGACTTCCCCCTCGATGGCGGGGACGTCTTCTGCATGGAAGGCTGCACGGCCCCCTACAACAACGGCGAACGCAACCAGGAGGCGATGTGACCATGGACTCCATCGCCCTCTCCCGCCAGCAGCTCGACGGCGACAAGATGATCGTCAACATGGGGCCGTCGCACCCCACGACGCACGGCACCCTGCGCATCGTGCTCGAACTCGAAGGCGAGACCATCACCAAGGCCACGCCGGAGATGGGCTACCTCCACCGCGGCGTGGAGAAGCTGGGCGAAAGCCTCAGCTACCAGCAGTTCATCCCGCTCACCGACCGCCTGAACTACTGCAGCGCCATCATGAACAACGTGGGCTACGCCACGGCGGTGGAGAAGCTCCTGGACATCCAGATCCCCAAGCGCGCCACGCAGATCCGGGTGCTGGTATCGGAGCTGGCCCGGATCGCCGACCACATCGTCTGCGTGGGTGTGAACGCCGTGGACATCGGCGCCTTCACGGCCTTCCTCTACCTCTTCAAGCAGCGCGAGACGGTCTACGACCTCTTCGAGATGGCCGCGGGCCAGCGCCTGCACACCAGCTTCACCCGCATCGGGGGCCTCTTCCGGGACATCCCCGAGGGCTTCGTGCCCCTCACCGAGCGGTTCCTGGTGGAGTGCGCCGAGGCCATCGACGAGCTGGAGCGCCTGCTCACGAAGAATCCCATCTGGCATGACCGCACCAAGGGCATCGGCGTCATCAGCGCCGAGGACGCCGTGAACTGGGGCTACACCGGCCCCAGCCTCCGCGCCGCGGGCGTGCCCCAGGACCTCCGCAAGGCCCAGCCCTACCTGGGCTACGAGACCTACGACTTCGACATCCCCGTGGGCACCACCGGCGACGTGTTCGACCGCTACCTGGTCCGCGTGGAGGAGATGCGCCAGAGCCTCCGCATCATCCGGCAGGTGCTGGACCGGCTCGAACCCGGCCCCGTCGTGGTGGACGACCCCAAGGTGGCCCTGCCGCCCAAGGAGAAGGTCTACACGCGGATGGAGAGCCTCATCCACCACTTCAAGCTCATCATGCACGGCATGGAGATGCCCGTGGGCGAGGTCTACAGCGCCACGGAAGCCGCCAACGGCGAGCTGGGCTTCTACCTCGTGAGCGACGGCGGCAAGAACCCCTACCGCATCCGGGTCCGCCCCCCCTGCCTCCCCATCTTCAGCAGCTTCGAGTCCCAGGTGAAAGGCGGGCTCATCGCCGATGCGGTCGCCGTCTTGGGGGCCATGAACATCATTGCGGGTGAGCTCGACCGCTGAGGTTCCACCAAGGCGTCGATTCGCCTCCCGGCTATCGGAGGCCCCACCGGGGCCTCCTCCCGTTTCGCCTGCGGCTCAACGGAGCCGGGACATCGCCGACGCCGTCGCCGTCCTCGGCGCTATGAGGCC
>JARLGO010000356.1 GCA_031292655.1 Geothrix sp.
CCGGGGCGGGGTCAGGACGCGACGACGGATTCACGGTCGGGGCCTGAAGAGGGAATCCCGACGAGCATGTCATCCAGGTTCGTGATCATGGCGAGCAGCCCGAGGCGCATGACCGCCTGCTGGTCCGCCCCGATGCCCGCCACCAGCCCCTCCTTGAGCTCCTGGGCCAGTCCCTTGAGGGTCTGGGCCAGGGGGACCGAATTGGGGGCGAGGCTGATGAGGATGCGCCGGCCATGCTTGGGATCCGGCCTGGTGCGAAGCAGGCCGAGCTCCACCATGGCCTTGACCACCCGGCTGGCGGTGGGGTCGTCCATCCAGACCTGTTGGGCCAGGGGATGCAGCGAGCAGGGCCCGCCCTCCAGCAGCACGAGCAGGACCCAGAACTGCTGGCTGGTGAGGCCGTAGGGCGCGAGCCGGGAGGCCACCACGTGCTTCAGGCGCCTTCGCACGGCGGAGGCCAGGGTGCCCAGACCGGCTTGGCTGAGGGAATCGGGCATGGGTTCTTGCATAAGCAAGATCCTGAAGCCGCGCAGACCTCGTGTCAAGGGGTATGTGAGGGCTTGATCCCGCCTATTTCCCGCGAGCGCCCGGCCGGGAAGGGTGCCGGCCCCGTTCCCCGCGGGGAGTCGTGCCTGAAGCGGCCCTGGGAGTCCGGGCTGGGCCACGACCCCGTCCGCCGCCGCCCTGTCGCCCGGTCTGGATGGGCTCGGCGGCGATGCTGGGATCCGGGGCATAGCCGCTGATCACGTCCTTGGGCAGGTCCTTGCGCAGCAGCTTCTCGATGTCCCGCAGGAGGGACTGCTCGTCCACGCAGACCAGGGAGAGGGCCTCTCCCTCGCTGCCGGCCCGGCCGGTGCGGCCGATGCGGTGGATGTAGTCCTCGGCCACGTGGGGCAGCTCGTAGTTCACCACGTGAGGGAGCATGTCGATGTCCAGGCCCCGGGCGGCGATGTCCGTGGCGACCAGGACGCGGACCGCGCCCTTCTTGAAGTCCTCCAGTGCCTTGATGCGCTGGGGCTGGCTCTTGTTGCCGTGGATGGCCATGGAGCTGATGCCGTCCTTGTCGAGCTGTTCCGAGAGGCGGTTCGCCCCGTGCTTCGTGCGGGTGAAGACCAGCACCTGCTGGAGCTTCCGGGACTGGATGATGTGGGACAACAGGGCCCGCTTGCGCTCCCGGTCCACGGGGTGGACGACCTGTCGGACGAGCTCGGCGGCGGTGTTCTGGGGGGTGATCTGAACAGAGGCAGGCGTCTTCAGGAACTTGGAGGCCAGCTGCTTGATCTCGTCCGTGAAGGTGGCGGAGAAGAGCAGGGTCTGCCGCTTCGCGGGCAGGAGCGCCAGGATCTTCTGGATGTCGCGGATGAAGCCCATGTCCAGCATCCGGTCGGCCTCGTCCAGCACCAGGAACTCCAGCTGGCTGAAGTTCAGGTTGCCCTGGCCCTGGTGGTCCAGCAGGCGGCCTGGGGTGGCCACCAGGATCTCGACGCCGGCCCGGAGGGCCTTGGTCTGGGGGTTGATGTTCACGCCGCCGAAGATGGTGGTGGACCGGAGGGGGATGTGCTTGCCGTAGGCGCGGACGCTCTCCTCGACCTGCATGGCCAGCTCCCGGGTGGGGGTGAGGATGAGGGCACGGATGGGGTGGCGGGCCGGCGAGGCCGAGGTGTTGGCATGGGGGGCCAGCCTCTGCAGCAGGGGCAGGGTGAAGCCGGCGGTCTTGCCGGTGCCGGTCTGGGCGCGGCCCATGAGGTCGCGGCCCTCCAGCACCAGGGGGATGGCCTGGACCTGGATGGGGGTGGGGTGTTCGTAGCCCTGCTCGCGTACGGCGCGCAGGAGCTCGGGCATCAGCCCGAGGGATTCGAAGGACATGGTCGCTCCTGGATGGGCCCGCCCGCAGAATCGAATCTGGGGGCCCGGTCAGGGCGAGAATGAAGGATGTTCGGATTGAAAAGAGGCGGAGACCGGGGGTCGCCTGCGATCGCGAAGGTCTTACCTTACCACGATGGTCGGGATTTGACCACCATGGCGACCGATCATCTTGGGTCGGTGTTGAATCCGATTGTGGATCGCAAGGAGACGGGGGTTTTGAGGCTCCTGGATGGGCGGCGAGGGGTGCATAGGGGTTGGGTGCGTGGGCTTCGAGATCGGATGACCGCCGATGCGGATGTGACGGCTAAAGAACCCTTCAATATCCAGAATCCGTTCAGGGGGACGGGAAGCACCGTTCAGCGGCATTTCTTGATGAATATTCCGGAATCTGCCATACAGGGATTAGGATGTCTTTCAAGAACAGTCAGCCTTCCCTTAACCGACCTGCGGACCCTGGGCCGACTCCACTTGCCCCGGTCGCCGTGAGGTCTCTGCTGGCGGCAACCTCGACGGCAGAGACCGGGAAATTCCTGTGTTGACAGCTTATACCGCCATTCCCTAGACTGAGCCACCCCAATGAAACAGCGGATGGAACGATAGAAGGGTTCGTGGATCTGTTCGTGCTTTATCGATTTTTTCATTTTACAGTCTGTGCATCCGAAATCTGGGAGCCACCATGCGCCGTTTCATCCTCGCGATCTGCACCACCTGCCTCGCCTTCGCCCAGACTCAGATCCTGAGGATGCCCAAGGTCGATCCGGCGATCCCCACCTACGTCAGCTCGGGGTCCCTGACTGGCACCATCGAAAGCATCGGGGCCGACTCCCTCGCGGATGTCTGGGATGAGTGGCAGCAGGCCTTCAGGGCCCAGCATCCCGGGGTCCAGTTCAAGGTGGTGCAGACCCTCTCCAAGACCGCCCTCGATGCCCTGATGGCAGGCACGGTACCGCTCATTCACATGGCCCGGGAGATGACGATCCCGGAGTATCAGGCCTTCGAGAAGAAGTGGGGCTACCCGCCCACCAAGGTGCTCATCTGCTTCGACGCCTTCATCGTCTTCGTGAACAGCAGCAACCCCATCAAGGAGATCGGCATGGATCAGCTGGATGCCGTGCTCTCCACCACCCGCGCCGCGGGCTACCCGAAGGACATCGAGACCTGGGGCGACCTGGGCGGCCGCGGCGACTGGGCCAAGCGGCCCATCCATGTCTACTTCCGCGCCGAAGGCACCGCTTCCTGGAGTGTGGTCAAGGACCTGGTCCTGCAAAAGGGCACCTTCAAGCCCAAGATCATCGACAAGCCCGACTACCCGAGCATTGCCGACGCCGTGCTGACGGACGCGAACGGCCTGGCCATCGGCACCCTCGCGACCTGGTACAGCCGCAATAGGACCCTGGCGGTCATCCCCCTCCAGGGCAGGGACGCCCTCATGCCCACCCAGGAGAACGTGACCTCGGGCCGCTATCCCATGTCCAAGGGCTTCTTCCTCTATGTGAACCACGCTCCCGGGAAGGCCCTTCCCCCCGTGCTGGCGGAGTTCCTGAACTTTGCCCTGTCCCGGGAGGGCCAGCAGGCCGTGGCCCAGTCCTCGCTCTACCCCCTGCCCGCCGACCTGGCCGCCATGAACCGCCGGCGCCTCCGAAGCAACTGATCCTATAGGCGCGAGGCCACCTCGGCCAGGGGCCAGGACTCCTGCTCGCCCGTGGCCATGTGCTTGACGGTGACGGTGCCGCCGTCCAATTCGCCGTCCCCCAGGATGAGGACGGTCTGAATGCCCATCCGGTTGGCCGAGGCCATGGCCTTCTTGAGGGCTCCGCCCCGGGTTTCAAGCTGAAGGGCCAGGCCCGCGTCCCACAGCGCCCGCGCCAGCTTGAGGGCCTCCATGGCCGCCCGGTCGCCCAGGGGGATGAGCAGGGCCGGGGCCTGGTGGGGGGCGTCGCCCCGGATCTGCTGGAGCACCATGGCCAGGCGGTCCAGGCCGATGGCCCAGCCGAAGGCCGGCACGTCGGGGCCGCCCAGCTGCTTCACGAGGCCGTCGTAGCGCCCGCCCCCCAGCAGGGCGCTCTGGGCGCCCAGATCCGAGCTGAGCACCTCGAAGGCCGTGCGGGTGTAGTAGTCCAGGCCCCGCACCAGGCGCGGGTTCTCCTCGAAGGGGATGCCCAGTTCGGTCAGCAGCGCCTTGAGCCGCGCGTGGTGCCGGGCGGAGGCCTCGTCCAGGTGATCGGTAATGACCGGATGTCCTTCCAAGGCGGCCTGGCAGCGCTCGTTCTTGCAGTCCAGCACGCGCAGGGGATTGGACTCGATGCGCCGGTGGCAGTCCTCGCAGAACTGAGCTTCCCGTTCCGCGAAGAAGGCCCGGAAGGCCGCGTGGAAGGCGGGCCTGGACTCGGGCGTGCCCACGCTGTTGATGGAGAAGACCAGGTGCTTGAGCCCCAATTCCGTCAGGAAGCCGTGCAGCATGAGCAGGGATTCCGCCTCGCTTTCCGGCGTGGCCACGCCGAAGCTCTCGGCGCCGATCTGCCAGAACTGCCGGTAGCGGCCCGCCTGCATGCGCTCGAACCGGAACTGCTGGCCGATGTAGTAGAACAGCTGGGGGTCATGGCTGAGCAGCAGCTTGTGCTGGATGGCGGCCCGCACCACGCCGGCGGTGTTCTCGGGGCGCATGACCACCTGGCGGCCCCCCTTGTCCGTGAACTCGTACATCTCCTTGTTCACGATGTCGGAGCTCTCGCCCACGCTGCGCTTGAAGACGTCCAGCTCTTCCAGGATGGGGGTGCGGATCTCCCCGTAGCCGTGGCGTCCGAACACGCGGCGGGCGGTTTCCTCGATATGCTGGAACCAGCGCAGCTCCGCTCCGAAGAGATCCCGCATACCTTTCACCGACTGGGCCATGATCCGACTCCCGAACGTCCTGTTCGCCACCTTCAGCCTACTGTCTTGGGGCCAGACTCCCAAACCCGCCGCCGCCCCCGCCCATTCCATGCGCCTGAAGGTGATGGTGGACCCGGGCCACGGCGGGGATGACGGCGGCGCCAAGGGTCCCAAGGGCCTGAAGGAAAAGACCGCCGCGCTCGAGCTCGCCAGGGCCGTCGGGGCCAAGCTCGACGCTGCGGGGTTCGAGGCCGTCTACACCCGGGAGGACGACACCTTCATCCCCCTCTGGGATCGCGCCCGTGCGGCCAACGCCCAAGGGGCGGACCTCTTCCTCAGCCTCCACCTCAACGCGGCTCGGGCCAAGGCGGCCCGGGGCTCCGAGGTCTACTTCCTGAGCCTGGGTCAGGGCGAGGATGACGAGGTGGTGGTGGCGGAAAACGCGGGTGCGGGCTCGGCCCCGGGCAGCCCCGACAGCGTGGTGGCCAGCATCTTGGATGACCTGGCCCAGAAGGCCTTCCTCCAGGACTCGGAGCGTCTGGCCGTGGCCATCCAGGGCCAGCTCAACCGCCTGGCGGGCATCCAGGAGCGCGGCGTCAAGCAGGCCCCCTTCATCGTCCTGCGCGGTGCCGCCATGCCCGCCGTCCTGGTCGAGGTGGCCTTCATTTCCAATCCCAAGGAGGAGGCGAAGTTGAAGGACCCCGCCTTCCGCGCCAAGGTCGCCGATGCCATCACGCTGGGCGTCCGCCGCTACTTTGCCGAGACCAACGGCAGCGTGCGACGCCGGGCCATGGAAGGGCCGAGGTAGGACCGTCCATGCCTTGCACCGTCATGCAAAGCAGGGGGCCGGACGGCCCCCTGCTTTGTTGGTGCACCCGACTGGAATCGAACCGTGCGGCTTGGCCGCACCGGCTTGTTCCGGCGCCGCACGGGCGGCGCCTCCGCAAGCCACTCGCTGGTTCGATTCAAGGAGGACGAAGAAGGGGGGCCCATGCCCCCCTTCCCGACTGGTGCACCCGACTGGAATCGAACCAGCGACCTTTGGCTTCGGAGGCCAACGCTCTATCCAACTGAGCTACGGGTACTTGTATTGAAACGAGAAGGCTTGAATCGGGACTGACAGGGGAACACGAACCTGAAAGCTGCAAACGGCTCGTTTCCTTTCCGCCAAGGGCCTGGCAAGCCTCCCTTCCTTTCCATCGTAGCGCGAGATTCCCCATCGGGGCTACCCCGGAGGCCACCAGGTCAACCCGTTCTCGCCGCTTCGCGGTCGCTCGACAGCACCGCTCTCCTTGAGCCAAGGTCCGTCCTGCCAGGTGCCTCCCGGTTTCGGCGAGCGGCGTGTCCGGAATGGCCGCCCTGGGGTTACACTCGGCACGAACCGGTCTTAGGAATGGCTCAGAGCCGCTCATCCACCCGAGGGGCGCGCCACGCCGGGCGGCCTTGTCAGGACCCAACCCTGAAGGGCCCATCGGCTTGATCACTTCATCAGCAGTCACCACCGGGTAGGATCACAATTACCA
>JARLGO010000357.1 GCA_031292655.1 Geothrix sp.
CCGATGCGCTCCGGCGGGGCCGCGAGCACCCCCGCCACCAGGGCCGGCAGCAGCTCCCGGGCGAAGCCATGGCCCAGGCGGCGGGCGAAGAAGGCCTGCAGGCTTTCATCGGTTGCCTCCCCGGCGGAAATGAAGGGTTCCGCCAGCATCCGCGCCCAGTCGCGGGGGCCGAGGCCCGGGGCCCGCAGCAGGCCCGCGTGGGTGGCCGGACTGGGGTGCCGGCGGCCTCCCTTGCCCAGCCAGCGGGGGCCCTTCGGGGCCGAGGGACGCAGCTCGAGATCCAGTTCGCCCAGCCGGCGCTCCAGGGCGCCGCCGCGGCCCACCCGCAGCGACTGCGGGCCCCGCTCCAGCAAGCCGGGTTCGCCCCCGGGATCGGGCCAGGAGAGGGTCTGCGCCCAGCCCCCGGCGGTCGGGGAGGCCTCCCACACCTCGACCTCCAGCCCCTGCCGCTGCAGGTGCAGGGCCGCCAGGAGGCCGGAGAGGCCGCCTCCCAGGACGATGGTGCGATGGGTGGTTCCCCTGTTCGTGTCCACATCGCTCCGAAAGCTGGTGCTTTCGGAGTATGAAACAGAAAGGACGATCACTGTTATTTGCCGGGGCGCTCGCGGAGGCCATGGCTGGGGCGGAACAGGGCTTGGATGGGCGGCAGGTCCTGCTCCAGGTTCCCGCTGGGCCGGAACAGGGGCAGCAGCCGCACCACGTGTTCCCGGTAGTCGAAGGCCACCGGGAAGATGGGCACCCCGGCTCCGGTCGCAATCGCGTGAAAGCCCGATTTCCACTGGCTCACGCCCTTGCGGGTGCCCTCCGGCGCCAGGGCCAGCAGGAGGGCGGGGGCCGCCTCGAAGGCCTTCACGCAGGCCCCGACCACGCCATGGCTGGCCCGGCGATCCACGGGAATGCCGCCCAGCCACAGAAAGAAACGTTTCAGCGGAGTCGCGAACAGGGAGTGCTTGCCGAGCCAGGACACGCGCAACTCCAGCGCGAAGACCACGGCCACGCCCAGGGGGAAGTCCCAGTTCGACGTGTGGGGCGCCACGATGGTGACGAGCTTGGGGTCCTGCGGGAAGGTCCCCTCGATCCGCCACCCCGCCAGGCGCAGGTAGGTCCGTCCCAGGGTCCGCCACAGCCAGCCCCTGGCCTGGCGCAGGGCGGCGGGGACGGTCAGGGAATCAACGGGCTGCGGCAAGCGGATCCTCGTGGCTGGGTGGGTGCGGACTGGACTCCGGGGCGGAGGGATGGGCCCCAAGGTTAACCCGTCGGCTCGAGGTACGCGAAGGGGGCGCCGGGAGGCGCCCGCATCCCCCTGCACTCCGCGTCGATCGGATGTTGACTCGGGGCTCTGCCCCTCGCCCTGCGGGCGGCAATCGCCTGCGGCGATTCCGTCCCATCCTCCAGGTATCTCACGCGGGGCGTGCTCCCGCTCGCTAGCTCGCGGACCTGGAGCCTCCCATCCGCTGCGCTGCTGTCGGATGTTGACTCGGGGCTCTGCCCCTCGCCCTGCGGGCGGCAATCCGCTGCGCGGATTCCGTCCCATCCTCCATCCGCTGCGCTGCTGTCGGATGGTCATGGCCTGAAGGCCGTTGCGCCTCAGCGGAAACACCGCGGGCGCCTTCCGGCGCCCGCTGCTGGGGTCCTCTGCCGGCCTATTTGGAGGCGGCGTAAGCTTTGAGTCCGTCGAAGGTCGGCTTCATGGCCTTCTCGCCCTTGTGCCAGTTGGCGGGGCAGACTTCGCCGTGGGTCTCGCTGAAGTCCACGGCGTCCAGGAGGCGCAGCACTTCCTCCACGCTGCGGCCCAGGTCGTTGTGGTTCACGGTGATGTGCTTCAGGATGCCGTCCTTGTTGATGATGAACAGGCCGCGCAGGGCGATGCCGGCGGGCAGCAGCACGTTGTAGTCCTGGGCGATGGTCTTGTTCAGGTCGGACACCAGGGGGAAGGTCACGCCCTGGATGCCGCCTTCCTTGCGGGGGGTGTTGACCCAGGCGTGGTGGCTGAACTTGGAATCCACGCTCACGCCGATGACCTGGGTGTTGCGGGCCTCGAATTCCTTGAGGGAATCCGCAAAGGCCAGGATCTCCGTGGGGCAGACGAAGGTGAAGTCGAGGGGGTAGAAGAAGAGCACGACCTTCTTGCCCTTGTAGTCCGAGAGCGAGACCTGCTTGAACTCGCCATTGACGAGGGCGTCGGCCTTGAAATCGGGTGCGGGCTGGGTGACGAATGCGGCCATGGTGCCTCCAAGTGGGGGACTCGCCCCGGGGGTTTCAGTGGGAAGAATCAGGCTACGCCCGGGCACTGGGGGGTTCAAGAAAATAATCTGACTAAAATGGTAAACATTACTGAACCCATGGGTCCGCTGAGGCCCTCCCGGGGGGACGGCAGGGCCACCTTTGGCGCTCTGTCAACGCTTGGAAACCCAGCAGCGATCGACCTGAGGGCCCATGCTACGCTGCGAGGTTTCGGCTCCTCGAGGCTCCCCCATGCAGCCCATCCAGCTTTCGGTCTTTTCGGAAACCGCCCGGCTCCGGCAGGTGGTGGTGCACAACCCCGGTCCCGAAGTGGACCAGATGGTGCCCGGGATGATGGAAAAGCTGCTCTTCGACGACATCCTCTACGGGGACCTGGCCCGCCATGAGCACGGCCAGTTCCGCCAGGTGCTGGCCAAGGTGGCCGACGAGGTGCTGGACATCCAGGACCTGTTCATCGAGGCCCTTCGGGACGAGGGCGTGAAGCTCGCTTTCATCGAGGATCTGCGGCGGCTGGTGGGGCTGCCGGACGACACCTGCAACCTGCTGCGCGACATGGGTCCGGCCGATGCGGCCCGCAGCGTCATCGGCGGCGTCCCCTGGGACGACATGCCGAGCCACACCCGCTGGGAGGAGGAGTTCGACTACCGGGTGCGCCCCATCCCGAACCTCCTGTTCATGCGGGATCCGGCTTCCGTCATCGGCGACGGCTACTGCGTGAACTCCATGGCCACCTGGGCGCGGGAACGGGAACCGCTCATCCTCAGCTACGTCTTCCGCCACCATCCCCGGCTGAAGCACCACACGGATCAGGACAAGTGGTTCGATCAGGTGACCCCGCTGATCCGGGGCGAGATCAAGGCGCCCGTGAGCCTGGAGGGGGGCGACATCCAGGTGCTCAGCCGCAAGGTCCTGGTCGTGGGCTGCAGCGAGCGCACGCAAGCCGACGCGATCCACCTGCTGGCGGAAAGGCTGAGGGCCCACCGGGCCGGGAACGAGGCCAGCTTCGACCACCTGCTCATGGTGCTCATGCCGAACAAGCGCAGCGCCATGCACCTGGACACCATCTTCACCCGCATCAGCGAGGGCGAGTGCCTGGTCTACCCGCCCTACTTCCTGCCGGGCAGCCGGGAGCTCCTGAACGTCACCAGCATCGACCTGCGCCACGGCGAACTGCGCATGAGCACCCAGCCGGGCCTGCTCAAGTCGCTCAAGGCCGTGGGCATCGAGCTGGAGCCCATCTTTTGCGGCGGGAGGGATCCCATCCTCCAGCAGCGGGAGCAGTGGACCGACGGCGCCAACGCCTTCTGCCTGGCCCCGGGCGTCATCACCAGCTATGGCCGCAACCTCGCCACCGGCGAGGCCCTCGACCGGGCCGGCTACCGCGTGGTGACGGCGGAGCAGGTGCTGGCGGAGTCCGGCCCGGACCTGCTGGACGGGACGAAGTACCTGGTGCAGATCGAGGCCAGCGAGCTGAGCCGGGCCCGGGGCGGGCCCCGCTGCATGACCATGCCCCTCGCCCGGGAGGACGCGTGAGCCGGCATCCCGTGCTGGCGGAGCTGGACCGGGCCCTGGCCGGGGGCGC
>JARLGO010000358.1 GCA_031292655.1 Geothrix sp.
CGGGGGCCCTGGCGGCGACGGCCCTTCAGGGAGGCTTCCAGCGCCCGGGCCCTGGCCTCGGCCGCCTCGGGCACGCCGAGCCTGCCCCCCAGCAGGCGCAGGGCCGCGGCGCAGTCCTTCACGGTGCGGATCTCGAGGGCCAGCCAGGGGATGTCCAGGGCCGTGAGGGCCTCGGCGACCCCCTTCGGGTTCTCGTCGTGCTCCAGGATCACCAGGTCGGGGGCCAGGTCGCGGATGCGGTCCAGGTCGGGATCCTTGGTGCCGCCCACGGCGGGCACCGTGTTGCGGATCCAGCGGGGCTCGATGCAGTAGCGCGTGCGCCCCACGAGCCGGGCCGCCAGCCCCCACTGGACCAGCAGCTCCGTGACCGAGGGGACAAGGCTGAGGATCCGTTGGGGGCTCGGGGAGCGCCGGCGCTCTCCAAGTGGGGCTGAAGCCGTACCAGACGTATCGCTTTTTCTAACGCCAGAAGGCCGGCGCCCTTCTGGAACAGGCGTGAGCTTCACGTCCAGATGCGGATCCACCATCTTTCCGAGCCCCGTGGGGCAGAGCTCCCGCAGGGCGCAGCCCCCGCAGTCCGGGCGCCGGGCGTCGCAGGTGCGGCGGCCGTGGAAGATGAGCTGGTGGTGCAGCTCGATCCAGTCCTCGCGCGGGAAGAGGCGGCAGAGGTCGGCCTCCACCTTTTCGGGGGTGCCGGCCTGGGAGAGGCCCAGGCGGCGCGCCACGCGGAAGATGTGGGTGTCCACGGCCAGGGCGGGCACGTCGAAGGCGTTGGCCAGGACGACGTTGGCGGTCTTCTGCCCCACGCCCGGGAGGGCCCCCAGGGCCGCGGGATCGGAGGGCACCCGGCCCCCGTGCCGGGCCATCAGGGCCTGGGCGAGTCCGATGAGGTTGCGGGCCTTGTTGCGGAAGAAGCCCGTGGACTTGACCAGGCCCTCCACCTCCTCCTGGCTGGCCCTGGCCAGGCTGGCCGCATCCGGAAAGCGGGCGAAGAGGGCCGGGGTGGTGAGGTTCACCCGGGCATCCGTGCACTGGGCGCTGAGGATGGTGGCCACCACCAGCTGGAAGGGATCCCGGTGGTCCAGGGCGCAGCGGGCGTCGGGGTAGGCGGCGCGGAGGCGGGCCCGGAGCTCGCGGGGCTTTGGCTTGGACAGGCTCATGGGACCAGCATAGAAGCGACGCCTGCCGATGAGGGGCGCAGGATTCGATAGACTACAGGTTGAGGTGCCGCATGCCCACCACGCTGACCGGAAAGCTCGACTGCCAGGAGACCGCCCGCCACTACTTCGAGCTGGTGCGGTCCAACGTGAAGAAACTGGGGTTCTCCCCGGGCCTGGGCGTCATCCTCGGGACCCAGGACCCCGGCAGCGTCACCTACCAGCACTGGCTCATGAAGGACTGCGAGAACCTGGGCATCAACGCCCTGGATCTGCGGGTGGAAAACGGCATGCAGATGGTGAAGCTGGTGGCCCGGCTCAACCAGGACGAGAAGACCCACGGCGTGTTCATCTTCTACCCCTTGCGCTACCCCGAGATCAAGGACGACGAGGTCATGGACCTGGTGGATCCGGGCAAGGACATCGAGGGCCTGCACGCCATCAACATCGGGTTCCTGAACAAGTACCGGAAGCGCATGGACGACGGCACCCAGCACCGCTGCATGACGCCCTGCACGGCCCGGGCCATCGTGAAGACCCTGAAGCGGGGCTTCGGCGAGGCTTGGCTGGCGGGCAAGACCGTGCTGGTGATCAACGACAGCCTGCGCATCGGGCGGCCCCTCACGGCCATGGTGGCCAACCTCAAGGCCACGCCCATCCTCTGCCACGCGAACACCAACAAGGCGCACCTGGAGCAGTTCATCCGCATGGCCGACGTCATCGTCAGCGCCGTGCCCGCCCCGGGCTACCGGATCCACACCGACTGGATCAAGGACGGCGCCCTCTGCTTCGACCTGAGCGGCGAGGGCAACTTCGACTACGAGGCCCTGGACCGCCGCGCCATCCCCTACACCGACACCACCAAGAACAGCGTGGGCAAGGTCACCCGCGCCATGGCCCTGCTGAACCTCACCTACGCCGCCGGGCTGGGCTGAGGGCGGCCTTCCTCAGAACCGGGTCGTCAGCGCCAGGCCCAGGCTGCTGCGGCGACGGACGGTCAGGCCCGGCGCGAAGGGACGCTCCAGGTGCTCGCCCTCCAGGCTGAGGGCCCAGCGGGGATGGAAGGCCCAGCCCACCCGCAGGCGCGGGCCGATGAAGGCGCCCTCGCCCGGCGGCACCTCCACGATGGCGCCGACCCCGAGAAAGACCTGGTCGGCGGTGGCGTTGGCATCGGCCACGAAGCGCAGGGCGTTGTCGCCGTCGTCCCAGTGGCGGGCGCCCAGGCCCACGCCCAGATGGAGGTCGGCGAAGTCTCCGCCATCCCGCACCTGGAATTCGGTGACGGGCACGGTGAACTCGGCGGCCGTGGCCCGGGGCTGGCGGATCACGGACACCAGGGTGGACTGGGCCGCCAGCGGGAGGGAGGCCAGGGTGAGGGCGAGGAGGACTCGGCGCATGGCAGGGATACCCCTGGGTGCCGAGGGAGGTTTAGCGGCTCCGCCACTCCTCCGCCAGCATCCCGTAGACGGCATGGTCCACGAAGCGGCCGGCCAGGCGCTCCACCTGCCGGAGGGTGCCCTCGCGGCGGAAGCCCAGGCGCTCGGGGATGGCGCGGCTGCGACGGTTGCGGATGCCCACCCGGATCTCGATGCGGTTGAGCCCCAGGGTGCGGAAGCCGTGCCTGAGGAGCGCCGTCACGGCCGCGGTCATGAGGCCGCGGCCTTCGGCCTCCCGGGCCAGCCAGTAGCCGATGGCCGCGCTGTGGTTGGCGACGTCGATCCACACGAACCCCGCAGTACCCACCAGGGCCCCCTTCCACCACAGGCCGTAGGACTGGCCGATGCCGGCCCGCGCGTGGGCCCGGACCCGGAGGATGAAGGCCCGGGTGTCCAGGACGCTGTAGTTGGCGTCGACCCAGGGCAGCCAGCGCCGCAGGCGCTCCCGGTTGGCCTCCACCAGGGGAAAGAGGGCCTTCGCATCGCGCAGGACCAGCGGACGCAGCTCCAGGCCCCGGCCGGCCTTCAGGACAGCGGCCATCACTTCCCCGCGGGATCCTGCAGGGCCGCCGCCCGACCCGCGCGCCAGAGCACCAGAAGCTGGTCGAGCAGGTCGCCGAACTGCTCCAGCCGCATGGCGTTGGGGCCATCGCTGTGGGCCTTTTCCGGGCAGTCGTGGACCTCGAAGAAGAAGCCGTCCACGCAGGTGGCCGCGGCCCGCGCCAGGGTGGGGATCATCTCCCGGGCCCCTCCGGTGGCGTTGCCCAGGGCGCCGGGCTTCTGCACGCTGTGGGTGGCGTCGAAGACCACCGGGCAGCCCGTCTTACGCAGGTTCGGGAAGCTCTGGAAGTCCACCACCAGGTTCCCGTAGCCAAAGGTGGAGCCCCGCTCGGTGACCCAGACGGGGCCGTGGCCGGGGACCGACTGCAGCTTCTCCACGCCGTGCCTCAGGTCCCAGGGCGCGAGGAACTGGCCCTTCTTCAGGTTCACGGTGCGGCCCGTGGCGGCGGCGGCCAGCAGCAGGTCCGTCTGGCGGCAGAGGAAGGCGGGGATCTGCAGGACGTCCACGGCCTGGGCCGCGGGCGCGCACTGGTCGCTCTCGTGCACGTCGGTGAGCACCGGCACGCCGTAGCGGCGGCGCACCTCCGCCAGGATGTCGAGCCCGCCCTCCATGCCTGGCCCGCGGTGGCTCCCGCCGCTGGTGCGGTTGGCCTTGTCGAAGCTGGATTTATAGATGAAGGGGATGCCGCGGGCCTCCGCCAGGTCCCGCAGGCTGGCGGCCATGAAGTGGGAGTGCTCCCGGCTCTCGATGACACAGGGCCCCGCGATGAGGAAGAAGCTCTGGTCGGTGAAGGGGCGGGTGAAATCCATGGGTACCTCGGCCCCAAGTTTAGCGTCACCCGGGGAGTTGACGGGGTGTCATCGGACTTGCCCGATCCCCTGCCATAATGTCCAATAGAATCCAAACCCTTATGGTCCGGAGCCCGCCATGGCGAAGCTGCTGATGGAAGACGATCTCAACCGCCGGCTGGTGGCGCTGCTCCAGCAGGAGGGCCGCATGAGCCACGCGGAACTGGCGGAGCGCCTGGGCGTGAGCCGGCCCACGATCATCGACCGCGTGAAGCGCCTGGAGGCCGATGGCGTGCTGAACGGCTACGCGGCCCGGGTCGCCCCGGCCGCGGTGAACAAGCCCACGGTGGCCTTCGTGGCCGTCCGCTACAAGGACAACAACGAGATCATCGAGCAGCGCTTCATCAAGGCCCTGGAGGATGAACCGGACATCCTGGAGGCCCACACCATCGCCGGCGAGGACGCCCTGCTGCTGAAGATCGTGGCGGACACCCCGGCGGGCATCGCCGAGCGCCTGCGCCGCATCCGGGCCCTGGGGCCCATGGTCACCACGCGGACCACCATGGTGCTGGAGACCCACTGGGAGAAGGCGGGCCCGAGCCCCTTCCCCGTGGACCGGGAAGGGAAGAAGGTCAAGAAGTGAGCCTTCCCTCGGCCCGGCCGGGGCGGAA
>JARLGO010000359.1 GCA_031292655.1 Geothrix sp.
CCAGCCCCTCGGCGCGGCCCCGGCGGTTCACGAACCAGAGGCTGGGGGAACGGGGGCTTTCGGGATTCAGGAAGGCCAGGGGCCGGTCCCGCAGTCCCCCGTCCCGCCCGCAGGCCAGCTGGAACGGCAGTTCGGGAACCCACATCGCCAGCACCAGGACCTCCGGGGGATCCAAGTATGGCGAAATTTTAGCGAAAATCAATCCACCATTCTTTCCTTGCGCGCGGGCTGCGCCCGCGCGTTAACGCAAACCGCTGCGCGGTTTGCGCATTGATAGGCGAAGGTGCGACCCGAAATGCCCCTCTACATCTGGAACCGGTGCGTGCACTCCACCCGGGGGCCCCGCTCTGCGATCCCGCGCAGCGGGGAGCAGGAGGACGCGGCAAAGGCTGCGTCCGATCGCGGGCTGCCAGACGCCCCGTGCGCGTAGGCCGCAGGCCGTGCGCTCAGGGGCAGGAGCTGGCCCGGCTCACATCTGGAACCGGTGCGTGCACTCCACCCAGCTCTCGGATCCATCCTTGTAGCGCTCGCGCTTCCAGATGGGCACGTGCTGCTTGATCTCGTCCATGATCCAGGCGGCGGCCTGGAAGCTTTCGGCGCGGTGGGCGCTGCTGGTGGCCACTAGAACAGCGGCTTCGGTGAGGGGCACCACGCCGATGCGGTGGTGGATGGCGCAGCGCGTGAGGCCGTAGCGCTCGATGGCCCTCTCCCGCAGGAGGCCCAGCTCCTTCTCCGCCATGGGCCCGTAGGCCTCGTAGGCCAGTTCTTGCACGGGGCGGCCCTCGTGGTGATCCCGGGCCCGGCCCTCGAAGAGGACGAGGGCTCCGGCATGGGGATCCTCCATGACACTTCGTAAAGCCATCGCGTCCAGAGGCCCTTCCTGAACCGCTATCCAGGGAATCATGCGTGTCTCCGCTCCGATGCCAACCATACACTGAACCGTTTTCCGAGGTCCGCCATGGCCCGTCCGCACATCGATCCGAATGCCGTCTTCGACACCCTCGGCCGCCACATGCTGGTGGACGGCTTCCACCTGGTGATGGATCTGGAGAAGTCCCACGGCTCCTGGATCGTGGATGCTCGGGATGGCCGCAAGTACTTGGATTTCTACACCTTTTTCGCCACCGCACCCCTGGGCCACAACCATCCCCGCCTGCGGGAGGCCTCCTTCGTGCAGCGCCTGGGCGAGATCGCCGTCCACAAGCCCGCCAACTCGGACATCTACACCACGGCCCTGGCGGAGTGGGTGGAAGCCTTCGGCACCCACGTGGCGCCGGATTATCTGCCTCATCTGTTCTGGATCGACGGCGGCGCCCTGGCGGTGGAAAACGCCCTCAAGGCCGCCTTCGACTGGAAGGTGCGGAAGAACCTGGCGGCGGGCAAGGGCGAGAAGGGCTCCCAGGTGATCCACTTTCGCGAGGCCTTCCACGGCCGTACGGGCTATACCCTGAGCCTCACGAACACGGCCGATCCCCGCAAGTACCAGTACTTCCCCAAGTTCCCCTGGCCCCGCGTGTCGAACCCCAAGCTGACGTTCCCCGTGGACCTGGCGAAGACCGAGGCCGCCGAGGCGGAAGCCATCGCGGCCATCGAGGCCGCCGTGGCCCGCGATCCCGACGACATCGCCTGCCTCATCGTGGAACCCATCCAGGGCGAGGGCGGCGACAACCACTTCCGAGGCGAGTTCCTCCGCAGCCTGCGGACTCTAGCGGATCGTCATGATTTCCTGCTGATCTTCGACGAAGTGCAAACCGGCTTTGGCGCCACGGGCAAGTGGTGGGCCCACCAGTGGTTCGACGTGCGGCCTGACATCATCGCCTTCGGCAAGAAGACCCAGGCCTGCGGCATCGCCGCCGGCCGGCGCCTGGACGAAGTGGAGGGGGTGTTCAAGGTGCCCAGCCGCATCAACAGCACCTGGGGCGGCAACCTGGTGGACATGGTGCGCGGCACGCGCATCATCGAGGTCATCCGGGAGGAGGGCCTGCTGGACCACGGCGTGAGGCAGGGCGCGCGCCTGCTTCAGGGCCTGCAGGAGATCCACCGGGACTTCCCCGAGTTCACGTCCAACCCCCGGGGCCGCGGCCTCTTTTGCGCCCTGGACCTCGCCACGCCTGAGCTGCGCGACGCCGTGGTGGCCAAGGGGCACCAGCTGGGCATGATGATCCTCTCCACCGGCGTGAAGGGCCTGCGATTCCGCCCCGCCATGAACCTCCGCCCCGAGGACCTGGATCTGGGCGTGGAGCTGCTCCGCAGGGCCGTGGCCGAAGTGGCGGCCACTTCGCCTACCCTGGTGGGATGAAGATCGAACTCTACTGCGACGGCGCCTGCCTGGGAAACCCCGGACCGGGAGGGTGGGGCTACCTCATGCGGGTGCACCTGGCCGCAGGCATCCGCGAGAAGGAAGGCTCGGGTCCCGAGGCCGACACCACCAACAACCGCATGGAGCTGATGGCCGCCATCCGGGGCCTGGAGGCGCTCAACAGGCCCTGCGACGTGCTGCTGCAGAGCGACAGCCAGTACGTGGTCAAGGGCATCCAGTCCTGGCTGAAGGACTGGAAGCGGCGGGGCTGGAAGAAGGCCGACGGCAAGCCTGTGCTGAACGCCGACCTCTGGCAAGCCCTGGACGCGCAGCTCGCACGGCATCGCGTGGAGGCGCGCTGGGTGAAGGGACATGCGGGCCACGTCGAGAATGAACGGGTGGACCGCCTCGCCAACGAGGCGGCGCAGCGGGCATGAAGAAGGCCCCCCGCAGGGGGCCCCCCTCAGAATCCGGCTTGTTCAGTTCTGCTTCTTGAAGTTGTAGATGATCTCCGGGGTCCACCCGCGCACCGGCTTGCCGTCCCGGGTGGCCGGGCTGAAGGTGGACCGGTTGGCGGCTTCGACGGCGGCTTCGTCGAAGCCGGCGGGACCACCCACGCCTTCGATCAGGGACACCTTGAGGACCTGGCCGCGCTCACTCACGAAGACCTTCAGGCGCACCCTTTGATCCTGGTTGGTTCCCTGGTGCAACTGGATCGCGCGCTGAGGATAGGCGGGTGCAGCCTGGGTCAGGATGCGGGCAGGCTCGTTGGTGGGAACCACATCATAGGCGGCCGGCTGGGGCGTGGGGGGAGGCGCGACCACCGGTTTCGGCGCTTCCGGCACGGGCTGCTGGGGCTTGGGAATCTCGGTGACCTGGGGCGGAGCTGCGGGCTTGCTGGCGGAGGCCCACCTCTGCTCGTTCAGCTTCTGCTCGGCCTGCCTCTGCTCGGCCAGCTTCTGGGCGGCGGCCTTCTGCTGCCGTTCCAGGTCCAGCTTGCGCTGTTTCGACTCCTCGAGCTGCTTCTCGATCTTCAACTTCTCATCGGCGGACTTGGTTTCACTCAGCTGTTTCTGGAGCTGGGCGGTCTTTTCGCTTTGGGCCTTGGTCTTGGCGTCCAGGTCGGCCTTCTGCTGCTCGAACTGCGTCTTCAGCTGCTGCAGCTCCGCCAGCTGCTTCTGGAGGGCCGGGTCTTCCTTGTGGCGGCCGAAGAAGAGGTAGGCCAGCCCCAGGATCACCACGGCCGCGAGTCCGCCTCCCACGAGCATCTTGGAACTCTTCTGGCCCGATTCCGCTTCGGCGGCACCCTCCAGGTGGTCCACACGGGTGGCCCCGCTGCGCAGGCTTTCGCCCGCGGCCGTGTAGGCGAGGTAGTTGTCGCCCTCCTCCGCCTTCATGGCAGAGGCATCCCGGTCGTTCTCCTCCCGGAACAGCGTGTGCATGAAGAAGGCCATGTTGAACGTGGTGGGACTGTACTCCCCCTCGTAGAGCACGCGCTCGAGTTCCGCGTGGAAGCTGTCCACCGTGGGGAAGGGTTGGCGGCCCAGCAGCAACCGGCCCAGCAAGGCGCGGATTTCCGCGGGGAAGGGCGCTTCCTCCTGGGCGGCCTTGAGGGTGGCCCGGTCCAGCACCCCCTGGAGGTCGCCTCCCACAGGCAGGCGTTCGAAGGTCAGGAGCTCGTACAACACGGCGCCCAGGGCGAAGAGATCCTGCTGGAGGGCGTCCTTGTCCGGTCCCTGAAGGTAGGGGGCCAGTTTCTTCATGGCGGTGGGCGCCTTGGCCAAGATGCCCCGGACCAGCGAGGCGAAGGGCGCATCCACGAGCTGAGTGGCCCCTTCAAAGCTCACCCACACGCTGTAGGGGCTGAGGACGCCGTGGCTGACGCCCTTGGCCTGCATCTGCACGATGCCCTGGGCCACCCCCTGGATCACGGTGAGGGCGTGGTCCACGCCGAAGGGGATCTGTTCCTGCTTCGCCTTCTCGATGAGCTGGGCCAGGCTGCGGCCAGGGACATAGTCCCAGGCGACGTGCGGCGTCTTCCCGCTTTCAATCCGGTACCCCATCCCGAAGATCCGCGCCCCCCCCAGGAGGGGCACCACCCGGCCGGCCTCGGCCAGCCGGGTGTTCAGGCCCGCCTGAAACAGTTCCTCGGAAAAGGTCCGTACCAGCACATGGCGGTCGAAGCCGCTGCCGGCGATGACCACCGCGCGATGCACGGCACCAAAGGGATCACTGGCCAGCTCTGAAGCCAGCAGGTAGGACCCGAGGCGAGTGTAGGTGCCCATGTCCAGCTCCTAAGTTAATGCTTGGAAAGATATCCCGAAAGTCGTGTTTCGCCTAGCGCATCGACGTGAGGATTCTGGGTTCTGTGATCACGGTCCCGCTGGAATCTCCCACTGGTGCCCGGCGGCCCGCCAGATCAGGATCCAGAGGTTGGCGGTGGCATTCACCCCATTGGAGAAGGCCAGCTGCATCTGGGCAAAGGGGAGGGAGAGGTCGTCCCAGGGCCCGATCCGCCGGCCCGTGCCTTCGTCGAAGCATTCCCGCAGGCGTCTGTTGCGTTCCCCCTTGGTGGCCCGCCATCGCCGGAGGGCGGGTCCGGGATCCAGGTTCCCGGTGGCGGCCCAGCAGGGTTCCTGGGTCACCAGCAGATGGGGCAGGTGTTCGTCGGCGTAAGCCTCGAAATGCTCCCGGAGGGGACTCAGGCCCTCCATGGCGGAGGGGTCTGTCAGCAGCTGGACCTGGTGGGCCAGCACCCCGAGATCCCGGACGATCTCCTCCGGGCGGCGGTGTTCCTCACTGAGCCGCAGGACCGTGCGGAACTGGGCCTCCACCTGTTCCACCGTGGGGGGCTGGTCGTTGGCCACGCCGCGAGCGC
>JARLGO010000360.1 GCA_031292655.1 Geothrix sp.
CGCCCAGGTGCTGTCGGCGATCACGGCCAGGCCCGTGGGCACCTTCACCACGGCCTGCACGCCGCGCAGGGCCTTGGCCTTGCCTTCATCCCAGGCCAGGGGCTGGCCGCCGGGCACCGGGCAGCGCAGGACGGCGGCGAAGCGCTGGCCGGGGCGCCGCACGTCGAGGCCGTAGACGGCCTTGCCGGTGACGATGGCGGGGCCGTCGACGCGGGGCGCCCGCTGGCCGAGCCGACGGTAGTCCGCCGGGTTCTTCAGTGGGGGGTCCTTGGGCAGGGGCAGTTTCGCGGCGGCCTCCACGAGGTCGCCATAGCCGACCTTCTTCCCTCCGGGCCCCAGGACGAAGCCGTTTTCCGTGCGGCACTGGTCCACGCCGAGGTTCCAACGGGCGGCGGCAGCAGTCTTCAGCATCTCGCGGGCCGTGGCGCCGGCCCGGCGCAGGGGGCCCCAGGTGCCGCTCACGCTGGTGCTGCCGCCGGTCCCCATGGACGGGAAGTCGGGGCCGGGCTGGGCGGTGACGACCTCGATCCGGGACCAGTCGAGGTCCAGCTCCTCGGCCACCACCATGGGCAGAGAGGTGCGAACGCCTTGTCCCATCTCGGTCTTGGGGACGGTGATGCGCACGGTGCCGTCGGGCCTCAGGGCCAGGAAGGCGTTGGGCCGGAATTCCGCTCCGGACCGGGCCTTCGCGTCCAGGCGCAGGCCCAGCACGAGCCCCGCGCCCAGGGCGCCGGTCAGCTTCAGGAAATCGCGCCGGCCGGTCATTCCGCGCCTCCCGCGGCCCGCTTCACGGCCTTCCGGACCCGGGGATAGGTGCCACAGCGGCAGACGTGGTCGGCGAAGGCCTGGTCGATGTCCCCGTCCGTGGGGTGGGCCTTGTGCTTGAGCAGGGCCGCGGCGGTCATGATCATGCCGGGCTGGCAGTAGCCGCACTGGGCCACGTCCTCGGCGATCCAGGCCCGCTGGACCGGGTGGGAGCCGTCCTTCGACAGCCCTTCGACCGTGAGGATCCTGTGCCCCGCCGCCTCCTTCAGGCTCGTCTGGCAGGACTTGACGGCCTGGCCGTCGAGGTGGACGGTGCAGGAGCCGCACAGGCCCTGGCCGCAGCCGAACTTGGTGCCCGTGAGCCCGAGGGTGTCCCGGAGGATCCAGAGCAGCGGGGTGTCGGAATCCGCCTCCACGGGGCGGACCCGGCCGTTCACGGTGAGCTGGTAGGTGGGCATGGGACTCCAGGAAAGAGCATGTGGGAGGGGACTACCCTACGCCCAGGAGCCCTCCGCCGCCACCTCTGAGTGGCCTTGGCATCCCTCTCGCCCCTCTCCCGTGCTGTGTCGGGAGGTTGTCGTGCTGCGAAGGTGGGTGCTTGCCCTTGGATTGGTGGCGGGCCTGGGTCTTGGGGCCCAGGCGGCCGATCGGCCGGCGCTGCCGCCCTCCCCGGCCGAGAAGGAACTGCAGGCTCCCTTGACGCTGGAGGACGGAAAACCGACGCAGGGGCAGCCCTCGGTGGCCCCCCCCTCGGGTCTGCGGGCCTTCGGATCCCTGGTCCTGGTGCTGGGCATTGCCGGGGCGAGCCTCTGGGCCCTGAAGAAGTACGGCCGGGGGCGGATCCCCGGGGGCGGGGGCGGCCGGCTGCGGGTCGAGGAGACCCTGGCCCTGGGCGACCGACGTTTCGTGTCCATCCTCGATGTGGAAGGCGAGCGGTTTCTCGTGGCGCTGACCCCCCAGGGGATCCAGCTGATCTCGAGGCTGGACCCCCGGGACGAGGGCGGACCAGGCACCTTCGATGACGCCCTGTCCCGCCAGGTGGACCTGGGCCGCCCCGTGCCCGTGAAGGAGATGGAGGCACTGCTCAAGCAGGGTGGAGGTGGCCAATGAGGCGCTTCCTGAAGTGGCTCCCCTCCATCCTGTTGATGCTGGCGGGCCTCAGCCTCTGTGCCCAGCAGGCCGCGCCCCTGCCCACGGTGACCGTGGACTTCGGCAAGGCGCCCACGGGCGCCGGGCTCAGCTCCAGCCTCCAGGCCCTGCTGCTCCTGACGGTCCTGAGCCTCGCCCCGACCATCCTCATGACCGCCACCAGCTTCACCCGCATCACCGTGGTGCTGCATTTCCTGAGGCAGGGGCTGGGCCAGCAGCAGACCCCTTCCAATCAGGTGCTCATCAGCCTGGCCCTGGTGCTCACCTTCTTCATCATGGCGCCCACGGCTCGGGAGATTAACGCGACGGTCCTCCAGCCCCTCCAGCGGAACGAACTGACCACGGAGCAGGCCCTGGACCGCACGGCGGCTCCGCTGAAGGTCTTCATGCTGCGCTACACGCGAAAGAAGGACCTGTCCCTCTTCCTGGGGATCGCGAAGGCCCCCGCGCCGAGGACCAAGGCGGATGTCCCCCTGGAATGCCTGCTGCCCGCCTTCCTCATCAGCGAGCTGAAGACCTCCTTCGAGATCGGCTTCATGATCTTCCTCCCCTTCCTGATCGTGGACATGGTGGTGGCCAGCATCCTCCTCAGCATGGGCATGATGATGCTCCCGCCCGTCACCATTTCGCTGCCCTTCAAGGTGCTGCTGTTCGTGCTTGTGGACGGCTGGTACCTCATCATCGGGTCGCTCGTGAGGGGGTACACGGGATGAATTGTCGTTGCTCCGATGGGGTCCACGAGCTCTCCCTCCTATCGCATGCCGCATGTGCGGCATGCTCCCGCTCGCTTCGCTTGCGGAGTCGGGATGTGGACGGCTGGTACCTCATCATCGGATCGCTCGTGAGGGGGTACACCGGATGAACGAGTTGCTGATTGCCCAAATCGGAAAGGAAGCGTTGAGGACCGCGCTTCTCGTGGCCGGACCGGCCCTGGCCGTATCCCTGGTGGTGGGCCTCACGATCTCCGTGTTCCAGGTGGTGACGAGCCTCCAGGACCAGACCATCGCCTTCGTTCCCAAGGTGATCGCGGTGATGGTGGTGGTCGCCCTCAGCTTCCCCTGGATGCTGCAGGTGATGGTGCAGTTCACGGCGAAGATGTTCACGGACTTCAACTCCGTGGTCCGTCAGCTCACGTGAGGCGGCCATGACGCCGACCCTCCTGAATTCGGGCGTCTGGGCCTTCACGGGGGCGAAGGTGGTCCTCTGGGTGCTGGTGCTCACCCGCCTCACGGGTCTGCTGGCGGTCTTTCCCATCCTGGGCTCCGAACAGATGCCCCTGCAGTTGCGGGCCGCCCTGGCGGTGCTCCTCACGACCGTGATCCTGCCGGTGATCCCGGTGCCGAAGGCAGTGCCCGCGGGACTTCCGGAGCTGATCGGGTACATGGCCTGCGAGCTGGCCGTCGGCATCCTGCTGGGGACCGTGGTGGCCTGGATCCTGGAGGCCGTCTCCTTCGCGGGCGCCATCATGGATATGCAGATGGGCTTCTCCTTCGTGCAGCTGGTCGACCCGGCCACCTCCCAGAGCACGTCGATTTCCGGGTCCCTGATGCTGCAGATGGCCGCCCTGCTGGTGTTTGTCACGGGGCTCCACCACCAGCTGATCCTCGCCCTGGTGGACAGCTACCGCGTGGCCCCCATGGGGCAGGGCATGCCCCTCCAGGCCCTGGGGCTCGTCACCCTCATCGGCCAGCTCCTGGCCAAGGGCTTCCAGCTGGCCTTCCCCGTGGTGGCGGTGCTCTTTCTCCTGGACCTGGTCCTCGGCATCTCCGGGAAATTCATGCCCCAGCTTCAGTTGTTGCAGCTGAGCTTCCCGCTGAAGATCTCCCTGGGCCTGACCATCCTCGGCCTGATGCTGAGGGAGCTGGGCCCCTGGCTGGAGCCGCTGTTTGAATCGGCCCCGAGACTCACGTTGAAGCTGCTGGGAGGCTGACCCCATGGCCCAGGACCCCAGCCGCACGGAAAAGGCCACCCCCAAGCGACGCCAGAAGGCGCGGGAGGAGGGGTCGGTTCCCCGCAGCCCGGACTTCAACAGCGCCATCCTGCTCTGGGGCAACTTCTTCATGTTCCTGGGACTGGGCAGTGCCACGGTGGCCCTCCTGATGAAGCAGGTGGCCCACTTCCTCCAGCTGGCCCAGCCCGGAGCCCTGGCGGACGCGGGCCTGGTGACCCTCATCGCCGACGCCCTGACGATCCTCGGGCGCCTGCTGCTGCCCTTCCTGTGCCTCAATTTCTTCCTGGCCCTGGCCACGGGGTTTGCGCAGCGGGGGTTCAGCTTCAGCACCAAGCCCCTCCAGCCGAAGTTCAGCAGGATGAATCCCGTCCAGGGCTTCCAGCGCATCTTCTCTGTGCGGGCGGCGGTGGACCTGGTCAAGAGCCTGGCCAAGTTCGGGCTGCTGGCCTGGATCGCCTATGCGGTCCTGGCGCCGCGGATCCCCCTGCTGCTGGCCACCCTCAAGCTGCCGCTGGGCCAGTCCCTGGATATCTTCCAGAGTGCGCTGTTCGCCCTCTACCGGAACCTCATGCTGGCCATGCTGGTGCTCGCGGTGGCGGATTTCGCCTGGCAGCGGAGTTCCTGGGAGAAGAGCATCCGCATGACCAAACAGGAGGTGAAGGACGAGCAGAAGGACTCGGAAGGAACCCCCGAGGTCAAGCAGAGGCAGAGGGCCATCATGATGGCCGTCGCGCGCCGCCGGATGCTGGCGGAGGTTCCCAAGGCCACGGTGGTGGTGACGAATCCCACCCATGTGGCGGTGGCGCTGAGGTACGACGAGAAGACCGCGGCGCCGGTCTGCGTGGCCAAGGGGCTGGATCACCTGGCTCTCAAGATCCGGGAGCGGGCGCGGGAGACGGGGGTCCCCATCCTGGAGCGGCCCGACCTGGCCCGCGCCCTCTACCGGACCGTGGATGTGGAGGAGCCCATCCCCAGGGATCTGTACCAGGCCGTGGCCCAGGTGCTGGCCTTCGTCTACCGGCTGAGGGGAGCCGCATGAGATCAATGTTGGAGTTGCCAGACCGCCGGACCGAAAGGGTATTGTTGGACCAGCTTAAGGAAACCCCTTGACCCGCCCCATCGTCCCGCCCCATCTCCCACCCCCCAGCCTGTTGCTGGTGGACGATGATCCCGTGCCCCGGGAGACCCTCTCCGCCGTGCTCTCCGGGGAGGGGTTCCATGTGGTCACGGCCTCGACCGGGGAGGAGGCGGAACGGAAGCTCAGGGCCGAGCAGCCGCCCTTCGACCTGGTCATCACGGACCTGGTGATGCCCGGGAAGTCGGGGATGGATGTGTTGAAGTGCGCGTTGAACCGGAATCCCAGCTGCACGGTGCTGGTGCTCACCGGCTTCGGGAGCGTGCGGGAGGCCACCGAGGCCATGGAACTCGGCGCCTTCGATTTCGTCACCAAGCCCATGCAGATCGATCAGTTCCGGAACACCCTCCGGCGGCTCATGGAGCGGCGCGCCCTCACCCATGAACGGGATGAACTGAGGGAAAAGGTGAAATCCCTGAGCGAGCGGGCTGAACGCCTGGAGACGACCCTGGGCCGGATGGAGATCCTGGCGAACCAGATGGCCCCGACGGGGGGACCGGGCCCGTCGGACCCCCTGGCGGACCTGGAGCGCCTGGGTGCCTTGAAGACCAAGGGGCTCCTGTCCGATGAGGAGTACGAGCAGGGCAAGAAGAACCTCCTGTCCCGGTGGCTCTCGTGAACCTGCTGGGGCGCTGCGCAGGCTGGGCCCTCCTGGGGGTGGTCCTGCCCCTGTCGGCCGAGTACAAGCCCACCCCGCCCAATGGCGAGAAATCCAACCCGGTCTCGAGGGCGGCCAGCGGACGGATGACCGACGCCCAGGCGGCGGAGCTGGCCAAGGAGGCGCTCGCCACCGGGAATCCGGCCTCCGTCAAGGCGATGCTCACCCGGCTCAAGGGGCACAGCTTCCGGTCCAGCAAGGCCCCCGAAAGAGAATTCGTGCTGTACGCCGAGGGCACCCTCGAAGCGCGTCTGGGCAACTCCCCGGCGGCCATCGTGGCCTTCAAGAAGCTGGAACGGCAATGGCCCCGGTCGCCCTTCATGGGCGAGGCGCAGACCCTCCTGGCCGAAGATGCCGTTGCGCACCGGCGGTACAAGGAGGCGGAAGGTCGGCTGCACCAGGCCCTGGCCGCCGACATTCCCGCCGAACTCAAGCGGAAGCCCCAGGAGCTCCTGATCTGGGCCTTGGTGGAACAGGACCGGCCCCAGGAGGCCCTGCCCATCGTGCAGTCCCTCCGCCCGCTGGGAGGGGGGGAAAGGCCCAGTGAAAAGGGGTTGGCGGCCATCGTCGAGGTCCTGTGCGCGGTGGGGGAGCGGGGCCAGGCCCAGAGCAGCCTGAAGGATTTCGAGACCACGTTTCCCAAGAGCGAATTGATCCCGAGGGTGGAACTCGACTGGGGCCGGCTGCTCGGACGTTCCGGAGAGGCCAAGGAATCGGCGGAGGTCTTCCGGAAGCTCATCAAGGACCATCCCGGTTCGGCCCAGGCGGACGACGCCCGGCTCGCCCTGGCCAGCCTGCTGACGGACGGCAGCCTGCCGGACGCCAAGGATCTGCCCAGTGCCGAATCGCTCCTGGCCGAAGTCCGGAAGGGCGGCAAGGGGCTGCCGAAAGGGACGGCCCAGCTCGTGGAGCTGCGGCTGCTCGTGGGGAAGGCCCTGTGGGAAGACGTCCTCAACCTGGTGGACCGGATGGGCCCCACGGTGCGGGAATCCGAGCCTGAAGTGAAGAAACTCTGGGTCGAGGCCTGGATGGCGTGGGTCGGCCAGCGGCTGGAGAAGGGATTCCCCGGCGAGCTGCTCACACGGCTCCGGCCCGGGGCCTTTGCCGCGCTGGATGCCAAATCCCGGATGGGCATCGCGGAGCTGTTCGCGAGTCAGGGGCTGCTGGAGGTGCTGCCCCGGCTGTTGCCCGAGGCCCCGCCGAAGGAACAGGCCGCCCTTCGAAAGGCGGCGCTGGCGAAGGCCCAGCCCGAGGCCCAGCCACAAGCGGTGCTCCGGCTGCTTCCCGCCAAGGGGGACAGCCCGGACGAGGCCCTCTTGAGGGCCCGGGCCGAGGGCGCCCTGGAACATTGGGGGCCCCTGCGCCAGGCCCTGGGGCGAGCGCGCCCGGGTGGCGAGCGCATCAAGGCCGTCGTGCGGCTTCTGCAGCGCCCGGTGAGCGACAAGGAAACCGCGTCCAGCCGGTTGACGGAGGCAGAGGGCTGGCTGGCCAGGGCTCCGGAGAAGGGCGAGACCAGGGAACCCCTCGCGATCCTGGTGGCGGATCTCCGCTTTCAGTACGGCAATGCCCGCGGCGCGCTGGCGCTCTATCCCTCCAGGGCCGCGGCCCCCGAACAGCGGGGCTGGGTGTCGCTCATGCGGGCCCAGGCCCTGATGAAACTGGGGCAGTGGGACCAGGCCCGGACACTCATCAAGGAGTCCCGCGATGAGCAGGGCTTCAAGGGGCAGCGGGACGCCCTGGCCAAGAGCCTGAAGGCCTATTGATCCGGATATGATGGGGGATCCCCCGGAGATCCTGATGCGCCGTCCCCTGATCGCCGCCCTGCTGTCCGTTTTCTCGCTCGGTCTCTTCGCCGCGCCCAAGCCGAAGGTCAAACTGACCACGTCCATGGGCGTGATCGTGCTGGAACTGGAGCCCGAAGCCACGCCAAAGACGGTGGACAACTTCCTTCATTACGTGAAGAAGGGCCAGTACAAAGGCACCATCTTCCACCGTGTCATCCCCGGTTTCATGATTCAGGGCGGAGGCTATGTGGATTACCTGGGGAAGAAGCGCACGGATGCCCCGATCCCCAATGAGGCCGACCGGGCCCTGGCCGCCGGCCTGAAGAACCGGCGGGGAACCGTGGCGATGGCGCGGACCCCCGACCCGAACAGCGCCGCAGCGGAGTTCTTCATCAACGTGGTGGACAACCCGGCCCTGGACTTCAAGGGCAAGACCAGCGACCAGGCCTGGGGCTACTGCGTGTTCGGCAAGGTCGTGCAGGGCATGGACGTGGTGGACCGCATCAAGGCGGTGAAGACGAGCAACAAGCGCAGCGACTTCCTGAATCTTCCCGTGAAGCCCGTTGTCATCACGGACGCGACGCAGATCCAATAGCCTCGAAGACGTCCGCCGGGGCGCCGAGCCTGCGGAGGCTCCGCTCCAGCCGCTTGTGGTAGCGGGGCCAGAGGTCGCTGCCCTCGGGCTCGAAGTGGGCCCGGTCCCAGTCCAGGATCAGGGCCCCGCCCTGGGGTGGAAACAGCACGTTCGTGGCATTCAGGTCGGGCGACCACAGGCACCATTCGCACAGCGAGGCGATGGCCCGGCGGAGGTCGGCCGCCCGGGCTGAACTGAGCTCCCATCGCCTGGGCCAGGCCTCGCCCTCGGTCATGCGCGTGAACAGGACCCCTTCGACGCCCAGTCCGCAGGGTCTCCAGGCGTATCCGAGGGGTTCCACCGTGGGGAATCCGGATTCCCACAGCGCACGGTGGACGGCATGTTCCGCGGCGAACCGGAGATGGCTGCGGTAGGTCCGCTCGTTGAAATGGCGGAGGAAGCCGCCCCGGCGGTAGGGTCTGAGGACCAGGTCGCCCACCCGGGAGATGCCGCCGCGCCCGAAGACGCCGGGGAGCGGAACCGGATCGCCGGTGGGGACCATGCCTCCATGGGTGCAGACGCGCCAGCCCCCGCCGAGCCCGGGCAGGTCCAGGTTCAACCGGCATCCGAGAGGGTGGAGGGGGGTGCGGGCCTCGAAGGGCCAGCTCGGCGGCAGGGGACGGATGGTGTAGGAGTCGTGGATCATGGCGCTCCCCAGCTTGAGGCCTCACCGCGGGGAACGCAAAAGGAAGGGCCCTGGAACGAACCCGGAAGCAGTTGTCAACCGGGGAATGTTTCCCCCACCTGCCACCAAAATGGGGCAAGGACCCAAGTGGCTTGTGATGAAAGGAATTCTCCGGATTCGGGATTCCGCTTCCCACAGCGGATGTGGAAATCCGCTCGGTGTGAGCTTGTTCCGCCGGAGCCATTCCACGTTTTCTGCAGAGTGCGGTGTCTGCAATTCTGCTCCCCCCCATCCGCCCGATCACTATGCTGATGAAGTGAGCACACGAGCCAAACCTCCTTTCATTCCCGCCGAGGCCCTGGCCAAGAAGGCGCGGCTGCAGTCGACGCTGCGCGTGATGGAAGAGCGCGGGCCCAGCCGGGAACCCGCATGTCTGCAGGCGCTCCGGGCCCTGATGGCAGCGCCTTCATCGCCGGATCCAGAGGCCACGCTGGAGGCGATCCGGACCAATCATCTCCTGGAAGAGGCCGGTGAATTGCTCCGCGGTCTTCGGCGCGAGGGGGGGAACCCGGCCTGGGTGGATGCCCTTGTCTCGCGTCTTGCCCCTCTGGCCGCAAAGGCGCAGCAGCAGCGGTCGGCTCGCTGGCAGTTGGATACCCGGCGGGTGCTCATCCGGTTCTGCTACGCCAAGGAAGACGGCGCCCTGGGCTTCGACGATGGCGACCTCCATGTGATCTTCCTCCAAGCGTTCCGGCTCGAAGGACTGCGTCTTCTCCTGGATCTCGGCAAGCGGCCCCGCCCCTTGCTGAGTGTGGGCCTGCCCCTTCCCGTGGGTGTCGGTGGCCGGGCCGAATCCATGGATGTGGTGCTGAGGCAGGACCCCCCGGAGGACCCGGAGGATCTGATGGCGCGGTTGAATCACCGGCTGCCGGACGGCGTACGCATCCACCAATGGCAGGCGCTGCCCGGGTACGCGTCCCCAGTGGGCGACCTGGCCCTCCAGTCCCACTGGCGCTGGGAGGTCCCGGCGGAGGACCGGACCCTCGCCATGGGAAAGATCGCGTCCTTTCTCGAAGCGAGCCGTTGGCCCTGGGACCGGGGACCCTCCTTTCAAGAGGAGGCGGTGGACCTCCGCCAAGTCCTGTCCGAGCTGCGCTGGGAGGACTCCGTTCTCTGCTTCTCCACGCGCATGGAGGGCCACCCGGCGGTCAATCCGCTCAAGATGCTCGGGGCCATCCTGGGCATGGAGGCTCCCCGCATCCAGGGCCTGGTAAGGACGGCCGTGGACCTGAAGCCGGACCCGCGGCTGGGACAGGCCGAACGCTTCCAGCCCAAGCTGAAGAACATGTACGAGGATGCCGTGCTGCTGGAGGGCGCCTCGAACATCACCCTCGTGGATGAGGACGACGACGAGCCGATCCACCTAGGTTGAAGCGGAGACGTCCTTGCTGATGGACAACAGCAGCCCGAGGCAGATCAGGCTGGTGATGAGGCTGTTGGGTCCGAAGGAGATGAAGGGCAGGGGGATCCCCTTGTTCGGGGCCATGGACAGGACCACGCTCATGTTCATCAGAGCCTGCACCACGATGAGCAGCATGAAGCCCATGGCGCAAAGCTTGAGGTAGCTGTCGCCCACGTGGCGGGCGATCCGGTAGCCCCGCCACAGGATGGCGACGAACAGTCCCAGGACGGCCACGGTCCCGATGAGCCCGGCCTCCTCGGCGATGACCGCGTAGATGAAATCCGTGTGGGCCTCCGGAAGGTAGAACAGCTTCTGCTTGCCGCCGCCCAGGCCCACGCCCATGAAGCCGCCGTTGCCCACGGCCACGAGGCTCTGGAGGGCCTGGTGCCCCTTCCCGAGCGGATCGGCCTGGGGATTGAGGAAGCTGGTGACTCGCGCCAGGCGGTAGGGCGAAAGCACCACGAAGGCCGTTCCAAGGGCGCCGAGGACGGGAATGGCCACGGCGAAGATCCACTTCGGAGCCCCCCCCAGGAACACCACCATGAGGGCCACGAAGACGATGAGGAAGGTGGTGCCGAAATCCGGTTCGCGGAGGATGAGCGCCAGGGGGATCAGCAGGACGCCGGCGAGCCCCAGCAGCTTGGGCAGCGCGTCCCGGTGGTTCGTCCAGGCCTCCTTGTTCCGGACCATCCAGGAGGCGGCGACCAGCACGGACAGGGGCTTGAAGAGTTCCGAGGGCTGGAGGCTCCCCATGGGGCCGAGCCGGATCCAGCGGTGGGCCCCGTTCACCTTCGGACCGAAGAAGAGGACCGCCGCCAGCAATCCCACCAGGATGAAGTAGGCCACCATGATGGGACGCGGCTGGTCCTGCAGGGTGGCCAGATCGACCTGGGAAAGCGCCAGCATGATGGCGATGCCGATGCCGCCGCCGAGGAGCTGCCGGGTCAGGAAGGCCGTGGCCGCGGCGTGATTTTGCGAGGCCTTGATGGCGGAGGCGGAATAGATCCAGACCATGCCCACAGCCACCAGTGCCAGGGCGAAGAGCACCAGCCAGCGGTCGACGGGGCGGCGGACGTCGGGGGCCATGTCAGACGATGGCCAGATCGCGGCGGGCCGCGGCCTCGAGTTCGGCCAGCGCCTGGTCCACCCACCCGGCTTCCTGGGCCTCCACCATGAGGCGGAGCTTGGGCTCGGTGCCGGACCAGCGCACCACCTGGCGGACGCCAGCGCCCCAGCGGGCTTCGATGGTGGCCATGGCCGAGATCAGGTCACCGCAGGCATCGACGGCCTTGCGATCCCTCGCCATCACGTTGACGAGCCGCTGGGGCCAGGGGGTGAAGGTCCAGGCCCAGCGCCGCTCCGCGGGACGGTGGAGGAGGGCGCGGAGGATGGACAGCGCCGCGGCGAGGCCATCGCCGCTGGGTCCCACGCGCTTCTGGATGAGGTGTCCGGAGGCCTCCGCGGCGAGGTCCCAGCCCCGCTTCGCCATCTCCCGGAGCAGGTGCTTGTCGCCCACGGCGGTCCGGACAAAGGGGATGCCCGCCTCCCCGAGGGCCTGGGCCAGGCCGCCGTTGGTCATCAGGGTGCCGACCACGCCGGGAGGGGCATCGCCGCAGGCCACGCGATCCTGCGCCAGCAGCCAGACCATCTGGTCGCCATCCACCACCTCGCCGGCGCCGTCCACGAGGAGGCAGCGGTCGCCGTCCCCATCGAAGGCGATGCCCAGGTGGGCGCCCCGGGTCACCACCGCCGCGGCCAGGGCGTCGAGGTGGGTGGAACCCACGCCCACGTTGATCCTCGGCCCGTCCGCAGGGCGGCCCAGCCAGTGGATGCTCCCCCCGCGGAAGAGCTCGAAGGCCGCCTCCGCCGTGGCGCCGTGGGCGCAGTCGATCACCACGTTGAAATCCGGCGGGAGGGTGATGCCTTCGAGGTGGGCCAGATAGGGCCGCAGGTCCAGGGGGACGGGTGATGGGGCGGTCGCGGTCGGTTCGGGACGCTCATCGAAGGCCCGTTCGATGGCCCGCTCCTGTTCCTCTTCGAGCTTCTCGCCGAGCTCGTTGAAGCCCTTGAGCCCGTTGTCCTCCGGGGGATTGTGGCTGGCCGAGATCATGAGCCCCCAGGTCTTCCCCCCTTCGGCCGTCAGCCGGGCCACATTCCAGGCCACGGCGGGGGTGGGGGCCATGCCGAGCACCAGCACCTCCAGGCCCGGCCCCATACCCTGGATGAAGGCCTCGGACAGGGGGACCGAACTGGACCGGGGATCCCAGCCCACCACCAGCCGCTTCACGCCCGCCGCCCGGGCGACCCGCGCCCAGGCGGCGCCCCAGCGGGAGACCTCCTCGAGGGTGAGAGGGGAGCGCAAGGCGACGCCCCGAATGCCATCGGTTCCGAAGTAGCGAAGACTCATGACGCCAGATTACCCGATGGCGTGGGTCCTGAAGACCCGATAGCCCAGACCGGCGGCTTCGGCGTGGGCGGCGCGGGTCAGATCATCCCGCTGGGGCGGCGGGAGCCCGGGGGTGCCGGCCCGGGCCGCCAGGAAGCGCTTGCGCGAGATTCCGATGCAGATCCGTTCCACGGGCCAGGCCAGGGCCTCAGGAAGGCGGGGCAGGGCCTCCCAGAGCGCCAGGTCCTCCCGGTAGGTGGTGCCGAAGCCGAAGCCGGGATCCAGCAGCACGCGGGCCGCGTCGATTCCGGCCCCGCGCAGGCGGTCCCGCACCGCGCCCAGTTCCCTGATGGCCTCCAGAGCATCCTTCGGGGCCGGGTCGTCGTAGGGGGGCATGTGAAAGCCCCCGGCGGGCCTCCTTCGGCTGCGCATGGCGATGAGGCCGCAGGAGGAGGCCCGGGCCAGATCCACCATGGCTGGATCCGAAAAGCCGGTCACGTCGTTGATCACCGAGGCTCCCGCCGCCAGTCCCCGGGCCGCCACCTCCGCATGGCGGGTATCCAGGCTGAGGGGAATGCCGGGCAGGGACCTCGCCAGGAGGGGAAGCAGGGCCTCGAGGCGGGCCCACTCCATGGCCGTATCCACGGGGGCCGCGCCCGGCCGGGTGCTTTCCGCGCCCAGATCGAGCATCCGGGCCCCGGCCCGGACCAGGCGCCGGGCCTGGGCCAGGGCGGAGGCGGGCTCCAGGAACCGCCCGCCGTCGCTGAAGGAGTCGGGAGTCAGATTGAGGATGCCCATGAAAAGGGGACCGCCCTTCAGGAGCGGTCCCCAATCAAACGGAACGGTGGTCACGCAGGCTTGAGGGCGGGATTGAGCCCGGGGTCCGTGGTGGGCCCGTCCTCCACCGTGGCGGGCGCCGAGGGCGTGGCGCCGGCCTTGGGCGGGGGCAGGGTGCCGCCCTTCATGAGGATCTCGATGTCGTTGCCGTCGAGGGTCTCGCGGATGAGGAGGGCCTCGGCGATGGTCACAAGCTGGTCCCTGTGGGTCTCGATGGCGGCCTTCGCCTTCCGGTAGTTCCGCATGACGAACTCGTGGACTTCCGCATCGATCATGCGGGCCGTGTCCTCGGAGATCTCCCGGTGCTGGGTGAAATCGCGGCCCAGGAAGATCTCGTGCTGGCCGCCGCCGAAGTTCAGCGGGCCCAGCTTCTCGCTCATGCCGTATTCCATGACCATGGACTTGGCCATGTCGGTCGCCTGCTGGATGTCGTTGGAGGCGCCCGTGCTGAGCTGGTTGAAGAAGATCTCCTCGGCGATGCGGCCGCCCATGGCGATGGCGATGCGGCTCTCCATGTACTCGCGGGTGGTGTTGTAGCGGTCCTTTTCCGGCAGCTGCCAGGTGACTCCCAGGGCCCGTCCGCGGGGGATGATGGTCACCTTGTGGAGCGGGTCGCTCTGGGGCACCACGGCCGCGACGACCGTGTGGCCGGCCTCGTGGTAGGCCGTGATCTTCTTGTCCTCTTCCGTCATGACCAGGCTGCGGCGCTCGGCGCCCATGTAGACCTTGTCCTTGGCGTTCTCGAAGTCGGTCATCTCGACCCACTTCTTGTTGCTGCGGGCGGCGGTGAGGGCCGCCTCGTTGCAGAGGTTGGCCAGGTCGGCTCCGGCGAAGCCGGGCGTGCCGCGGGCGATGACCTCCAGCTCCACGTCGGGGCTGAGGGGGATCTTGTCGGCGGTGTGGACCTTGAGGATCTCGAAGCGGCCCTTCACGTCGGGGCGGTCCACCACCACGCGGCGGTCGAAGCGGCCGGGGCGGAGGAGGGCGGGATCCAGCACGTCGGGACGGTTGGTGGCGGCGATGAGGATGACCCCCTCGTTGCCCTCGAAGCCGTCCATCTCCACCAGCAGCTGGTTCAGGGTCTGCTCGCGCTCGTCGTGGCCGCCGCCCAGGCCGGCCCCGCGATGCCGGCCCACGGCGTCGATCTCATCGATGAACACGATGCAGGGGGCGCTCTTCTTGGCCTGCTCGAAGAGGTCGCGCACGCGGCTGGCGCCCACGCCCACGAACATCTCCACGAAGTCGGAGCCGGAGATGGAGAAGAACTGCACCTTGGCCTCGCCCGCGATGGCCCGGGCCAGCAGGGTCTTGCCGGTCCCCGGGGGGCCCATGAGCAGCACGCCCTTGGGGATCTTGCCGCCCAGCTTGAGGAACTTGGCGGGGTCCTTCAGGAACTCGACGATCTCCTTCAGCTCTTCCTTGGCCTCGTCGCAGCCGGCCACATCCGCGAAGGTGATGCGCTTGGCGCTGCTGGAAAGCCCCTTGGCACGGGCCTTCCCGAAGCTCATGGCCTTGTTGCCGCCCATCTGCGCCTGGCGCATGAAGACGAACCAGAGCACCACGAAGACCAGCAGCGGCGCCCAGAACATCAGCACGTAGGCGAAATTGTTCTCGCTGGGCTTGGTGGCCTTGAATTCCTCGATCTGGCCCTCGGTCTTCCAGCTGAGGATGACCTTGCCCAGGTCCTGCATGGGCGGGGCCACGGTGCGGAACTTGTCGATGACCTCGCCGGTCTTGGCGTTCTTGTCGGCCTGCTTGTAGGTGCCTTCCACATCGAAACCGGAAAGGGTCACGGATTTGTACTTGCCGGCCACGCCCTCGGTGTAGAAGGTCGAGAACGGGATCTCAATCTGGCGGCTGTTCTGGGGGATCTGGCGGAAGGCCAGCACCAAGAGGGCGATGATGCCCAGCCAGACCAGCACGCTCTTCATCATGGAATTCAAAGGGTCACTCCTTGGGGCCGAAGCCCAGGTGGCCCTCCAGTTTACTAGGTTCGGGAAGGCAGCGGTCCTAGTCTTAGATGCAGATACCTGCCATCAGGTTCAGGGTTTAGGTGGAAATTCCCCCAAGTCGAGATTTTGCGGGCACGGGGGAGGCGTTCGGTAAGCCAGGGCGCGAGGTCCCGGAGGAGGGCCGACTCCCGGGGCCAGCCCAGGCGCTGGAAGGCCGACGCCAGGGTCCAGCGCAGCTCCAGCTCGCTCCAGGGCTCGCGCCGGAGGCCGAGGGTCCCGTCCTCGACGAACCAGCGGGTTCCCTCCCACCCGGCGATCAGGGTCTGGGCCAGGTGTCCGGCCTCTTCGGCCTGGAGGTGGGTCTCGAAGAGGTGGCGGTCGAGCTCCGGCGCCTCCCGGCGGATCCCGTCCAGGATCGGCCGCCAGCGGTTCCGGGCGGTGAAGGGCTCCGCGTTGCTGGTGTCCTCGCGCCAGGGAATGCGCTTGGTCCGGAGGTACTCGCGCAGATCGGCCCGGCGGATCTCGGCCAGGGGCGACCAGCGCAGTCCCTGCCGGGGCGCCAGCGGGCGCAGGCAGCCCAGGCCCCCCCCGCGGGCGAGGCGCAGGAAGACGGTCTCCGAGTGGTCGTCCAGGGTGTGTCCGGTGGCCACCACGGTGGCGCCGCCCTGGCCGGCCTCCTGGCGCAGCCAGTCCCAGCGCAGCTCCCGGGCGGCCATCTCCAGGCCGATGCCCTGGGCCGCGGCGTGGGCCCGGACCCCCAGCGAGGCCTCAGCCAGGTCCAGGTCCAGGGCCCGGCAGAGCTGGCGCACGAAGGCGGCATCCTCGGGCGAGTCCTCCCGCAGGCCATGCTCCGCATGGGCCACGCACAGGTCCAGCCCCAGGCTCCTGCGAAGGGTCCAGAGCAGCACCAGCAGCGCCACGGAATCGCCCCCGCCCGAGCAGGCCACGAGCACGCGGCCGC
>JARLGO010000361.1 GCA_031292655.1 Geothrix sp.
GCCCACCCCGATGTCGCCGGCGGGCACATCCGTGTCGGGGCCGATGTGGCGGAACAGCTCCATCATGAAGGACTGGCAGAACCGCATGATCTCGCCATCGGACTTGCCGTTGGGATCGAAGGCCGAACCGCCCTTGCCGCCGCCCATGGGCAGGCCCGTGAGGCTGTTCTTGAAGATCTGCTCGAAGCCCAGGAACTTCAGCGTGTCGAGGGTGACGTTGGGGTGGAAGCGGATGCCGCCCTTGTAGGGTCCGATGGCGCTGTTGAACTGCACCCGGTAGCCCGTGTGGATGCGGATCTGGCCCTTGTCATCCACCCAGGGTACCCGGAAGGAGACGGCGCGCTCGGGCTCGACCAGCCTTTCGAGGATGGCGTGCTTCTTGTACTTGGGTTCCTTCTCGAGGACCGGAGCCAGGGAATGCAGGATCTCGGTGGCCGCCTGGATGAAGAGGCTTTCCCAGGGCGCCTTCTTCTTGAGGCCCTCAAGGACTTCGTTGACGTACTGGCTCATGGTTCCTCCAGGAAGGAAGGTGTTGAGAAAGATGTGGGCTCGGGCCCGGGTCAGGACGGTCTGGAACGGAGGTGCCGCAGGACTTGTCCCAAGGCTGCGGCGGCGTGGTTCTGGAGCCTCTAGCAGGACGACATGACTCTAGCCCCAGGAACCGGGAGGCGGGAGTGGCCGCGGAACTAAAGGTGATGGAAAGCACTAAACAGGGGACAATCATGAGGGATATCCGCAAAGAAATTTACGGAGTGTAAGAACGCGCTCAGGATTCCCCGGATCCGGAATGGTGGATTCCGGCCCCCTGGTTCGCACGACCCCCCGCCGGAATGCCTGCCAGGATCTTGATGAGGTTTCGGGTATCCACGGGCTTGGCGAGGTAGTCGTCCATGCCGGCCTCGAAGCAGGCGGCGCGGTCGGTGTCCATGGCACAGGCGGTCACGGCCACGATGGGGATGCGGCGCCCGCTGCCCGACTCCATCTGCCGGATGCGGCGGGTGGCCTCCAGGCCATCCATGACGGGCATCATCAGGTCCATGAGGACGACATCGAAGCGGGGCGAGCTCCTTCCGGGGTCGTCCAGGGCCTGGAGCGCCTCGGCGCCGTTCGAGACCACCGTCACGCGATGGCCCCGCTTCTCCAGCGTCAGCCGCAGCAGTTTCTGATTGATCGGGTGGTCCTCCGCGATGAGCACGTCCAGGGGCACGGGCGCGGAGGCGGGGGTGCCCGGCTCGATCGTTTCCGCCGCCGCGGGGGGTGCCGTCCGCTCCGCCTTCGGAAGGGGCGGCCCGGCGAGCAGGTCCACCCAGAAGGTGCTGCCCTGCCCTTGGGTGCTTTCGAAGCCCAGGCGGCCCGACATCATCTGGATGAGGCGCTCGGTGATGGGGAGCCCCAGGCCGGTCCCCTCGATGTGGGAACCCTCGGCGCCGAGCCGGTTGAAGGGCTGGAAGGTCTCCGCCCTGGTCTGGACGGGGATCCCGGGCCCCGTATCGCGGATCTCGATCCTGATCTTGCCATCCGGCCCCCCCTCGATCCGCCGGGCGCCGATGAAGACCTCCCCCTGATGGCGGTTGTACTTCACGGCATTGGAGAGGAGGTTGACCAGGACCGATTTCAATTGGGCGGGGTCGGCCAGGACCACCAGCTCCGAAAGGGCCTCGAGATCGAAATGGATCCGGATATGGCGGCGCAGCGCCAGGGGCTGGATCACGCTGAGGGCGCTCGACAGCGCTTCAGACAGGGACGTGCCCACCAGGGAAAGGGAGACCTTGCCGGCCTCGATGCTGCTGAGTTCCATCACCTGGTCGACGAGACCCAGGAGAAGCTGCCCCCCGAGGCGGAGCTCCTCCACCGAGTGCTGCTGCTTGGGACTCAGCGGCGGATCCTGGTCCTCCCGGAGCAGGTCGGCCGAGAGCAGCACCGCATTCAAGGGCGTCCTCAGTTCATGGCTCATGGAGGCGAGAAAGGCCGACTTGGCGCGGTTGGCCGTCTCCGCGGCCTCCTTGGCCTCGAAGAGGAGCTGCTTGGACTTCTCGCGCGCCCCGGTCATGGAAACGGCGGCCAGCACCACCACCGTGACGCTGGAGACCATCGACAGAAAATTGAACTCGGGAACCAGGTGCTCCGGCACCAGGCTCGGGGGGAGCCAGCCCCGGAGGGTCGCCAGGAACAGCACGGCGATGACCGTGAGGAGGATGCCCGAGGTGATGGCCAGCATCCGCTTGCTGCCGAAGGTGCTCAGGAGGAACAGGTTCGGCAGGAACCAGGGCAGGGCCACGGATCGGATGCCCCCGGTGACTCCGCACCAGAAGGCGACGATGCCGATGCCCGCCACGTTGGTGAGGATCAGGCCTCCCTCGATCCGGCCGGTGAGGCGCACGAACAGGGCCCCCAGGGCCGGCGCGATGATGGCGGCCGCAAACAGCAGCCCTTCCTCCAGCAGGAGATCGGGGCGCACCGCCACATAGACCACGAACAGGAGCGCCACCACGCACGAAATGGA
>JARLGO010000362.1 GCA_031292655.1 Geothrix sp.
CGGACGTAGTTGGCGAAGATGGCCTCGAAGCCCATGGTGCCGAGGGGGGCCGCGCCCGCGGAGATGGCGCCCGGGATGAACTGGCCCAGGTGGGCGAAGAGGGGCACCAGCACCAGGAAGCTCACCATGCTGCCCGCCATGATGATGGCCGCGTACTGGAGGCCCATGATGTAGCCCAGGCCCAGGACCGCGGCGGCGGTGTTCATGGAGAACACAGCCTTGAAGCGGGTGGTGAAGGTGTCCAGGGCGCCGATAGAGGCGCTGCTGAAGTTCTCCGCCCAGCCGTGCATGGCGGGTCCCACAAAGTCGAACAGGGCGGCGGTGACGGCCGAATAGGTGAGCACGATGGCGCTGTGGCCGCCGCGCTTGCCCGCCATGAGGATCTCGGTGGTGGCCGTGGCCTCGGGGAAGGGCAGCTTGCCGTGGAGGTCGCGCACGAAGTAGCGGCGGAAGGGGGCGAGGAAGAACACGCCCAGGACGCCGCCCAGGAGGGGCACCAGGAAGATCTGGAAGAAGCTCGTCTGCAGCCCCAGGATGTGCACGGCGGGCATGACGAAGACGCTGCCTCCGGCGATGATGCCGCTGGTGGCGCCGATGGCGAGGATGTTCACGTTCTCCAGCAGCGTGGAGGCGCGGCCCTTCAGGAACTTCACGGCAAAGACGGAGAACCCCACGGCCAGGATGGAGATGGGGATGGCGCTTTCGATGCCCTGGCCCAGCTTCAGGGCGATGTAGGTGGCCGCCGCCGAGAACATCACGGACCAGAAGAAGCCCGAGACCACGCTTCGGACGGTGACCTCGGGGGGGTGCTCCCCGGCCGGGACGACGGGCCGGTACTCCTCCCCCGGTTGCAGCTCCCGGAAGGCATTCTCGGGCAGGCCTTGGATCTCCTGGGGTTCGGAACCTTCGGGCATGGACACTCCTGGTCGGATAACGAGGGATTCACCACGGAGACAAGGAGCACGAAGGGCTGCCGGTTCGTCTCCCCATGCCTCCGCGGCGGATGTTCAGGCTGGATAGGCCTCGAGAACGGACTGCACCACCCGCCGCGACAGGCCGTGGTAGCCGGGACTGGCGGCGGCGAAGATCTCGCGGGCCAGGGCCCGGGTGCGGGCATGCTGGCCCAGGGCGCCGTAGAGGGGCCGCAGGTACTTCATGCGGCCCACCCGCAGGAGCACCTCGCGGATGCGGGGGAAGGCCGGCTCATGGTCGGCGTTGGCGGCCAGGGTCAGCCACTCCACCAGGATCTCGTAGTTGCCCCGGCCCATGAGCTGGAAGTGCTCGTCCAGCCAGGCGCAGTCGGCCTGGGTCAGCTTGCGGGGCAGCTTCTGGAGGAAGACCAACAGCTCGGTGGGTTTCCAGGAGGCGATCTGCTGGGCGCTGGGGCGCCCCCCCTCCGGCCAGCTCTCGGCCAGCGCCGTGAGCGTGTCCAGCTGCACGCTGCGGAACTCCGGCGCGGTATCGGGCATGCCGGGCTGGTCCAGGTAGGCCTTGGCGTTCACGGCCTCGAGCGCGCCCGGCAGCTTGGTGCCCACAAAGGCGCAGAACTGCTCGGTGGTGATAGATGTGAAGCGGAAGGCGTCCATGTAGTCGCGGAGGAAGCGGAGGAAGCGCTCCTCGCCCACCTCGCGCTCCAGGGCCGCCACCAGCCGGGCGCCCTTCTCGTAGGGGATGCTGGAGAAGGCGTCATCGGGGTCGATGCCCTCCAGGTGCATGCGCAGGAGGGTGAGCTGGGGTGCGTCCTTGAACTGCTCCAGGCTGTCCTCCAGGGCCTTCTGGCCCATGGCCCAGCCCAGGGCCGCGGCGTCGTTCCCGTGGAGGATGCGGAGGATGCGCCGCTCGGCCCACACGGTGAAGCCCTCATTCAGCCAGAAGTGCTCCATGCTCGCGTTCGTGACGAGGTTGCCCGTCCAGCTATGGGCCAGTTCGTGGGCCACCACGTCCACCAGGCTGCGGTCCCCCGCCAGCAGCGTGGGCGTGAGGAAGGTCATGCGCGGATTCTCCATGCCGCCGTAGGGGAAGGAGGGCGGCAGCACCAGCATGTCGTAGCGGTCCCAGGGGTAGGGGCCGAAGAGCCCCTCCGCCTTGAGGATCATGTCCTCGACCCCGGCGAACTCCCAGGCCGCGGCCGCCACCGTCTCCGGCTCGGCCCAGACCCGGGCCCGGGGGCTGAGGTCGCGGGACTCCAGGCGACCCACGGCCAGGGCCAGCAGGTAGGAGGGGATGGCCTGGGGCATGGCGAAACGGAAGACATGGCGGCCGTTCCCAAGGGATTCGTCCCCCGTGGGGCCCGCGGACATGACGGCGGTGAGGCCCTCCGGCACGTCGACTTCCGCCTTGTAGGCGATGCGGGCGATGGGGGTGTCCTGGCAGGGCACCATGGTGCGGGCGTGGATCTGCTGGCACTGGCTGAAGAGGTAGGGGGCCACCTTGCCTTCGGTCTGTTCGGGTCCCAGCCACTGCAGGGCCATGGCGTCGGTGGCCGTCGCATAGGTGATGGCCACTTCCTGGGCGCCTTCGGGCATGTCCAGCCGCAGGCGCTGGCCCAGGATGGGATCGCTGGGCCCCAGTTCCCAGGGGACGGGCCCGTGGCCCGGGGCCTGCACCGAGTGGATCTCCAGCCCCTTGGTGTCGAGGTCCAGGGGACCCGAGACCGCGCCGCCGAATTCCAGCACCACCTCCCCGTGGAGGCGCCGGGCCGCGAAATCCACCCTCAGCTTCAGGCGCAGGCGCCGGGCCTTGGGCTGGGCAGAATCGTAGTAGGAATGCGGATCCGGGTGGTGCATGGAGACCTCGAGAAAACCGCCCATCATCCCACAGACACGGGACGGGTCGTCATCACAAGTGGTTGGAATGCTCAGGCCCCGCTGCGCAGGGCCTGAGTAAGGAAATGGCCTCCGGCCGTTCTTTATTGACTGGAAACCGCAGGTTTCCAGCCGGGCCCTACTCTTCGTCGGGAGCCAGTCCCTCGATCTTCTTCATCTTGATGACGTCGCCGTGGTCCTTCACGATGCAGCGCAGCCAGTCCTCGGGGGCCTTGGGGTGGGTGACCTCGCCCTTCTCGTTGCGCACGTTGCCGTCGAGGTACTTCCAGATGAGGAACTCGCCCAGTTTCTTCCAGCGGGTCATGAGCTGCGCCGTGTTCTTGGCGGCGTACTGGGTGAGGTAGTCCCTGGCGAGGGCGGGGTTCTGCTTGTAGAGGTCCAGGGCGGTGCGGTCCACTTCCGCCTGGTCCGCGAGAAAGCCGCCTTCGAACTCGCGCTGCACCTTCTGGACGTCCACGATCATGTCGCTCCACCGGGTGTAGGTGTAGTTCGAGACGAAGTTGAAGGTCCAGAAGGCGCTGTCCCAGTTGAATTCGTTGAAGGTGCCCGTGCCTTCGGCAAAGGCCCTGGGGGCCTCCCGGACGCCGCAGGAGATGGGCACGTAGACCGTGGTGTAGGTGTCGTCCACGCCGAACCAGAGCACGCCCCCGACGACATCCGGCAGCCAGGAGCGGCTCTGGCTCACGAAGGAGAAGCCCGTCTGCTGGGTGCTGATGGCCCGCTCGTGCAGGTACTCCTGGCCGTCCACCTTCCAGGTCATGGGGCGCCAGCGGTAGGGCAGCTTGTAGGGACCGGCGCCCACGTCTTTGCTCAGGTCGAACTCGGTGCCCTCGAAATGGTCCCGCATGAGCTGCATGGCGTCGCGCACATCCAGCTTCTGGTCGGGCTTGATGAAGAGGGGCATGGGCTTGGCGCCCTTCACCCCCTTCACGTAGTCGATGGAGAGGTTCTGGCTGGGCGCGGCCCGGCGGAAGAGGCTCCACACCCGGGCCTCGCAAAACCGCAGGGCCCCAAAGGAGAGAGGCGCATAGGCCTCGGCGAAGCTGAAGTCCCGGTCTTCGCCCTTGAAATAGCCCTTCTCCCGGGCGAAGGCGATGAGGTCCTTGCTGAACAGCGCCGTCTTGGGGTCGTTCTGGGGGAACTGGCGGATGCGGGACTGGTTGGCGTGGGCGCTGATGGTGCCGTCCGGCAGCTTGTAGGCCACCCAGAGGGCGCCGGTCTGGCCCTTGCCCTTGGCGATCATCTCGAGGATCCAGGCCTCGTTGGGATCCCCGATGGAGAAGCTCTCGCCCTCGGAGGCATAGCCGTAGGTCTCCGCCAGGGTCGTCATCACCTGGATGGCTTCGCGGGCCGTCCGGGCGCGCTCCAGGCCGATGTAGATGAGGCTGCCGTAGTCCACGATGCCGCTGGGCACCTGGAGTTCCTTGCGCCCGCCGAAGGTGGTCTCGCCGATCACCACCTGGAACTCGTTCATGTTGCCCACGCGGGTGTAGGTGACGGGCGCCTCGGGGATGTGCCCCAGGAGCTTGCCCGTGTCCCATTCCGTGATGTCGCGGACTTCCCCTGGGAGGTGCCGCATCCCCCGCTTGAAGTAGAGCTCGCCGTAGAGCGTGTGGCTGTCGGCGGCATAGGTGATCATCGTCGAGCCGTCCTTGCTCGCGCCCTTGGTCACGAGCAGGTTGGTGCAGGCCTCCAGGGCCGGGCCCGCGCTGAAGAGGCCGGCGAGTAGGACGGACAGAACCGATCGAATTCTCATTCCAATTCCTTTCATTGACTCCGGAATGCGCAGCATTCCTGAGCGGGGATTACCAGATGGCCGGACGGACCGATGCGGGCCGCTTCATGGGGTCGCCGTCCTTGCATCCGAAGGCCTCGTAGAACTCGGGCAGGTTGGACAGCGGCCCGTTGACGCGGAACTTCGCCGGGCTGTGGGGATCGGTGACGGTGCGCATGCGGGTGGCCTCCTCGCGGGTGAGGGTGCGCCAGGTC
>JARLGO010000061.1 GCA_031292655.1 Geothrix sp.
AACCCCGCGGGATTGACCTTGTCCGCCAGGGTCGCCAGATCCCCTGTCCCCCCCAGCAGGTCGAGGAACCGGGCGAAGGGGGCGTCCAGGGCGTCGATCCGGTCCCATTCGGGATCCGTCCAGGGCTCCAGGACGAAATCAACGAGGGGGCGCCGGAAGGGGCCGATGCCCAGGCGCAGGCGGGCGATGTCTCGGGTGCCCAGACACTCGAACACGGAGCGCAGCCCGTTGTGCCCCCCGTCCGAGCCGTTCATCCGGAAGCGGCCCGTGCCTAAGGGCAGGTCCTTGTCGTCGTAGAGGAGGACCATGCGCCGGGGGTACAGGCCTGCGGCTGCGGCCTGGGCGCAGGCCTCGCCGGAGAGGTTCATGTAGGTCGTGGGCACCAGGGCCTGCAGCCGGTCCGTCAGCGGGTAGAGCGTGCCCGAGGGGAACCGCTGCTTGGGCGCGGGGGCCAGATTCCGGTCCGCCATCCAGCGTTGCAAGAGCAGACGGCCGAGGTTGTGCCGGGTGTCCTGATATTCGGGCCCGGGGTTTCCGAGGGGCACCAATGTCCACATGGGGCGGCCGACTCCATCTAAGGCGCGAGACATCTAGTCTCGCGCTCCTGCTCGACTCCGTCTCGCAGAGATGGAGCCTCTGTGCTGGGTGTCCTGATATTCGGGCCCAGGATTGCCAAGAGGTACCAGTGTCCACATGGGTTCAACCCAATGCGCGCGGGCTTCGCCCGCGCGTTAACGACAAACGCGGCCAAGGCCGCGTTTGTCGCACAGAAGCAGGAAGGTTCGAAGCACTACTTCTTGTCTTCCTTCTTGCCCTTCTTGGCCACTTCGGGCTCGGCGGCGGCGGCCACGGGGGCGGCGACCTCTTCCTCGGCGGCCTTGCCGTGGACGGAGCAGACCACCTGGTGGGCATCGCCCGTGAAGACGATGTTGGCACCGAGGGGCAGCTGCTCGAAGCGGATGCTGTCACCCACGGCCAGGTTGGAGATGTCCACGTCGATGTGGGCGGGGATGATGCTGGGCAGGCATTCGATCTCGATCTCGCGATGGGCGAAGTCGAGTACGCCGCCCATGCTCTTCACGCCGATGGAGGTGCCCACGAGGCGCACGGGCACCTTGACGCGCACCTTGAGGGTCATGTCCACACGCATGAAGTCGACGTGGCGCAGCCGGCTGGTGAGGGGATCCCGCTGCAGGTCCTTGATGATGACGTGGCGCTTGATGTCCGTGCCTTCGCGCTGAAGGAACATCACGGAGTTCATGCCCGTCTCGCTGGCGAGGACGCGAGCCACGGCCTTGGGGTTGATGGCGATGGCCACGGGGGGCTCTTTCAGGCCGTAGACCACGGCGGGGATCAGGCCGCTCTTCTTGAGGTCGCGGACGGCGGCCTTGCCGAAAGCTTCGCGCTTGGGAACGATGAGAACTTCTTGGGACATGTGCTTCCTCCTACCTGGCAGCCCCAACCTTGTGGTCTGGCTGCCCTCTCGTTGGGATGGGTCCGGGCGGACCGCTCGGGCCCTCCCTGTGGCGGGCCGAACCATCGATTTTGCCCGAACACCTCTTGAAAACCAAGGAAGAACTTCAGGAGGAGCGGCTCATCACCTGTATCATCAGTCTGTTACACCAAGGCGCTAAGATCCAGGAACTGAGGTTCCCCCGTGTTTCACCCCATCCCCCGCCCCGAGGAGCTGCTCAACCGCGAGTTGAGCTGGCTGGACTTCAATGCCCGGGTCATGGAGGAGGCCGAGGATCCGACGGTGCCGCTGCTGGAGCGGGTGAAGTTCCTCAGCATCGTGTCCAGCAACTGGGACGAGTTTTTCATGGTCCGGGTGGCGGGCATCTGGCGGCAGATCGATGCCGGCATCACCCAGCCGGGACCCGATGGCCTGACCCCCCGCCAGCTGCTGGAGCGGGTGTCCTCCCGGATCCACGACTACTCCGCCCGGCAGCACGAGCTGTTCCACGCCATTCTCGAACCCCAGCTGGAGGCCGCCGGCATCGCCATCCTGGATCCCCGGCACCTGGATGAGGCCCAGAGCGCCTTTGCCCTGGACTACTTCGAGCGGAGCCTGCTGCCCCTGATCACGCCGCTGGCCGTGGACACGGGCCATCCCTTCCCCCGCCTGGGCAACCGGGCCCTGGTGCTGGTGGTGGAGCTGATCCCGGACGAGGACCTGCTGGACGGGGACCTGCCGGCCTCGGAACTCTCCTTCATCCACGTGCCCACGGGCTTGGCCTCGCGCTTCCTGCGGGTGCCCTCGGCCTCGGGCACCCACGCCTTCATGATGCTCGAGGACGTGGTTCGCCACCACCTGTCCCGGCTCTTCCTGGGGTACCAGATCAAGAGCTGCCATGCCATCCGGGTCACCCGGGACTCGGACCTGCCTGTGGAGGAGGACCCCTCCGAGGATCTCCTGAAGACCGTGGAGGAGAGCCTTCGTGACCGCCGCCGCGGAGCGGTGGTCCGCCTCCAGTATGAGCAGGGCCTGTCCTCCGAGGTGCTGGACCTGCTCATCGAGGAAATGGAACTGAGCCCCGAGGATCTCTACCCCTCCTCGGGCCTCACGGCCTTCTCGGACCTGATGCAGCTCTACGGCCAGCTGGACCTGCCGGGCCTCAAGGACACGCCTCTTCCGCCCCTGCCCGTGCCCCAGCTCGATCAGATCGGCAGCGTCTTCGACGCCATCTCCCGCAATGACATCCTGCTGAACCACCCCTATCAGAGCTTCGACGACAGCGTGGCGCGCTTCGTGCGCGAGGCGGCGGAGGACCCGAAGGTCCTCGCCATCAAGATGACCCTCTACCGCGTGACGGCAACCAGCCCCGTGGCCGCGGCCCTGGAGCGGGCGGCGGAGCGGGGCAAGCAGGTGGCCGCCATCGTGGAGCTGCGGGCCCGCTTTGACGAGGCGGCCAACATCGCCTGGGCCCGGCGCCTCGAGAAGACCGGGGCCCACGTGGTCTACGGGCTGCCCAACCACAAGATCCACTGCAAGGCCTGTCTCGTGGTCCGCCAGGAGGCCAGCGGCATCAAGCGCTACTGCCACCTGGGCACCGGCAACTACAACGAGCGCACCAGCCGGCTCTACTCGGACGTGGGCCTGCTCACGGCGCGGCCTGAATTCGGCGAGGACCTCTCGAACCTGTTCAACATGCTCACGGGCTACACCCGGCCGCCCCGGTTCCACCGCCTGCTCCTGGCGCCCCAGCACCTGAAGAAGGCCCTCAAGGCGCGCATCCAGAGGGAGATCGGCCACGCCCGCGAGGGCCGGGCGGCCCGCATGGTGCTGAAGATGAATGCCCTGGTGGATCCCCAGCTCATCCAGATGCTCTATGAGGCCAGCCGGGAGGGCGTGAAGGTGGACCTCATCGTGCGGGGGACCTGCTGCCTGCGGCCCGGCGTGCCCGGCCTGTCCGAGAACATCCGCGCCCTGTCCATCATCGACCGCTTCCTGGAGCATGCGCGGATCTACCATTTCGCCAATGACGGCCAGCCCGAGACCCTGCTGTCCAGCGCCGACCTCATGCCCCGGAACCTCGACCGCCGGGTGGAACTGGCCTTCCCCCTGGTGGATCCGCTCCTGGCGGCCCAGGTCATGGAGATGGTCGAGCTGCAGCTGCACGATACGCTGAAGGGCCGCGTCCTGGGACCCCAGGGGGAAGTGGTCCGGTGCGGTCTCGACCCGCAGGATCCGCCCCTCCGGAGCCAGCTTCGCATCTACGAGCACACCCTGCTGGCCAGCGGCGTGGGGGCCCTGACCCAGAAGCTCGGGCCCCTCGATCCAGACATCTGACGTTCTCCGGGGATCCCTCGCTGCGCGAACACCCCCGAACCCCCGCGCCGAGGCTAAGGGGACCTTGCCTCGACTGATGCCCCTCCGAGGGTTCCTCCTAGGCTCTGGCGTGCCGGCCATTCATCCCCCGTGTCAAACTGGGGGGCTGGAGACACGCATGACGAAGATCAGCCGCGCCGCCCTGTTCGAAGCCATCAACACCTACACCGTCCCCGGGACCAGCGCCAACCTGGCCACCCTCAAGGCGGTGAAGGGCATCGACGTCACGGAGGGCAAGGTGACGGTGCTGCTCCAGCTCCTGGAGGCCTACCAGGACCGGGTCCAGGGGATCAAGCAGGCCCTGGAGGAGCTGATCCTCGGCCAGCCCGGCGTGACCTCGGTCGACATCGAGATCGGCTGGGAGAAGATGGCCCAGGTGGCGTTCAAGAACCTCATCCCCGGCATCAAGCGCTGCGTGGTGGTGGGGTCCGGCAAGGGGGGCGTCGGGAAGAGCACCGTCACGGTGAACCTGGCCATCGCCATGGCCCAGCAGGGGCTGAAGGTGGGCCTCCTGGACTCCGACATCTATGGCCCCTCCATCCCCATGATGCTGGGCCTGAAGGATTCGCCCCTGGGCACGCCCGACGGCAAGATCCTGCCGCTGGACGTCTTCGGTGTGAAGGTCATGTCCATGGGCCTGCTCATCGAGGAGGACCGGCCCGTCATCTGGCGCGGAGCCATGCTCAACAAGGCGCTTCAGCAGTTCCTGGGGGATGTGGCCTGGGGCGACCTGGACGTGCTCTTCATCGACCTGCCCCCTGGCACCGGCGACGTCCAGCTCACCCTGATCCAGAACGCCCAGGTGGATGGCGCGGTCATCGTCAGCACCCCCCAGGACGTGGCCTTCCTCGATGCCAAGAAGGCCATCGGGATGTTCGGGACCGTGAAGGTGCCCATCGTCGGCATCATCGAAAACATGAGCAGCTTCATCTGCCCCGGCTGCGGCAAGGAGACCCAGATCTTTGGCCATGGCGGCGTGAAGGCCGCGGCCCAGCGGATGGAGCTGCCCTTCCTTGGCGAAGTCCCCATCGACCTGGCCATCCGTGAGGGGGGGGACAGCGGCCAGCCCCTCGTGGCGGCCCACCCGGACAGCCCCCAGACCAAGGTGTTCCAGGGGATGGCAGACGTCCTGAAGGGCGTGCTGAAGCTCTGATCGGCGGTATTGGACTGCGGTTCGGCTTCCGGCGGATACACTCAAGCATGGCCAAGCCGCAGATCCCCGAGACCCTCGCTCCGGATCTTTTGGAGCGCCTGCGTGCGCGCTTCCATCCCTGGGAGCTCATCAAGGACTGGGGCCTCACCATCGAGTCCGTCACCCCGGGCATGGCCAGCATGCGCCTGGTTCCCACGAAGGCCGTCATCAACGGCTCCCGCGGGACCGTGAACGGCGGCGTCCTGGCCACCATGGCGGACATGGTGGGGGCCCTGGCGCTCAGCACGGCCTTCGATGGCGCCATGCCCTTCGCCACGTCGGACCTGCACATCCGCTACCTGGAACCCGCCAAGGGCGAGGTGCTGGGCGAGGGCAAGGTGATCCGGTTCTCGGGGCGGGGGGCGATCCTCGAATGCCGCCTCACCTGCGGAGGCCACCTGGTGGCGCTCTGCACGGCGAACTTCGCCATCAAGCAGGGGATCGGCGGCTGACATGCGCATCCACGCCCCGTTCCCGCAGGTCCCGGACCACCAGGCCGATGCGCCGCTCCAGCGGTTGCGGTACGCCTTGGTACTGCTGGCCGCGGTGATCCTGGCGGGGGCCCTGGGCTATCACGTGCTGTCGAAGCTCAATGTCCTCGATAGCTTCTACATGGCCATCACGACCCTCTTCACGGTGGGCTTCCGGGAGCTGGGCGAAGTGAACGCCCGGACGAAAATCTTCACGATCCTCTACCTCATCATCGGCCTGGGCGTGGCCACCTACGCCATCTCGAACCTCACCGCCCTGCTCCTCGAGGGCGACCTCCGGGGCTATCTCATGGAGCGCCGCATGCAGAAACGCCTGGACGACCTCAGGGACCACGTCATCGTCTGCGGCTTCGGGAAGATGGGCTTCCAGGCCGCCTGGGAGCTGAAGAAGGCCGGCGTCCCCTTCGTCATCATCGAACAGGACGATGCCAAGGGCCGCAGCCCCCGCTTCGCGGGCGAGTTGATCCTCTACGGCAATGCCATGGACGACCTCATGTTGGAGAAGGCCGGCATCCGGCATGCCAAGGGGCTCATCACCGCCCTGACCACGGATGCGGACAACGTGCTGGTCACCTTGACGGTCAAGCAGATCCGGCCCGACCTGCCCGTGGTGGCCCGCAGCGCCAAGCTGGGCACGGAGCGCCAGCTGAAGGCCGCCGGGGCCGACCACATCGTGAGCCCCTACGAGATCGGCGGCCGCCGCATGGCCGGCCTGCTGCTCAGGCCCGAGATGATGAACTTCTTCGACATCGTGCTGCAGCAGGAGCAGCTGGAGCTGGGGCTGGAGCGGGTGGCCATCTCCAGGGGCAGCGTGCTGGTCGGGAAGACCCTCCGGGAGGTGCGCCGCCACCAGGCGGTCGGGTCGCTGATCGTGGGCCTGACCCACCCCGGGACCGGCCTCCGGTTCAAGCCCTCCGGCGATGAGTGCTTCCAGGTCGGCGACGAGCTCCTGATCATGGGGCCCGCCGATGCCCTGGCCGACATGACCCGCATCGCCCAGGGAGAAGCGGCCTCACGGTGAGTCCAGAGGCCATCCCTTGAGCCATTGAATGGGCTGATGGCCAATCAATGAGATTTAATTAATGAATTAATATCCTAAAGCTTCGAGAGGCTGAAAGCCTTGCTGTCGGAGTCGATCCCCAGGTAGTAAGTCTTGTCGATGTTGGTCACATCCCCCCAAAGGGTCGAAGACAAGAGGGAGAAGGACCAGCTCTCGTTGTAGCCCACGCCCCCGGGAGAGGATCCGGTCTTGAAGGTGAAGTTGTTGACCCCGTTCACCAGGGTGGGCTTGCTCCCCCATGCCACGCACAGGGTGACGGGCTTGGTCGTATCGAGTTGCAGTTGGGTGCAATAGTCGATGGCAGTGGCGGCCAGGGTGGGCTCAGGGCTACCTGGGAGATTGGGATTTGGGATCTGGGTCTGGGTGACTTCGCTGAACCCGAATTCGCAGTCGAGGACCAGAAGCGTGATGGGGTCGCGCTTGATCACCATCCACGGCTTCCCCGTCACCTGAAGGGCCCTGTCACCATAGATATTCAAGCTATAATAGGTGTTGCTGATCGATCCCTTCCAGAGCTCGTAGGTTGGGGCCGGACCATTGGAGGTGTTGTTGGTGGAGTTGGTTGTGGATGAACTCCCCCCGCTGCAAGCCAGGGCGAAGGCCATCAATAAGAAGGCCCAAGAAGCCACGAAGAGGTTGATATTTCTTCTCATTTAATCCCCTTTCATGAATCGTTGGCAGGAAACGCTACTGGAGGCTGTAGGCCATCAAAACGGTGTCCTTGATGGACCAGATGTCGGAATTGAGGTAGAGGATGTTCGCGCCCCCGTCCGTCTTGCAGTAGTTGGCGAGAAGGGCCCCGAAGGCCGGGTCGACCTGCTGGAAGTTCGGGTTGTTGAAGACCCACAGGAATCCCCCGCCGTAGTCGAGCCGGATGGCCTGGCCCGCGGTGGTGAGGAGGGCGGGCGACAGGGGGACCTGGGCGCTGGTGGCCGGGTTGAACTTGACGATCACGTGCGCGACGGGCGTGGGGGGGGCGTAGTTCCGGTCGATGGCCGCATAGAGGTTGGTGCCGTCGCTGGCCAGGCCCTGGAGGATCGGCACTTCGCCAGAGAGGCCGGTGGCGACGGGGATCTGGGCCTCGGAGAGGCCGGTGCTGAGGTTGACCCGGAAGACTCCCTGCGGGAGGGACCCGTCCTGGGCGATGTAGGTGCCGGAGGCCCAGAGGGCGCCGTTGTGCCAGGCGATGTCGGCGATGAACTGGATGCCGTAGACGGGCGTGCGGGCATTGTTGGCCACGAGCGGGACGGGGGTGGTGCTGAGGATGGCACCGCTGGCAGGGTCGATCTTGAACAAGGTGCCCGAGGTGGCGGAGAAGTCCGTCTGGGTCCACAGGTAGATGGCGGTCCCGTCCGTGGCCAGGGCCTTGAACCCGGTGCTCACGGAGGCCGCCCCCAGGTTCAAGCTGAACTGTTTGGCCAGGGTGATGGCGCTGCAATCGCTGGTGATGAAGCTCCAGGTGAAGGGACTGGCCAGGGCGTTCCCCGCCTGATCCTTGATGGCCGTCGTGACCGTGGCGGTGTAGGACAGGTTGTTGCCCAGCTTGGCCGAGGGCGTGAAGGTGGCCGTGCTGCCCGAGAAGGACACGGTCCCCGGGACGGCCGTTCCAGCCTGAGTCAAAGTCAAGGCGGAGGCGGGCGTCGCGGCCGTGATGGTTTCGTTGAAGGTGGCGCTGACGGCGGCATTGACAGGCACCCCGCTGGCGAGGTTGGACGGGTTGGTACTCAGGACGACAGGCGGAGCCGTGTCCTGGGAGACGGTGCCGGGGCTCCCGGCGGTGGAACCACCCCCGCCGCCGCAGGACAGCAGGAGAATCGCGGCCAAGGAGGTGGAGACCGACCTTCGGATGTATGTCATGACAGGGCCTTTACTGTTGAGGATTTTCGAGTCCAATATAGGTTCGCCAAGGGCGGGGTGCCAGTCTGATTTCCCACTTCGAAAGGCTACCTTCAGGAAACATGGGCATTTTTGTTGGCTGCCATTCATGTGGAAGCTTGATGAAAGGGCGGCCCCTGAAAACGGCTTACGAAGCGAAAGGATCGGGTAATCTAAAGTTGCTTCGGAAAAGCGCGAAATGACGACCGACTCCCTCCGCCCCCTCGTGGACATCTTCAAGGTCCTGGCCCACCCCGTGCGGCTGCGCATCCTGGCGCTGCTGCGGGGGGGCGAGCTTTGTGTCTGTGAGGTGGCCGGAGTGCTCGGACTGGCGCCCTCCACCGTGTCCGAGCACCTCACGGCCCTGCGCCGGACCGGCCTGGTGCGGGAGTGGAAGGTGGGCCGCTGGGTCCACGTGGCCCTGTCCGATGCGGACACCGCCCGCCCGGTCCTGGAATCGCTCTGGCCTCTCATGGCCGTCGCGGAAGCCGAACTTGCCGGGGACCTCATCCAAGCCGAGGCTCGGCGCTGCGAGGCCTGCGGCCCGTCCGGTTGCTCGATCCTGACTTCCGCTCGAACCTGATCCCCTTTCCCACCCCTCCAAAAGGAGCACCCATGACCACCCAGACCGATCCCCAGCTCGAGACCGGCCTCAGCGAAACCACCCTCAACCTCGTGGCCCTGGGCGCGGCCATTGGCGCCAACGCCGAGCGCGCCTTCCGGGCCCACCAGTCCCGGCTCGAGGCCCTGGGCGTGTCCAAGGAAACGATGATCCAGGCCGTGAACATGGCCCTGCGGGTGAAGGGCGATCCCCACCAGATGATGCTGGCCCTGGCGGAGTCCTCCCTCACCGAGGGCGGTGGCTGCTGCGGCGGCGAGTGCGCCTGCGAGGCCGAAGGCAAGGAAAAGGGTGACTGCGGCGACGACTGCGGCTGCCACTAGTCCATGATCCGCCCTGCCTTTCTTTCCGATGCCCAGGCCCTGGCCGACATCTACAACCCCTACATCCGGGACACCACCATCACCTTCGAAGAGGAACCCGTCACGGCCGAGGAGATGGCCGGACGGATCGCGAAGGTGACCGAGGCCTACCCCTGGCTGGTGTGGGACGAGGGAGGCCGGATCCTCGGCTACGCCTACAGCTCGGTCTGGCGCGCCCGGGCCGCCTACCGCCATGCGACGGAGACGGCGATCTACCTCTCCATGGAGCATCGCGGCCGGGGGGTGGGGACGCAGCTCTATGAGGCCCTTCTCGACGAGTTGCGGCGGCGGGGGTTCCATCTGGCCCTGGGCGGCCTGGCCCTGCCCAACGAACCCAGCGTGCGCCTGCACGAACGGCTGGGGTTCACGAAGGCGGGCCACATGCACGAAGCCGGGTGGAAGTTCGGCCGCTGGATCGACGTGGGCTTTTGGGAACGGCTGCTCTGAGCGGGGCGGGACCTGTCCCGCGGCCAGGGGGCGGCCGCCGCGGGCGCCATCCAGCGCGCCATGCGGTAGGATGACCCCTTAGAGTGCCTAACAAAACCCCGACGAGGCCGCGATGAAGCCAGGCAGGATGCACCGCAAGGAAGGGCCCGAAGGGCAACGTGGTTCGTTGTTCAAGGGACCTGACGCCGCGGAGCGCCTGCCTGGCTTCATCCCTCCGGGCGAGGGCCGGCGGGCGTCGCGATGCAGCGTCACGCTCGTCGCGCGTAGTACCCGCTACGCTTCGACTCGCGTTCCTCGCCTCGCTCGACCGGCGACCCTCGCGCGGCCCCATGGGGGTTTTGTTAGGCACTCTTAATCGCAGGAGGGCTCCATGGGCATCGGCATCCTGGGTCATGGCCGTTTCGGGAGGGCGCTGGGCGCGCTGCTCCTGGAGGCCGGGCAGGGCTACCGGGCCTGGGATCCGGTCGCGGAGATCCCCCCGGAGCACCGGACCGCCACCCCCCGCGACCTGATCGACGCCAGCGAGGTGCTGGTGCTGGCCATGCCCGTGCCGGCGCTTTCCAGTGTCCTGCTCGACCTCCGGCCCCACCTGCGCGCGGATCACCTGGTATTCGATGTCTGCAGCGTGAAGGTCGGCCCCTGCGCCCTCCTGGAGGAACACCTCGGTGCAGCCGTTCCCCATGCGGGCACCCATCCCCTTTTCGGGCCGGTGAGCTTGGCCCGGGCCGAGCGGCCCCTGCGGGTGGTGCTTTGCGCCTCGCCCCGGCATCCGATCGCGGCGAAGCGCACCGAGGACCTCTTCCACAGCCTGGGCTGCGAAGTGCTGCGCCAGAGTCCCGAGGACCACGATCGGGTGATGGCCACCACCCATGCCCTCACCTTCTTCATCGCCAAGGGGCTCCTGGCCGTGGGGGCCGGGGCCGAGCTGCCCTTCACGCCCCCCTCCTTCCATGCCATCGCCCGCACCCTCGAATCCGTGCGGGAGGACGCGGGGCATCTCTTTGCCGCCCTCCAGAACGAGAACCCCTTTGCCGCCGGGGCCCGAGAGGGGCTGCTGGAGGCGCTGGCGGCCATCCACCGGAGCCTGGCGGAGGCTGCCGAGACGGGCGGGGGCGAGCAGCTGTCCATTCCCGACCTGGGCACGCGATCTCCCGCCTTGCAGGAGGCGCGAGATCACATCGACGTCCTGGACCAGGAACTGGTGGGCCTGCTGGCCCGCCGGACGGAACTGGTCCTCCGCGCCGGCCGGGCCAAGGCCGAGCTGAACCTGCCCGTCCATGACCCCGAGCGCGAAGCCGCCCAGCTTCAGGCCCGCCGCGCCTGGGCCCATGAAGCGGGGCTCGATGCCCAGGGGGTGGAAGAGGTCTTCCGGGCCGTACTGAGGTCCTCCCGCTCGGCTCAGGGGAGTGCGAGCTGATCCTGGTGGTGCCCGCGCGAAATAGCCGGATCATCCACCCCATTTGTGGGCACCACGTGGCGGGGGCCTGGGGGCATGGCAGTGCCCCCGGTGGGGTGACAGTCACAGCGCGCCTGCGCGCCGTGACGCCAGAGGGGCCATGCCCCGATGGAAGTGCACCTCGCCGTCACTTCTATTGATCCAGCTATTTCAGGCGAGGTGCACTAGGAGGCGGGCTGCCAGGTCACCAGCCCCGGTGCTGAAGGTCCGCGGGTCGGGCCGGTCTCACTCGTGATGCGGAGCTCCAGGGGCCAGGCCTCGACGAGTCCGGTCCCCTCGAGAATCTGGAGGGCCCGCCCTTCGCCGTCGGGCCCCCGCAGGTCCAGGTGCCGCCATCCACGGGCGTCCCGGATCCAAAGCACAAAGCGGGTTCCGGAGGGCGGATCCGGGAAGCGCGTCAGGGTCAGCACCGCGAGGTCCGATCCCAGGGCCCCCCGGAAAGTGGCGTGCATTCCGGCCTCCACTGTGGATTCAGGGCCACGGGGAACCAGGCGCAGGGCCTTCGTCTGGCTGTCGGAGAGCAGGTGCAGGGCGCGTCCCGTCCGGAGATCCCCGGCGGCATGCCGGTGGTAGAGCCAGGTCCCCGAGCCGACCAGGGCGAGGGCCAGGACCGCCACAAGCCTTCCCAGGTGCCGCTCCAGGAGCCTCAGGCCCATACGGATTCGAGTCTTGGCCGTGCCCAGGGGCACCTTGAGCGCCTTGGCCACCTCCGCATGGGTGAGGTCCGCGAAGAAGGCCAGCCGCAGGGCCGCGCGCTGGGGTTCCGGCAGGGCGGCGAGGGCCTCCGAGACCGCGTCCCGCTGGTACTCCCGCCACAGGGCCTCATACGGGTGGGGTTCCTCGGCAGACAGGGTCGCCGGGTCGAGGAACTGCTCCCCGGACCCCTGGGGACGTCGGGATCGGGACCGCAGCTCATCGAGCATCCTGTGATGACCGATGCTGAGCAGCCAGGTTCGGAAGGATCCCCGCGCCGGATCAAAATCGGCGGCCCTCCGCCACACGGCGAGGAAAGTGTCCTGCACGATCTCTTCGGCGGCGGCGCGGTCAAGGCTGCGGCAGGCCAGGTGGAAGACCAGCGGGGCATAGCGCCGGTGCAGCTGCTGCAGGGCTTCCTCCTCCCCCTCCCTGATCCGCGCCACAAGCTCGACATCTTCTCCCCCGGGGGACCCGGAGGCGCCGGATGCGGTTGGAATGGTCATGGTGGTTCCATCCTGGCTGCCTGGAGGCTCGGGTGCCAGTCCCTTGGGGGTCGACAGTTCGTTCAAATCCGCGTCTCGGCGGGCACCGTGGTGGCTGTATCCACCTGCAGCAGGCCCGTGGGTTCAAGGGCCTTCACCTCGAGGTGGCGCAGGGGGAGTTTGGCCGGTCCCTCGGTCACTTCACCTTGGAGGTTGTAGGCGCTGTCGTGGCAGGGGCAGCCGAAGCCCGTCGGGCCTTCGGAAAGGACGAGGCAGCCCCGGTGGGTGCAGACGGCGGTCAGGGCGAAGATGCCCCGATCATCCGCCGCAAGGTAGAAGGCCCCCAGTTTCCGGTAATCGACCACTTTGCCAGGCGTCATCTCCGCTCGGGTGAGCTCGGTGAGTTTCACGGGTTGCGGATCGGGCGCCTTCTCGGCCGGGGGTGGGGTCTGCGCGCGCACTGGCAAGGCCGCGGCCGCGATCACGGCGCAAAGGGAGGCGCAGAAGGTACGCCGAGATGGCCCGGCGACCTCGTTGGCGGCAGGGGAAGGTTCCGGTGTCATGCAGGCGTCCCCGTGCCCGTCAGGGATTCCGACAGAGCCATCTCGCCAAGGGCCAGAAAGCCCTGACCTTCTCCCTCTCGCAGCCGGGCAGGCTGGGTGTGGATCTGGCGGAAGCCGAGGCCCCGATAAGGATGAGCTGGGTCCCAGGGAATCGGGGCCCGCTTCGGCACCGAACCCGGGGCCGGGAGGGGGAAGATCAGCGAAGTGGCCGAGTGATGCGCGATGTGGCCCGTGAGGTGGTGGTGCTCCTGGTGGATGTGCCCGTAGAACACCGTCACGAAGCGGTGGCCCAGCAGGAGGTCGATGGCCTTCTGTCCATCCGACGTGGTCCAGTCCCAATCGGGGTAGAGCTCGAAGAGTGGCCGGTGCGCGAAGACCACCAGGGGTTCGTTCTTGGGCACCTGGCCCAGTTCGGCGGCCAGCCACGCCAGCTGGTGCTCCCCGAGGATGGAGCCCTGCTGGGAGACATTGTCCAGGGCCAGGAAGTGGACGCCCTTGTGGGTGAAGGCATAGCGCGAGGCGCCGAAGAACTCCCGGTAGGCTGCACCGGAATCATCCCCCGCGTCGTGCTCACCGGGCAGGAACCGAACCTGCTTGACCCGCAGGCGGCCCACCTGGGTCTTGAATTCCCCCATCCGCTTCCGGCGGAGGGCGGGGTCATCCGTGATGTGGGTGAGGTCCCCGGTGAAGATCACGAAATCCGGCTGCGGATCGAGGGCATTCACGGCGTCGATGGCCTTCCCCAGGGTGCCCGCCGCGTCCGGGTTGGCATTGGGCCCCTCGAAACCCCAGTGAGTATCCGTCAGCTGGACGAAGTAGAAATCCGAAGCCTTGGTCCCGGCCTTGGGATCGAGGACCCCGGAGAAGCCCGGAAGCCCCGCGGCGAACACCGCGCCGCCGAGGCCCATGACCCGCAGGAACGTCAGTCGATCCATCTGTGAGCCCATGCACCCCTCCTCCCGGGCCGGGCCCGGTTTGCGTCCGCCCGAGTGGGGGACACAGATGGATACGTCGAAGGCTTGGGTTTGGATGGGGGCCGCGTTGGGCTCGACCCGGTCTACCAGGGTAGGTCCAGGGCCTTGCACAGGAAGGCGACCAGCGGGGCCGCCTTCTGGCAGGCCTGGGTCACCTGGTCGATAAAATTCGGTGCGAGCACTTCGGCATTCGTGAAACCGCTGGTGATGTAGAAGTCCTTGAGCTTGAGATCCTCTGCGCAGGGGTGGGTGGGCGCGAAGCCCTGGGGAACCCGCACGAGCGCTTCGCCTTCGATCTCCAGCCCGGATTTCCGCAGGGCCCTCCAGGCCGCGGGCTTGGCGGCGATGGCCTGGCGCACCTTGAGCAGCGTGCCGGCCTCCGGATGCCAGAGGCCGCCTCCGGCGAAGCTGCCGCCGGGCTCCAGGTGGAGGTAGAAGCCGGGCCCGTGGACGCCTCCCGCCGTCACCGTGCGATGGGGGAAGTGGGCCGCCAGGTGGGTCTTGTAGGGGCTTTTGTCTTTCGAAAACCGCGTGTCGCGGTAGATCCGGAACATGGAGCCGCCCGACGGTCGCGGGTCGGCCACGAAGTGGCGGCTGATGACCGACAACGGGACGCTGAATTCGCCGATGAACCGCAGCATGGCGTCCCGAGCCTCGGTTTCGTACCGGGCCTTGTTCTCGGTGAACCACTCGCGGTTGTTGTTTGCCTTTAGATCCTTCAGAAACCGGAAGAGCCCTGGCCCCAATAGGTTTTGCCTTTCCACGGACTTCTCCTTACGTTCCACCGCGGCCTCCCGAGAAGCATGCCTCAGGGTATGACACCGAGGGCGAACCGGGAGGCCTCCGATCGGGGGGTTGTCCCCCATCGAGGTATTTCACGCGGGCGATGCCGTAGTCGACCATGGAGGCTTCGCCTCCGCGAGCCCAGAGGGCGAGTGGGAGCGCAGCGCGGGGCGCTGTGCGTCAGGCGGAGGCGTGCGACCCCAAGAAAACAGGCGGGCCCCCAGCCGGGGGCCCAACCTTGAGCACGCGTTGAGAGGCGAAAGTCCGCCCGCGCGTGGCATAACCTCCTCGCCGGGGCCCGACTTCGCAGGTGACATTAAGTCACCTGCTCCGTCACCCGGCGGTCGGTCATTTCCCGAAGCGCTTGCTGACTTCGCTCCACTTGATGTTCTCGACGAACGCATCGAGGTACTTGGCGCGGGCGATGCCGTAGTCGACCATGAAGGCGTGCTCCCAGGAGTCCAGGACCACGAGCAGATCCTGCTCGATGGGCAGGCCCAGGTGGTGCTCGGCGACGAAGTAGGTGTGCAGCTTGCCGTCCCGCCGGTTGCGGGTGAGGAGGGCCCAGCCGGGGCCGCCCATGGCGGTGGCCTTCAGGTCGGCGATGACCTTGGCCTGGCCGCCGACGGCCTCCAGGGCGGCCTTCAGGCCGGCGCTGAGGTCCTGGTCCGCGCCCAGGTTCTCGAAGTAGAGCTCGTGCAGGAAGGAGCCGTTGAAGGCCACGGCCTCGCGGCGCTTCAGCTCGCTGTACTCGTTGAAGGAGTAGTTGGGCTTGGTGTTGTCCGCCGCCGCCAGCTTCTCCTCGATCTCATTGAGCTTGGCGACGTAGCCTTTGTAGAGGGTGAAGTGCTGGTCCAGCTGGGCGTCGCTGAGCCCCTTCAGGGTGCCGCCCTTCAAGTGGTCATAGGACTTGGCAGTGTAGGCCATGGTCGTCTCCTCGAGCCCGCAAGGCGCGGGTCAATAGCTTACCAAAAAAGTCGGGATTAAGGGTTTGCTTGATGGGCTCATTCCGTCGTTCCGGGCCCCTTGGTTTTTCCATCACTCTTCCAGCAGGCTCCGGAGCATCCAGGCGTTCTTCTCATGGAGCTGCATGCGTTGGGTGAGCAGGTCGGCGGTGGGTTCGTCCCCCACCTTGTCCACCAGGGGGAAGATGGAGCGGGCGGTGCGGACCACCGCCTCCTGGCCTTCGACCAGTTCCTTGATCATGGCCTTGGCCTTGGGCACGCCCTTGGGCTCGGGGATGCTGGAGAGCTTCGCGAATTCCGCGTAGGTGCCGGGGGCCGGGTAGTCCAGGGCGCGGATGCGTTCGGCCACCAGGTCCACGGCCAGGGCCAGCTCCGTGTACTGCGTCTCGAACAGCAGGTGCAGGGTCTGGAACATGGGGCCCTTCACGTTCCAATGGAAGTTGTGGGTCTTGAGATAGAGGGTGTAGCTGTCCGCCAGCAGGCGGGAGAGGCCGTCGGCGATGGCTTTGCGATCCTCGGTGGGAATGCCGATGTTGATGTCCATGGAACCTCCTCAGGAAGGCCAAGCCACCCAGGCGGCGGGGGCGGGCCACCGGCCAGGGGCTTCGGCGTGGTTGGAAACGAGGGCGGCGATCTGCTTGCCGTCCGGAATGAGATAGCGCAGGGCCAACACCGAGGGCAGTCGGTCATCGGGTCCGGCGGCGCCTCGGTCCACGGCCGGCGCCGCGAAGGAACCGTCGTTCAGTTCCAGCCGCAGTTGATCGGGGAAGCGCTGAAGGGCCGCCAGCCGCGCCTCGCGGACCCCGTCCGGGAAGCCCAGGAACAAGGTGGCGACGAGGCTCCGGCCGCCCGGCTCGCGACGGGGGGCCAGCACGGCGAAGGAGGCGCGGGCCTCGGCCAAGTCTTCGGCGGGGGCGGTCTCCAAGGTCAGGCCTTCGGCCCAGAGGGTTTCCACGACCTGGTCCTCGACGCTCTCGGTGGTTTCCGGCTGGAAGGTGATGCCCTCGGCCAATTCCAGACGGAGGGCGGCCTGGCGGGCCAGGAGGGCCTGGCGCGCCTCGTAGCGGGCACGTTCGGTGGAAGGATCGAAGGCGAACTGCATGGGCATCCTCAGATGTGCTTGGCGATGTCGGCGTCGGGGGCGGCGATGGAACCGGACTGGAGCCTCGTCAGCGCGTCCTGGAAACGGCCGGCATGAAAACGCTCCACCTTGGCCAGGGTCTCGAACCAGGCGGCGATCTCGGTGTAGCCCTCCTCCCGGGCCAGCCGCGCGAATTCGGGATACATATCCGTGTATTCGTAGGTCTCGCCGGCCACCGCAGACTTCAGGTTGGTCAGCGAGTCGCCCAGGGGCAGGCCCGTGGCCGGGTCGCCGGCCTGCGCCGCCAGGAACATGAGGTGCTTCAGGGCGTGGCCCGTCTCGCCATCGGCGCTGTGCTTGAAGAGCGCCGCCACTTCCGGAAGGCCCTCCTTCTCAGCCACCTGGGCCATCCAGGTGTAGCGGCGGTTCGCCTGGCTTTCACCCGCGAAGGCGGCTTTGAGGTTCTGGTGGGTCTTCGATTCGATGAAGGACATGGTGTCTCCTGTGGGCCGCGAGGGGCGGCATCAAGGTAGAGCCATCTCCGTGCCAATGCAATAAGTCAAATCATTGAATAAATTCTGGAACTTTTTGAAGGCTGGCCCCCTTGCCATTCCCGACCGGCCGAGACGGGAATCCTCGGCATATCGCGAGAGGCGCCAGGAGAAAAAGCCTATACTCTGCCCAGCCATCCATCACCTGGGAGCGGAGTCGTCATGATGCTGCCCACCGATCTGCGCGCCAGCGAGCGGATTCCCATCGGGCACCGGGTGAAGGTGGTCCCCGGGGGGCGCAGGGCCGCACTGGTCTTCGCGGTGAACATCAGCCTCGGGGGGGTGCTGCTGGGTGCGGCGCCATCGCCCCTGCCCGTGGGCACCCACTGCGATGTGGCGATCCTGGTGCCCGGGGCCGGACTGAGCCAGGCGATCAGGACCACGGGCACGGTGGTGCGCAGCGACGGGCTGGGCACGGCCATCCGGTTTGGCCAGGCCCTCGGGCCGGACCTGATCCGGGTCGTCGCGCGGACGGGAGGGGCCTGGCGGAACCTGCCGCTGATCCGGGCCTATGTGGACTATTTCCAGGTCAGCCAGAGCGAGGATCACACCGACGCCGAGGCCCTGCTCGGGGTGAGCAGGGGCAGCTTGCGGACCGTGTTCCTGACGACGTTCTCCACCTGCATCGCCGCGGCCATCCTGCCGGTCTGGCTCTACCGCGCGGCGCTTCCGGCGCTTCCGGGCTGGGAGAAGGTGCTGCTTTCCTTCGCCTACGGGGCGGTTTGGCTGGGCCTCCTCCAGCCCACGCTGGATGTGCTTGTGCTGCGGATCCTGCGGAGGCGCAGCTCAAAGGCCTCCTCGATCTGAACGGCCGCCTCGTCCCTGGAACCAGCCGAAGGCCCGGCCCGAATGGCATGGATCCGCTGGATCAGGCGTCCCCGGACTCGCCTTCCCCGGGGGTCTCCTCTGGGGCCTCACCCTCCGGGATGTCGTTGCCCTGGGCATCCTTCTTCAGGGCCTTCTTCTGCAGCTTCTCTTCCTTCTTCTTGATGCGGGCCAGGTCTTTCTGGCGCTTCTCGAAGTTGTAGTTGGGCTTTCTGGCCATGGCGAATCCGATCACAAAACGGGGTGAAGCCGACTCAGCCCTTCCTCAAGTCTACCTCCTCATGCGTTGATCCGTGCGCCGAAGCGCCTGGATCAGGTCGTCCAGCCGCTGAAGAAAGGTCGATCGATCCCGGGCGGTGAAGGGCGCAGGTCCGCCGCCCATCTCGCCCATGGCGCGCAGGTGCGCCATCAACTCGCGGCTGGCCAGCGCATCGCCGATGGAGTCCGGTGAGTAGACGCGGCCCTTCGCGTCCAGGGCCCGGGCGCCCTTCTCGAGGCAGCGGGCCGCCAGGGGGATGTCCGCCGTGACGGCGATATCGCGGTCCGTGACCTGCGCCACGATCCAGTCGTCCGCGCCGTCGAACTGACCCCTCGCCACCACCACGGACTCGAAGAGGGGATTCCTGGGCACCCGCAGGGGGGAGTTGGAGACCAGCAGCACCCTCAGCCCGAACCGCGTCGCCACGCGGAAGATCTCCTCCTTCACCGGGCAGGCGTCCGCGTCCACGAAGATGCGGATGGCCGGAGCCTCTTCCTGGGGGCTCATCCTGTTCTCCGGCGCCAGACCAGCAGGGTCCCGACCGCGATGGCGGCCAGCCCGGCCCAGGCGGGGAAGCTCACGGTCTCCTTCTGCTTCACGGTGAACTCCAGAGGGCCCAATTGCGCATCGTGGGCCGTCCTGGTGTAGGTGAACTCAGGCTGGGCCAGCGAGGCCGCCCCCAGGGCGATGAGGGCCAGGCCCGCCAGCGGTTTCAAGTTCATGGGGACTCCGGGGGTCAGGGCCTGCGGGGCCCGGGCTTGGCCGCCGCGTCCCGGCGCCGCCGTTCGGGCTTCTTGGGCTTGGCGGAGGGCTTGGTGGCGCTGTCGTAGAGGCTCTCCAGCCGGATGGCCTTGGTGGAGGTGTCGGCCGCCTTGTGGATCTCCTTCAGCACGGAGGCGACCAGGTCCAGGTCGGCCGCTTCGCCCTTCAGCAGCTCCTGGAACGCAGCGGACTTCAGCGCCTCCAGCTGCTTCGACTGCCGCCTGCCCGCGGCCCAGTTCAGCAGCTTGGAGAAGAGCTCGTAGCCGAGCTTCAGTTCGGGGGTGGGCA
>JARLGO010000363.1 GCA_031292655.1 Geothrix sp.
AGGAAGCGGAAGAGGGCCGGGATCTGCCAGCTGGCGGTGTCGATCTCGGCGTCGAGGGTCTTGGGCAGCACCCGGGGGAGGTTGTCCGTGAGGCCGCCCCCCGTGATGTGGGCCATGGCCACCAGCTTGCGCGCCTTCACCAGGGGCAGGACCGGCCCCAGGTAGCTGCGATGGATGGCCAACAGGGCCTGGGCCACGGTCTGGGTGGTGCCGGGCAGGAGGTCGTCCACACCCAGCTTCTCCAGGTCGAAGCAGACCTTGCGGGCCAGGGAATAGCCGTTGGTGTGCAGGCCCGAGCTGGGCAGGCCGATCAGCACGTCGCCGCCGGCCATGGCCTCGAGCCGCGGCAGCAGGTCGGCCTCATCCACCACCCCCACGATGGTGCCCGCCACGTCCACCTCGCCTTCGGCGTAGACGCCGGGCATCTCCGCCAGCTCACCGCCGATGAGGGCGCAGCCCGAGGCGGTGCAAGCTGTGGCCATGCCCTTCACGATCTGCTCGATGACCTCCGGTTCCAGCCGCTGGGCGGCGATGTAGTCCAAGAAAAAGAGGGGTCGGGCCCCCTGCACCAGGATGTCGTTGAGGCAGTGGTTCACCAGATCCTGGCCCACCGTGTCCCAGATGCCGGCCCGGCGGGCCACCTTCATCTTGGTGCCCACGCCATCCATGCTGCTGACAAGAATCGGCTTGGCTTCCGGAAATCGAGCGTCGAACAGGCCGCCGAAGAGGCCGATGTCGCTGCGGACACCGGGGGTCTTGGTGGCCTTCACGTGAGGTTTGATGCGCTTCAGGGCCTCGTCCTGGCGGTTGATGTCCACCCCGCTGGACGCGTAGCTGACCTTCTCGCTCATCCTGCCTCCCGAATCCCCCATGATCCCACAGGCTTCTTCCCGTACCGAGGGCAACGCACTCCCCCAAAGGGCCTATCCTTGAAAGTGCCATGGACGCGCTTTCCGTCAGTCCCGTTGGTCCCGCCACCCTCCGTGCGCTGAGTGGCCTCCGCCCCGTCCCGGCCCCCCCGGCCCAACCGGCCCCGGTCGCACTCCCCTCGGGAGCCTCGGCCCTTTCCGTCCAGAGCCTGGCCCAGAGCCTATTCCAACGGACCCTCCAGGCCGCCGCCACCTACCCCGTCGCCGAACCTGCCACCGGCAGCGCGGGCCTGGTGCAGGACACAACGGCTTCCCTGCTGGCCGCCCTGAATCCCCCCCAGGCCCCGGCGGGCGCCACGGCCGCGCCCGACACCACCCCCAATCCGGCGGTGCTTCCGACGTCAAGCGCCGATGCCTCGACCGCCCCGCCCTCGGCTCCTCCCGCCACCCCCCTTCAGGACCTTCCGGCCCCCCAGGATGCCTCCGCCGCCAGCCTGACCCCGGACTTTGCCATGCAGACGGCCCTGCGCTTCGGAGCCGGCGTCGTCGCCCAGGCGGCCGCGACCGGGCTACCCGCCATTGACCAGGGCCCAAGCCTGGTTCGCGATGCGACCACCGTCCTGCGCCTCGGGAACCTCCAGCCCCGCACGGGCGGCCCCGGTCAGGAGGCCTTCGCGCAACCCGAGGCCGCCACCCAGCGGATCCTTCGGACCTACGAGACCGGCTCGACCCCCTCCGCTCCGACCTCCAGCGCCGTGGACCTCCTCGCCTGAACCCCACCGCGGCTCGCATCCATGTCGAAAACAGACCCTAGGGCGTAGACTGGCGAGACCATGACCGACCAGCCCGCCGTCCCTGTCGATCGAGCCGCGTCCGAAGCCGCCGTCCGCGCCCTGCTGCTCAGCTTCGGTCTGGATCCGGAAGGGCCGGAGCTGAAGGACACGCCCGCCCGGGTGACGGCGTTCTGGGGCGAACGCCTGGCGGGCTACGGGGTGGATCTTTCGGCGGAACTGAAGCCCCTGCCGGGCGACCTGGCGCCCGTCCCCGTCATCCTCGACCGCATCCCCTTCGTCAGCACCTGCGAGCACCACCTGGCGCCCTTCGAAGGGCACGCCACCGTCGGCTACCTGCCCGGGGCGGGCGGCACCGTGGGGCTCAGCAAGCTCGTGCGCGTGGTGCAGGCCTACGCCTGGCGCCTGCAGGTGCAGGAACGCATGGCCCGGCAGATCGCCGACGCCCTGATCGGGCACCTGCGCCCGGCGGCCTGGGGGGTCCAGCTCGTCGCCGTCCACACCTGCATGAGCCACCGGGGCGTGAAGGCCCCGGGCATTCCGGTGCGGACCACCCTGGTGGGCGGCCTCTGGGAGGCGAATCCTCCCGCCCCGTTCCTGGGCTGAAGGCCGGAGCCGTGTTTGAAGTCCACTCCGATGCCCATCGAAATCGGCTCTACATCACCTTGGCCGGTTACCTCGAGGGACCCGAGCGGGAGAAGGCCATGGAGGCGATCCTGGCCGAGGTCGCCAAGCTGGTTCGGGGTTTTGACGTCGTCACCGACATCTCCAACCTGCACGCTTCCAACCAGGAGGGATTCAAGGATCTCCTGCGGGCCAATGCCGCATTGAGGCTCAAGGGGGTCGGCCACATCATCCGCGTCGTGAAGATCCCCCTGAGCCGCATCCAGGTGGAGCGGGTCTCCGAAGCCGCCGGCTACGAGACGGAAAGCGCCGACAGCCTCCAGGAGGCCGACCGCCGGTTGGATGCCCTGCGGTCCGGGCGGGAGGAGGAGGCCTGAAAACCATCGCGGCCGGGTCCGCCCCGGCGCCATTCTTGTCTTTCTCGGGGGCCCCATGCACTACCTGTTGATGTATGACCTCAGTCCGGACTACCTGGCGCGCCGGGTTCAGTTCCGGGACGAGCACTTGAGGTTGGCCTGGCGGTCGCATGAACGTGGAGAGCTGGTGCTGGGAGGGGCCCTGGCGGATCCGGCGGATGGGGCCGTGCTGCTGTTCCGCGGGGATTCACCCGAGGCCGCGGAGCGGTTCGCGGCGGCCGACCCCTATGTCCGTCACCAGCTGGTGACCCGCTGGCGCGTGCGCCCCTGGACCACCGTCGTCGGCGCCGAGGCGGCCACTCCCGTCCATCCGGCCCCCTGATCCGCCGGTCCGCCCCGGTTACCCTGTCCCCATGTCGCTGCCCACCCCCGAACTGAAGCTCGGCTACGAGCTCTTCTCCAAGCTGCTGAACTGGGCCGCGGGCAGGCGGCAGTCGAAGCAGCTGGAGGCGCTGAAGTCCGCTGCGTTCCAGGAGCTGTTGAAGGGCGAAGCGGCCGACCTGGACCTGGTCGCCTCCGTGCTGAAGGAGATCCACAAGGCGGCCGACACTTCCACCAAGGCCATCCGGCTGGAGAGCCTCTACGACAGCGCCTCCAAGCCCTCCGCCAAGCCCAAGAAGCCCGAACGGCGGCGCCGGGACGCGGCGGCCAAGCCCGGGCCCCGCAGGCCCTGACCCCCGGAGTTCCCATGAACCTGAAACCGCTGGCGGGCCTGGCCCTCATCGCCCTGGGGGCGGCCTCGCTGGCCCAGCCTGAGTTCACCTACACCAGGACGGCCCACGATGCCCAATTGGGCCCCTTGGAGTTCACCGTGAAGCAGAAGGAGACCGTGAGCCTCCCCGCCTGGGCCGGGCTGGCCGCCATCGCGGTCGGGACCCTGCTGGTCTGGCGCCGGAGAACAGGATGAGCCCCCAGGAAGAGGCTCCGACCATCCGCATCTTCGTGGACGCGGACGCCTGCCCGGTGAAGGAGGAGATCTTCCGCGTGGCGACGCGGTTCGGGCTGAGGGTGCTGCTGGTTTCCAACTCCCCCCTGCGGGTGCCCAGGAACCCCCTCTTCGAGTCCGTGGTGGTGGCGAGGGGTCAGTTCGACGGCGCGGACGACTGGATCGTGGCGCAGGTCAGGGACCGCGATATCGCCGTCACGGCGGACAGCCCCCGCGCACCCCGCTGCCGTGAGAACCGCGCCCGGCCCCGCGCCGCGAA
>JARLGO010000364.1 GCA_031292655.1 Geothrix sp.
CTCCAGCAGGCGCAGGTAGCGCACGGGGTTGAAGAAGTGGGTGATGACGAAGTGCTGCCGGAAGGCGTCCGTGCGGCCCTCCACCAGCAGCTTCAGGGGGATGCCCGAGGTGTTCGAGCTGATCCAGGCCCCGGCCTTGAGGTGGGACTCGAGCCGGCCGTACAGCTCCCGCTTGATGGCCAGGTCCTCCTTCACCACCTCCACCACCCAGTCGCAGTCCGCCAGGCGGTCCAGGTGGTCCCGCAGGTTGCCGGGCCGGATCTTCTTCAGGAAGGACGGATGCATGGCCAGGGCGGGCTTGGACTTGGCAAGGGCCGCCAGGGCGCCCTCCGCCAGCTTGTCCGGCGCCGCCTCGTCGATGACGATGTCCAGCAGCTCCACCTGGCACCCCGCCGACGCCACGTGCGCCGCGATCCCCGAGCCCATCACACCCGAACCCAGTACACCAATTTTCTTGATGCTCATTGGAAACCCCAAAAATGAAACCGCGAATGACGCTAATGTTCGCGAATTGAAGACGTCTTGTTAGCGTGCATTCGCGAAATTCGCGGTTAGATTTTCTCGAGGATGGATGCGATGCCCTGGCCGCCGCCGATGCACATGGTGGCGATGCCGTAGCGGCCGCCGTCGGTCTCGAGGCGGTGCAGCAGGGTGGTGAGGATGCGGGCGCCGCTGGCGCCGAGGGGATGGCCGATGGCGATGGCGCCGCCCCAGGCGTTCACCTTGGCGGGGTCGTAGCCGCCTTCGCGGATCACGGCCAGGCTCTGGGCGGCGAAGGCCTCGTTCAGTTCCATGGCGTCGATCTGGTCCAGCTTCAGGCCGAAGCGGTCCAGCACCTTCTTCACCGCGGGCACGGGGCCGATGCCCATGCGCTCCGGCTCCACGCCGGCCACCGCGCCGCCGATGATGCGGGCCCGGGGCTTCAGGCCCAGGGACTTGGCCAGGCCCTCTTCCATCACCAGCAGGAAGGCGGCGCCGTCCGTGATGGGGGAGCTGTTGCCGGCGGTGACCATGCCGTCCGCCAAGAACGCGGGCTTCAGCTCCGCCAGCTTCTCCAGGCTGGTCTCGGCGCGGACGCACTCGTCCTGCTGCAGGGTGACGGGCCGGCCGTCGAGGCCCGTGGTCTCGAAGCGCACGATCTCCCGCTCGAACTTGCCGGCCTTCCAGGCGGCGGCGGCCTTCTGGTGGCTCTGGAAGGCGAACTCGTCACATTCCCGGCGGGTGAGCTTGTACTCCTTGGCCAGGTTCTCGGCGGTGATGCCCATGGAGCAGTAGGCCTGCGGGTAGTTCTGGGTGAGGTAGGGATCCACGCTGACGTTGAAGCCCATCATGGGCACCTTGGACATGCTCTCCACGCCGCCCGCGAGGAAGAGGTCGCCCTGGTTGGTCATGATGGCCCGGGCGGCCATGAGCATGGTCTCCTGGCTGCTGCCGCAGAAGCGGTTGATGGTGGCGGCGCCGGCGGTGATGGGCAGGCCCGCGCGGAAGCTGATGAGGCGGGCCATGTTCATGCCCTGTTCGCCCTCGGGCATGGCGCAGCCCACCAGCACGTCCTCCAGCCTGGACCAGTCCTTCAGCAGGGGCTTGAGGGCCTCGATCACCACCGAGCCCAGCTGCTCGGGGCGGGTGGCGGCGTAGCTGCCCTTGACCCCCCGGCCGACGGGGGTGCGCTTGGCTTCGACGATGACTGCGGTTCGCATGGGTCCTCCAATGGGATGCAACTGGGGCTTTGGGATTCCACGGAGCCTAGCATCCGCTGAGACGGGCGACAGCACTTACCGTGGGTCATAAACCGCCTACCACGGGTCAATGCGCCGTTTCGGCGGAACGGCATTCCAGTCAAGATGGGGGCACTCCCCGGATCCGCCATGGCCTCCCCTTCCGCCCACGCTTTGGAACCCCTGCTCGCCGAGTGCCGCAAGGTGATCGTGGGCCAGCCCCAGCTGCTGAACCGCCTGCTGGTGGCCCTGCTCTGCCGCGGCCACGTGCTGCTGGAAGGCCTCCCGGGCCTGGCGAAGACGCGCACCATCAAGACCCTGGCCGCCGCCAGCCACACCAGCTTCCGCCGCATCCAGTTCACCCCGGACCTGCTGCCCAGCGACGTCGTGGGCACCCTGGTCTTCGATCCGAGGCAGCTCACCTTCACGCCCAAGCGCGGCCCCATCTTCGCCAACCTGCTGCTGGCCGACGAGATCAACCGCGCCCCCTCCAAGGTGCAGGCCGCCCTCCTGGAGGCCATGGAGGAACGCCAGGTCACCCTGGGCGAGGACAGCTTCCCCCTGCCCGATCCCTTCCTCGTGCTGGCCACGCAAAACCCGCTGGAGCAGGAGGGCACCTTCCCCCTGCCCGAGGCGCAGATGGACCGCTTCCTCTTCAAGCTTCGCGTGGACTACCCCAAGCAGGAGGAAGAGGTGGAAGTGCTGCGCCGCGCCCACCTGAACGGGGATCAGGTGCGCCCGGTGGTGGACGGCCCCAGCCTGCTGGCGGCGGGCCGGGAGGCCGCCGAGGTCCGCCTGGACGACGCCATCCGGACCTACATCGTGCAGCTGGTGCAAGCCACGCGGCCCGGCCACGGCCGGGCCTGGAAGGGCAAGGAGCTGCTCCGCTGCGGCGCCAGCCCCCGGGCCTCCCTGGCGCTCCAGGCCTCGTCGCGGGCCCTGGCCTACCTCCAGGGCCGCGACCACGTGCTGCCCCAGGATGTGGTGGACCTGGCGCCGGACGTGCTGCGCCACCGCCTGCTGCTCACCTTCGAAAGCGAGGCCGACGGGGCCACCACGGACCAGGCCATCACGCAACTGCTGCAGGCCGTGCCGAGACCTTGAACTAGCCTTTGGCCGTTCTTGCGCCGATCGCCTGCGGCGATCGGCGAGAAGAAGTGATATATGTGGATGGAGATTCCCAAATCCAGTCTTGTTCGTTGGCAGGCCTCAACCCACAGGAGCCCCCATGGCAAAAACAGCGCCCCAGCGCCCCAAGATCACCGGCATCACCCTGCACGTGCTCATGCCCGACGGCAGCACGCGGGTCCACACCATCGA
>JARLGO010000062.1 GCA_031292655.1 Geothrix sp.
GGTGATGCAGCAGCGGACGGAGCTGCTGCAGAAGTCGGACCAGGCGGGCTTGAAGGAGCTGGAGAAGGCCTGCCTGGCCAACAACGCGAAGTTCAAGACCTGGGAGTGCGACCGGGCGAAGATGGACCTCACGGCGGGGAAGAAGGCGCTCTACATGCACTGCCTGCCGGCGGACATCACGGACGTGAGCTGCCAGGCCGGCGAGGTGTCGGCGGAGGTGTTCGAGCAGTACCGGATTCCGACCTACCACGAGGCCAGCTACAAGCCCTTCGTCATCAGCGCCCTCATGTTCCTCATGCGCGTGCAGGACCCCGCCGCCAAGCTCGGCGACATCGTCCAGCGCTCCCGCAACCTCAGCATCTGAGACCCGCCCCAAAAGCCCCGAGAGGAAGCCCCATGTCCAGGATCGTCAAGACCTACAACGCCGAAGTCGTCAAGCGGACCGCCCAGCGCTGCAAGGAGCGGGGCATCGTCATCCCGACCTTCCATCAGATGCGCCATCCCGAGACGGCCCCCGCAGCCATCCAGGCCCGGTTGAAGACCGTGGGCCTCTGGGATGTGGATCCCGCCAACCTCTTCCGCATCACCTGGAAGAACGATCCGGAAACGGGCCTCTTCGGCGGTCCCAACCACCTGGAGATCCCATCGGCCATCACCGGGGTCAAGGCCCGCATCATCGGCCTGGTGGGAAAGTACTTCCCCACCGGCGCCCACAAGGTCGGCGCGGCCTTCGCGTGCCTGGTGCCGAGGCTGGTGAGCGGCGAGTTCGATCCCGACTACCACAAGGCGGTGTGGCCCTCCACGGGCAACTACTGTCGCGGCGGCGCCTTCGATTCGGCCGTGCTGGGCTGCACGGCCATCGCCATCCTGCCCGAGAACATGAGCCAGGAGCGGTTCACCTGGCTGGCCGAAATCGGCTCGGAAGTGATCGCCACCCCCGGTTGCGAAAGCAATGTGAAGGAGATCTACGACAAGTGCTGGGAGCTGAAGAATGATCCCAAGCACCTGATCTTCAACCAGTTCGAGGAGTTCGGAAACCCGGTGTGGCACTACAACGTCACGGGCCCCGCCATCGAGGATGTCTTCAACGGCCTCAAGACGGAAAAGACCCGGCTGGCGGCCTATGTGAGCGCCACGGGCAGCGCCGGCACCATCGCCGCCGGGGACTATCTGAAGTCCATCCATCCCGGCGCCAAGACCATCGCCACCGAGGCGATCCAGTGTCCCACCCTGCTCATGAACGGCTTCGGCGACCACCGCATCGAGGGCATCGGCGACAAGCACGTGCCCTGGGTCCACAACGTCCGCAACACGGACGCCATCGCCGCCATCGATGACGAGGACTGCATGCGCGTCCTCCGGCTCTTCAACGAGCCCGCGGGCCAGGCCTACCTGGCCACCCTGGGCGTCGATCAGGCCACCATCGGTCGCCTGGGCCTGCTGGGCATCAGCGGCGTCTGCAACCTGCTGGCAGCCATCAAGGCGGCGAAGTACTGGGAGCTGGACGAGAACGACGTGATCGTCACGATCTTCACGGACAGCGTGGAGATGTACCGCTCGCGCCTGGAGGAGCAGTCCGCCGAGCACGGCGCCTTCACGGCCATGGACGCCGCCAAGGCCCACATCGGCAGCCTGGAGCGCCAGGCCGTGGACCACTTCAAGGAGCTGACCTTCCCGGAAAAGAAGGCCATCCACAACCTGAAGTACTTCACCTGGGTCGAGCAGCAGGGGAAGACCTACGAGGAGATCTGCGCCCAGTGGGATCCCGAGTACTGGCGCCAGCTCTTTACCGAGGAGGCCGCCCACTTCGACACGCTGATCACGGCCTTCAACGCGGAGGTGGCTGCCTCCTAGCCGCTGCGCCATGTCCACTCGCATCCTCATCCACAACGGCACGATCCTCACGTTCGGTTCCCCCTGCCGGGTGCTGGAGGGCCAGGCGCTGCTGATCGAGGACGGCCGCATCGCCCGCATCGCCCCGAAGGACGCCATCCCCGGGCCCTTCGACCAGGTGATCGACGCGGGGGGGCAGGTGGTCATGCCCGGCCTGGTGAACGCCCACATGCACTTCTATTCCACCCTGGTGCGGGGCCTGGGCAAGATGGCCCCCAGCGCCAACTTCCAGGAAGTGCTGGACAACTTATGGTGGCGCCTGGACCGGCAGCTGAGCCTGGACGACGTGGAGGTGAGCGCCCAGGTGGTCCTCCTGGACGCCATCCGCAAGGGCACCACGACGCTGGTGGACCACCACGCCAGCCCCCACGCCATCACCGGCTCCCTGGATCGCATCGCCGGGGCGGTCCAGGCCTCGGGACTGCGAGCCTGCCTCTGCTACGAAGTCTCGGACCGGGACGGGGCGGCCATCGCCGCCGAGGGCCTGGAGGAGAACGCCCGTTTCGCCCGGCGCTGCAACCGGGAAGGGGACCCCCAGCTCCGGGCCCTCTTCGGCCTGCACGCGGCCTTCACCCTGTCCGATGCCACCCTGGATCGCGCCGCGGCCCTGGGGCGGGAGCTGGGTGTGGGCTTTCACGTCCATGTGGCCGAGGCCGCCTCGGACGTGACAGCCAATATCGAAAAACATGGCCTCACCCCCGTGGCCCGGCTGCACGCCCATGGCCTCCTTGGCGGGAAGAGCATCGCCGCCCATGCCGTGCACGTCACCGAGGCCGACATCGACCTCCTCGCGGCCACGGATACTTTCGTGGCCCACAATCCCCAGTCCAACCTCAACAACGCCGTGGGCATCGCGGACCTGCTCAAGCTCACGGCGCGGGGCGTCCGCGTGGGCCTGGGGACGGACGCCATGACCGTGAACATGCTGGAGGAGGTCCGGGTCGCCCTGTGGGCCCAGCACCTCCGCCAGGACAACCCCAGCTGCGGCTTCATGGAGGTGGCCCACGCGCTCTTTGTCCGGAATCCGGAACTGGCGAGCCGCCTGTGGGGCTTCCCCGTCGGCACGCTCCAGGAAGGGGCCGCCGCCGACCTCATCCTGGTGGACTACCACCCGCCCACGCCCCTCAACGGCGACACCGTCCTGGGGCACCTGATTTTCGGCCTCTCCCAGGCCACGGTGGACACCACCCTTTGCGCCGGCCGCGTGCTCATGGCGGGCAAGCGCCTCGCCATCGACGTGGACGAAGCGGCCCTGGCGGCCCGCAGCCGCGACCTGGCCCGGAAACTCTGGGACCGCTTCTAGGTTCTACTTCCCGGTCCGGGTTCCGCGCCGCTGGATCGCCCCGGGCTGGATGGGCAGCCAGTGGTCCACGAACAGGGGCTGGGCCACCTTGTCGGCGGCCTTGAGGCGCTTCAGGACGCCGGACTTGTCCCGGGAGGCCAGGACGATGGCGAAGGCATGGGCCATGGCGGAAAAGGAAGTGAGGCTGTATCCGAAGAGCAGGTTCTCGCTGGGCACCGGGAGGAGGATGTCGGCGTGGTCCGCGAGGGGGGAATCCTGGCGGTCCGACACGGCCAGGACCGTCACGCCGTTGTGCTTGGCGAAGGCCGCGGCATCCACGGTCTCCCGGCTGTAGGGGTGGAAGCTGATGGCCACGAGCAGATCCTGCGGATCCAGGTTGGCGACCTGATTGGAGAAATCCGAAGGGAGGGCCGCACTGCAGGGCACGCCGGCCTGGGTCAGGTAGTAGGCCAGGATCAGGCCCATGACGTGGCCCACGCCCCGCCCGAGGATGAGGCGGTGCCGGGTCTGAAGGAGCAGCTCGGCGGCCCGCTGGAGCTGGGAGTGGTCCACCAGCTGGATCATCCGGTTGAGGTGCTGGCCGTCCCTCTGCACGACCTCCGCCAGGGTGCCGTAGAGATCCGTGGGGACCTCCAGATCGGCCAGTTCCGATTCGACGCCTCCGGACCGGGCGTTGCAGGCCTCCCGCAGGGCATTCCGGAAATCGCTGTAGCCCCGGTAGCCCAGGCGCTTGGCGAAGCGCATGACCGAGCCCATGCTGACGCCGGCCCGCTCCGCCGTGGATTCGATCCCCCACAGGGCGCCGAGCAGGGGGTCGGCCATCAGGGCATTGGCGATGGCCCGCTGCGCCTCCGGCAGGCTGCGATAGGCCTCGGCGATGCGGACTTGGATGTCAGGGACAGCGGATGTGGAGGTCATGGGCGATAAATAATTATAGCACTGCTCAATTTATTCAGTCACCCAGGGCCTGTCGCGGACCCTGGAAAATCCAGGCAGGCCCGGGTCACGGCGCGGAAGGACGGTTCCAGAAGGTCCGGTGCAGTTCGGCGATCTCCTCCTCGACCTCGGGTACCGGTCCGATGACCTCAATGGCCTTCCGGCTGTGCGCATAGATGTAGCGGGCGGGCACGTCCAGCGTGGGATTTTCGGGGCTGCCGGCGGTGAGATCCTGGAGGCGCCGCTCCTCCAGGCCATAGACGAGGCGGCCGATGTTCGCCCAGTACTGGGTCGCTGCGCACATGGCGCAGGGCTCCACGGTGGTGTAGAGGGTGCAGCCCCAGAGGTACTCCGGGGTGAAGTTCATGTCGGCGGTGCGGGCCAGCACCGCCTCCGCGTGGTTGACCGTGCTCACATTGCCCTGCTCGAGCAGCACGGTCTCCTGGTCGGGACCCACCAGGATCGCCCCGAAAGGGTGGTGTCCCATGGCGACGGCCCGGGCCGCCACGGCCTGGGCGCGGCGCAGGTGCCGCAGCAGCTGCTCCCGGGTCGGTCCCTGGCGCATGGGGGGTGGTTCCAGGGTGCGAGCTTCAGCCATTGAGGTTCCTCGGAGGACGGCCACGCTTACCAGTCTGCAGGGGCCTTGTCGACGGGTGAATAAGATTTTTCTCACAGGGAGAATTTTTTATTTTGCCCCCTGGCAAAGCTGGTAAATTTGGCCATGCTTTTAAATTCCTGGAGGTAGGAGATGAATAGGTTACTCCGTGCTTTTGTCGTATTGAGCGCGCTGGCCACCGGCCTCCTTGCGGCTCCGCCCAAATCGAAGGTGCGCATCGCCCTCATCGTCGAGTCCACGGTGGACGACAAGGGCTGGTGCCAGTCCATGCACGACGCCATCACTGCGGTTCAGAAGGAGTACGGGAACGCGCTGGTCGAGTACAGCTACAGCGAAAAGATGAAGCCCGTGGACGCCGGCTCGGCGGCCCGCCAGTACGCCTCCAAGCACTTCGACATCATCATCTGCCACGGCGCTCAGTACAAGAACCTGGTCACCGAGATGGCCCCCGACTACCCCGCCACCACCTTCGTCTTCGGCACCAGCGCCGACATCGGCGGGAAGAATGTCTTCACCTACATGCCCGAGAGCGAGCAGACCGGGTACCTCAACGGCATCATTGCCGGCATGGTCACCAAGGCCAACATCGTGGGCTGCGTGGGTCCCGTGGACGGCGGCGATGCCGCCCGCTATGACCGCGGCTACGTGCTCGGCGCCAAGTCCGTGAACCCCAAGGTCCAGGTCAAGGTGGCCCACACGGGCAGCTTCGGCGACTTCGTCAAGGCCGCCGAACTGGCCAAGACCCAGATCAATGCCGGCGCCGACTTCCTCACGGGCTCCTCGCAGCAGGCCATGGGCGCCCTCAAGGTCGTCGCCGACACCAAGGACAAAACCATCTGGTGGGCGGGCCAGGACACCTCCCAGCTCAGCGTCCCCGAGGCTCCCAAGGTGCTCGCGGCCTCCAGCTACAACTACAAGGCCGTGGTGGAGGTCCTCATCGCCAAGCGGGAGGCGGGCGTCCGCGGGGGCGAGAACATCCCCCTCAATTTCGCCAACAAGGGCTTCGTCTTCAAGTACAACGACAAGGTCGGGAAGGTCCTGACCCCCGCCATCAAGAAGGCCGTGGACAAGGCCAGGGCCGACATGGCCGCCGGCAAGCTCCCCCTGGCTTGGAAGGACGTCAAGTTCTAAGACACGCTCTTTGGCTTCACCGGATCGAAGGCCCCGGCGTGCCCAGGCATACCGGGGCCCGTTTTTTGGCTGATGGTCCTGTCCAGGCCATGCAGGAGTCCCCATGAAAACTGCCGCCGAGCCCATCCACGAGCTCAAGCTCGAGGCCATCACGAAGCGGTTTCCCGGCATCCTGGCCTGCAACAACGTCTCCATGCAGGTGGGGCGGGGGGAGGTTCTCGCGCTGGTGGGGGAGAACGGCGCGGGGAAGTCCACCCTCATGAACATCCTGGCGGGGCTCTACCAGCCGGATTCGGGCTCCATCTCGCTGAACGGGCGCGAAGTCCGGTTCCACACCCCCAACGACGCCTACGCCAGGGGCATCGGCATGGTGCACCAGAACTTCATGCTCGTGCCCAACCTGACCGTGGCCGAGAACGTGGCCCTGGGCCTCAGGCAGTTCCACCGGTTCATGCTCCTGGATCTGAAGGCGGCCAGGGCCCGGATCATGGAGGTCTCCGAGCACCACGAGCTCCCCGTGAACCCCGACGCCTACATCTGGCAGCTTTCCGTGGGCGAACAGCAGCGGGTGGAGCTCGTCAAGACGCTCTGTTTCGGCGCGCAGCTCCTCATCCTGGACGAGCCCACCTCGGCCCTCACGCCCCAGGAGACCGACGACCTCATCGACCGCCTGAAGCGCATGACGGGCGAGCTCTCCATCATCTTCATCAGCCACAAGCTCAACGAGGTCAAGGCCCTGTCCGACCGGGTGGCCATCCTCCGGCACGGCGCCGTGGTCTTCAACGGGCAGACCGCGGATCATACTCCGGCGGACCTCGCCGCCCTCATGACCGGCCGTGAGATCCACCTCCCTCGGAACGAGGGTCTGAGCCTGGACGGCGGGGCCGTCCTGCGGGTGCGGGACCTTCGGGTCCGCGGCGACCGGGGCCATCTGGCCCTGGACGGACTCGACCTGGAGCTCCATGCGGGCGAGATCCTCGGCCTGGCCGGCGTGTCCGGCAACGGCCAGCGCGAGCTCGCCGAAGCCCTCACGGGGCTCCGGCGGGTGGAATCGGGCACGGTCGACTGCCTGGGCGCGGACATGACCAACCGGAGCCCCGCGGCGATGATCGCGGCGGGGCTGGGCTACATTCCCGAGGACCGCCATCACGAAGGCATCGTGCCCAAGTTCTCGGTGAAGGAGAACCTGGTCCTCAAGGATTTCCACACCCCCAAGTTCAGCTGGTCGGGAGTGCTCAAGCAGGGGGAGATCGCGCGCAATGCCGAGGCCCTCAAGGGGTCCTTCGACATCCGGTGTTCGTCCACCTCCGCGGCGGGGGGATCCCTCTCGGGAGGCAACATCCAGAAGGTCATCCTGGCCCGCGAGCTGGCCCGCGAGCCCAAGGCTTTAGTGGCGGTCTACCCCACCCGGGGCGTGGACATGGGTGCCCAGGAGTTCATCCATTCCCAGCTCCTCGCCCGCCGCCGCGCGGGGGGCGGCGTGCTGCTCATCTCCGAGGAACTCGAGGAAATCATGAACCTGTCGGACCGCATCGCCGTCATCTACAAGGGCAGGATCCTCAAGGTCCTCAGTTCCCTCGAGGCGACGCGGGAACGGCTCGGTCTGCTCATGGCGGGGGTGGCCGATGAATAAGTCCAAGATCGCCTACGGGGCGGGCGTCATCTGCGTGGCCGCCCTGGCCGCGGCGGCCCTCGGGGCCATCGTGCTCAAGGCCATCGGGGCGAGCCCGATCGACACCTACGTGACCATCTTCACGGGCCCCTTCGCGGACGTGTTCGGCATCACCGAGATCCTCGTGCGGGCCGTTCCCCTGATCCTGGTGGCCCTGGGGATCGCCATCGCCTTCCGCAGCGGCATCATCAACATCGGCGCCGAGGGACAGATGCTGATGGGCATCCTGGCCGCCACCGCCACGGCGCTGGCCCTCCCCGGGCTGCCCCGGTACGCCCTGCTCACCCTGGTCATCCTCGCGGGCGCCATCGGCGGCGGCCTGTGGGCGGGGATCGCCGGCCTCCTCCGGGCCCGCCTCGGGGTCAACGAGATCCTCTCCACCGTGATGCTCAACTACATCGCCGCCCAGTTCTACACCTTCTTCCTCCGGGGGCCCATGATCGACCCCGGCGAGCTGGAAACCGGGTCGGGCACGCCCCAGTCCATGCGCCTCCCGGAATCCGCCATCCTGAGCCACCTCGTGCCCGGCACGCGCCTCCACACGGGCCTGATCCTGGCCCTCATCCTGTGCGCCTGCGTGTATTTCTTCCTCTGGCACACCACCTTCGGCTTCCGCCTGCGGGCCGCCGGGGCCGAGGCCAAGGCGGCCCGCTATGCGGGGATCCATGTGCCGGGATCGCTGGTGATGGCCATGGTCCTCTCCGGGAGTTTCGCGGGGATCGCGGGGGCCGTGGAGGTCATGGGCGTCCACCACCGTGCCATCGAGAACATCACGTCCGGGTACGGATTCGCCGGCATCGTGGTGGCCCTCTTCGGGGCCCTCCATCCCGCGGGCATCGTGCCGGCCGCGGTCTTCTTCGGCCTCCTGCTGGTCGGGTCGGACATGACCCAGCGCTCGGCGGGGGTGCCCGCGAACATGATCCTGGTCCTCCAGGGCGTGATCATCCTGTGCATCGTCTCGGCCAAGATGTACCTGAACAACGCCTATGCCCAGGAGCGCGTGGCCAGGTTCTTCTCGCGCCTCCGGGCGAAAGCCTCTCCGGAATCGGCCCAGACTGGAGGTCAGCCGTGACCCACGGTTTCGTCTACAACATCCTGCTGCTGGGCGTGCCGTTCTCGGTGGCGCTGCTGCTGGCCTCCCTGGGCGAGATGTTCAACCAGCGCGCCGGGGTGTTCAACCTCGGCTGCGAAGGCATCATGTGCATGGGGGCCTTCCTGGGCTTCCTGCCCCCCTACTTCCTCAAGGACGGCCCGCTGGCGCCCTACGGACTCCTCCTCGGGTTCGGCCTGGCCGTGGTGGCCGGCATGCTCCTGGGCCTCCTCTTCGCCCTGGTGACGGTCACCTTCCGGGCCGAGCAGGGCATCGCGGGCATCGGCCTGCAGATGCTCGGCTGGGGGGTGGCCGGCACCCTCTTCCGCCACTTCATCGGCGGCGTGACGGGGGTGGAGGGCATGGCCGCCTGGGCGGTGCCGGGCCTCAGCCGGATCCCCCTCCTGGGGGACCTCTTCTTCAACCACAACCCCATGGTCTACCTCGCCTTCCTCATGGTGCCGGGCAGCTGGTACCTCCTCTTCAAGACCCCCTGGGGGCTCAAGGTCCGGGCCGTGGGCACCCATCCCCGGGCCGCGGACAGCATGGGCATCAACGTGAACCGGGTGCGCTACCAGACCTTGATGCTGGGGGGCGCCATGGCGGGGCTGGGGGGCGCCTACCTCTCCCTCTGCCAGGCCAAGATGTTCGCGGACGACCTGGTGGCCGGTCGGGGCTTCATCGCCGTGGCCCTGGTGTACTTCGGGCGCTGGAACCCGGTGGGCATCATGGGGGGGGCGCTGCTGTTCAGTCTCGCCCAGTCGCTGCAGCTCGCCATCCAGGTCGGGGGCATCAAGTTCCCCTACGAATTCGCCGTGATGCTGCCCTACGTCCTGGTGATCCTGGTGCTCTCCCTCACGCGGAAGGCCCGCATGCTCGGGCCCTCCAGCCTCGGCATTCCCTACAACCGTGAAATGCGGTACTAGCCCAGACGTCCAGGAGGCTACCCATGACACCCAACGTCGATGCCCTGATGGAGGCCCTCCGCGGGGCCTTCCCCACCTCCCATGTGCGGCTCCTTCCAGAGCCCGCCATGTTCCTGCGGAGCAACCTGGGCAGGACCTACCATGCCGAAGGCATGCAGTTCCTCACGGTCGAATCGGCCCTGGCCCACGCCCGGGCCTACATGAGCGGCCTCATGGAGCGGATCCGCGAGAGCGAGGGGATGGAGCTGAACGAGGCGCACCCCTGGATCATCGGGGTCCATCCCGGCGACCTGACCGCGGCCCCGCTGATCTTCATCTTCGGGAACATCATCCGGTCGGGGAAGGAGGAATGGGTCGAGATCGGCTTCCCGCGGTACGAGAAGCTGGAATTCAGTTCCTGAGGGTCGATCGCTGCAGATCCGCGCCCTTGTTGTCTTCATCGCAGGTCAGCACGAAGCTGCCCTGGATCCCCGCCGGCGTGACAAAGGGTTGCAGCAGGGAGGCGGGAAACTGGATGGTGACGCCATCCGGGCAGCGGACCACCACCTGGCGGATGGTGCCGCGATAGTAGTCCAGGTACCTCTCCGGCGAGATCCTAAGCTGGAATTCGAAGCGTTTCATGTACCTTCCAGTCTGCCACTGTCGGGGGATGCCCATGGAGGACCAATCCATTCAGGATTCCAGGCCGCAATGCGCGGCCGCGAGGTCCACGGCCCCCCTGCTCGCCCTCCAGCATGCGACGGTGATCCGGGGGGGCAGGGCCGTGCTCGACGACCTCACCTTCGACATCCGGGAGGGGGAACACACGGTCATCCTCGGGCCCAACGGGTGCGGGAAGTCCTCCCTCATCCGGCTGGTGAACCGGCAGGACTACCCGCTGCTCCCCCGCGAGGAGGTCAGGCCGATCCGGATCCTGGGCCAGGACCGGTGGGACCTGTTCGAGCTCCGGTCCCAGCTGGGGATCGTTTCCGCGGATCTGCACCAGTCCTTCATCGGGGCGAACGGCGGCGCGCAGAGGAGCGGGCGGGACCTGGTCCTGTCGGGATTTTTTGCGAGCCATGGGATCTTCTCCCATCAGAAAGTCACTTCCGCCATGGCCGGGCGGGCGGACCGGGCCCTCGCCCTGGTCAGTGCCGAGCACCTCTCTGCCAAGCGGATCGACGAGATGTCGACGGGCGAGGCCCGGCGCATCCTCATCGCCCGGGCCCTGGCGCCCGAACCCAGGGCGCTGCTGCTGGACGAGCCCACGACGGGCCTCGACCTGGTGGCCCGACAGCACTTCCTGACCATGCTCCAGGAGATCGCCCGGCTTGGGAAGACCCTCCTCCTGGTGACCCATCACATCGAGGAGATCCTGCCGGAGATCCGGCGGGTGATCCTGCTGAGGGAGGGCCGGGTCTTCCTCGAAGGGGCCAAGGAAGCGGTGCTCACCACGCAGCACCTCTCGGCCCTCTACGGAGCCGAAGTGGTGGTGCAGCAGCAGGGGGGCTACTTCTCGGCCCGGTGCGGGGGCGCCTGAGCCGCGGGCTCGTGGGGGTGTCCCCGGGGCTGCGGGAGGGGCCCCCGCCGATCCAGGTTTCATGACCGTCAGCCGATCGCAGCGTGTAGAATCCCCCTACCGACCCACCAAACCCTCTTTAGCTCTGGAGCAGCCATGCGAAAGCACCTCCTGGCCCTGGGCGCCATCTTGGCGCTGTCCCCCTGCCTCCTGGCACAGAAGATCGGCGTCATCAATTCCATGAGCGGTCCGGAAGCCCCCATCGGCGAGAACATCACCAATGGCATCAAGCTCGCGGAAGAGGATCTGAAGAAGAAGGGATTCAACCTCCAGCTGGTGTGGGAGGACGACACGGGCAAGCCGCAGATCTCCATGAGCGCCATGGAAAAACTGGCCACCCGCGACAACGTGGCGGGCGTGGTGGGCCCCTATACGTCGGCCTGCTCGAACGCCGTGGCCCGGCTCGCCGAGAAGTACCGGGTGCCCCTCCTGATTCCGGCGGCGGCCAAGGAGGAGATCACCCGGCAGGGCTTCAAGCACGTGTTCCGGATGAATGCCCCCGCCGACAAGTACGCCTCCAGTGTCATCGATGCGGCCCTCTCCCTGGGCAAGCCCAGGAGCATCGCCTTCATCTACGAGAACACCGATTTCGGCACGTCCACCTCCAAGACCGCCAAGGACTACGTGGCCAAGAAGGGCATCCAGGTGGTGGCCGATGTGGCCTATCCGAAGGGGTCGGCCGATTACCGGTCCACCCTGGCCCAGATCAAGTCCAAGAACCCCGACCTGGTCTTCATGGTGTCCTATGTGGCCGACGCCATCCTGCTGATGCGGCAGTCCCGGGAGGTGGGGCTCCAGCCCCAGGCCTTCCTGGGCGCCGGTGCGGGCTTCACGACCGCCGAGTTCGCCAATGAGCGGGCCGTCTCCGAGAACGTGATCTCCTGCACCCAGTGGACGGAGGATGTGAACTGGCCCGGCGCGAAGGAATTCGGGAAGCGGTACAAGGCCAGGTTCGGCAAGGAGCCCTCCTACCACGCGGCTTGCGCCTATGCCTCGATGGTGATCATGGCAGAGACCGCCCGGGCCGCCGGGGGGGACCGCGCCAAGACCCGGGATGGCTTAAAGGCCGGCAAGTGGAATGGCGTCATGGGTGAGGTCCAGTTCGCGGACTACGACGGGTTCAACAACCAGAACAACCACCAGATGCTCGTGGAGCAGATCATCGGCGGGAACTACCAGACGATCCTGCCGGCCCGGTTCGCCACCAAGAAGGCCGTCTATCCCTTCCCCAAGTGGAAATAGGCCCATCCAGAGCAGGCGCGCCCTCCGGCGTCCCCTGTTGATCCGGGAGACTCGCTCATGGCTGTCTTCATGCAATCCCTCATCAGCGGGATCCTCATCGGCGGAGTCTACGCGCTCATCGGCATCGGCCTCACCCTCATCTTCGGGGTGATGCGCGTGATCAATTTCGGGCACGGCGACATCCTCATGGTGGGGATGTACCTCACCTACATCGCCTTCACCTGGCTGGGCATCGACCCCTTCGTCTCCGTGCTGATCACCTTCCCCCTGATGTTCCTGTTCGGGGGCTTTCTCCAGAAGGTGTTCATCAACCGGGTCCTCAAGGCCGTGGCTCAGAACCAGATCCTGCTCACCATCGGCCTCGGGCTCATCATGAGCAACACGGTGATGCTCATCTTCACCTCCGACTACAAGCTCCTCACCACCTCCTATTCCTCTTCCACGATCCAGGTGGGCGGGGGCGTGTCCATGTCCACGCCCCTCCTCATCTCCTTCCTGATCACCTCGGTCATCACGGCGGCCCTCTACTGGTTCCTGCTGAAGACGGACACGGGGCAGGCCATCCGCGCGACGGCCCAGGATCGCGATGCGGCCCAGCTCATGGGGATCAACGTCAAGCGCATGTCCATCCTCGCCTTCGGCCTGGGGTCGGCCCTGGCGGGCACCGCCGGGGCGCTCATCGCGCCCACCTACTACATCTTCCCCCAGGTCGGCGCGGTCTTCACCTTGAAGGCCTTCGTCATCACGGTGCTGGGGGGGATGGGCAGCGTGGTCGGGGCCACGCTGGGCGGCATCCTGATCGGCGTCACCGAGTCCCTGAGCGCGGTCTACATCTCCTCCGGCTGGAAGGACGTGATGGTCTTCGTCCTCTTCCTGCTGGTGCTCCTCTTCAGGCCCTCGGGCCTGATGGGTAAGAGTGCCTGAGGAGACCAGCATGCCCAAGACGATCCTCAAGGCAGCCGCGGGCCTCCTCCTCCTGGTCCTGCTTCTGGTCATCCCCCAAAAGGTGGAGAGCCCCTACGCGCTCCACATGATGATCCTCCTGTTCCTGAGCGTGACCATGGGACAGAGCTGGAACATCCTGGGAGGGTTCGCCGGGCAGCATTCGGTGGGGCATGCGGCCTATTTCGGCGTGGGGGCCTACACCACCATGATGCTGATGCAGGCCCGGCAGATCCCCCCCTGGATCGGGGTCTGGGCCGGCATGGCGCTGGTGCTGGTGGTGGCCCTGGCCATTGGCAGCATCTGCTTCCGGCTGCGCGGCCCCTACTTCGTGCTGGCCTCCATCGCCGTGGCGGAGATCCTCCGCCTATCGGCCATCAACCTCACGACCCTCACCAACGGCGCCGAAGGCATCCTGGTCACGGAGATCCCCGCCTTCCGGATCGGCGAGCGGGTCCTGACCGACTTCTCGACCAAGGTCCCCTTCTACTACATCGGCCTCTTCCTGACCCTGCTCACCTTCGGGATCACCTTCTGGGTGCAGCACTCCAAGCTGGGCTATTTCTTCCAGGCCATCCGGGAGGACCAGGATGCGGCCCACTCCCTGGGCATCTCCATCGCGCGCTACAAGAACATCGCCCTCGGGATCTCGGCGGTGCTGACCTCCCTGGCCGGCGCCTTCTACGGGATCTACGTGGGGTTCGTGGACCCGCCCACGGTGCTGGGGCTCGATCTCTCCGTCCAGATCATGCTCATCTGCATCATCGGCGGCATGGGCACGCTGTGGGGCCCGGTGCTCGGAGCCCTGGTGCTGGTGCCCCTGTCCGAGGCCCTGCGCAGCAACCTGGTCACCGACCTGCTCGTGAAAGTCGGCCTGGTGAACGCGGATTCGAAGGTCGGCCTCTTCCTGAAGGAGAACCTCGCCCATGCCCATGTCCTGCTCTACGGCATTCTCGTGGTCCTGGTGATCCTGTTCATGCCGGACGGGCTCATGGGGTTCGTCAAGAAGCTGGCCACACGCCGGAAACAGGAGGCGGTCTGATGGCTCTCCTGGACATCCAGCATGTCAGCAAGTTCTTCGGCGGGCTCGCCGCCGTGTCCGACGTCTCCTTCTCGGTGGAGGAGGGGAGCATCATGGGCCTCATCGGCCCCAATGGCGCGGGCAAGACCACCCTGTTCAACTGCATCACCGGCTACTATCCGCCCTCCAAGGGAGAGGTCGTCTTCGATGGCCGAAGGCTGAACGCCCTGGCCCCCGACAGGGTCTGCATGCTGGGCATGGTGCGCACCTGGCAGAAGGTGCGGCCCCTGGCCAAGCTTTCCGTGGTGGACAACGTGATGGTGGGCGCCCTGGCCCACACGTCCTCCCTCCGGGTGGCCCGGGCCATGGCCATGGAGCAGCTCCAGGTGGTCCGCCTGGAGCACCGGGCGGATTTTCTCGCGGGGGGCCTGCCCATCGGGGAGCGCAAGAAGCTGGAGATGGCCCGGGCCCTGGCCACCCAGCCGAAGCTCCTGCTGCTGGACGAAGTGATGGGGGGCCTCAACCCCGCCGAAAGCGACGAGATCATCCGGCTCATCCTCGACATCAAGCAGCGCGGGCTCACGCAGATGGTCATCGAGCACGACATGAAGGCCATCATGCGCATCTCGGATCGCATCGTCGTCCTGACGTCGGGAGAAAAGCTCACAGAGGGATCGCCCCAGGAAGTCGTCAACAACCCCGACGTCATCAGCGCCTACCTGGGTGAGAGCCATGCTTAGGGTCGAGAAGCTCAATTTCGCCTACGGTGACCTCAAGGTGCTTTGGGACGTGGACCTGGAGGTGAACGAGGGGGAGATCGTCACCGTCGTCGGGGCCAACGGCGCCGGGAAGACCACGACCCTGAAGAACATCTCCCGCCTGGAGAAGCCCGGCTCGGGCACCCTCACCTTCGAGGGCCGGGACCTGGGCCGCCTGCAGCCCCACCAGGTGGTCGAGGCGGGGCTCGTCCAGGTGCCTGAAGGCCGCCGGATCTTCCCGGAAATGACCGTGATGGAGAACCTGCGCATGGGGTCCTACGTCAAGGCCACCCGGGCGGACCGCCAGAAGAACCTCGACTGGGTCTTCGAGCTGTTCCCCCGCCTCCGGGAGCGGGAGAAGCAGCTGGGCGGCACCATGTCCGGAGGGGAACAGCAGATGCTGGCCATCGCCCGGGGGCTCATGGCCAACCCCAGGCTGCTGCTGCTCGACGAGCCCTCCCTGGGCCTGTCGCCCCTGTTCGTGAAGAACATCTTCGACATCATCAGCGGCATCAACCGGCAAGGCGTTACCATCCTTCTCGTCGAGCAGAACGTCTACCAGTCCCTCCGCATCTCCCACCGGGCCTACGTGATGGAAACCGGGCGGGTGGTGCTGACGGGCAGAGGGGAGGAGCTGCTCGACAACGACCACGTCAAGAAGGCCTTCCTGGGCATGTGAGGAGTGCGCGATGACCTCAGTCCAAAAATGGATGACCAAGAACCCCGTCACCATCGATCCGGAGGCCTCGATCATCGAGGCCATTCACCTCATGAAGGAAAAGGGCATCCGGCGCCTGCCGGTCATGGCCAAGGGCCGGCTCGTGGGCTTGATCACGGAGCGGATGATCAAGGACTACACGCCGGGCAGGGCCACCTCGCTGGATACCTGGGAGGTCCACTACCTGCTCTCCAAGACCCCGGTCCGGGCGGTCATGAACCCATCCCCCATCACGGTCACGCCGGACATGGATCTCGCCGCCGCGGCCCAGCTGATCCTGGACCACAAGCTCTACGGCCTGTGCGTGGTGGACGGGAAGGGCGACCTGGTGGGCATCATGTCCGTGGGCGACATGCTCCGGGCCGTGGTGGAGTTCGCGAAGGCCGGGAAGCAAGACAAGTAAGGCCAATCCTCGGGATGGGTTGACCCTGCCGCTGGTTCCCCGGGAAGATCGAAGGGCACCCCTTCCCTGGAGGCACTTTGGGCCCAGCTCAGCGCTTGCGCGACATCCGCGATGGATTTGAGCGCCCCTTCTGGGTGGCCAACGTCAGCGAGCTGTTCGAGCGGCTCTCCTACTACGCCGCCTTTGCGTCCCTGGCGCGATACCTGAACGAGTCGCTGGGGTTCCCCGCGCAGGACGCCAGCAGCCTGGCCGGCCTGTTCGGCGGGCTGGTGTGGTTCCTGGCGGCCTTCGGGGGGGCCATCGCGGATCGCCTCGGGTTCCGCCGGGCCCTCTCGCTGGCCTACCTGATCCTCAGCTGCTCCTACTTCCTGCTCGGATCGCTCGGGGCCCCCTGGATGGCCGCGGTTCGCGGCGCCGTGCCCCTGGGGGCCCTGGTCGCCCTCCTGCTGATGCTGCCGGCCCTCGGCATCGCGCTGGTGAAACCGGCCGTCGTCGGGACGACGGCGAGGGCCTCCAAGGAAAATGTCCGCTCGATCGGCTATTCGATCTATTACACCCTGGTGAACATCGGCGGCGCCGCCGGCCCCTATGTCGCCTCCTACGTCCACCGGCACATGAGCGTCGAGAACGTGTTCCGCGTGGCGGCGGTCAGCGTGCTGGCGATGTTCTTCGCGGTGCTGCTGCTGTTTCGGGAGCCGCGCAAGGAGGGCGATGCCCCTCCCCCCTCCCTAACGGAGACCGGCAAGAACTTCGTCACCGTGCTTTCGAATCCGAAGTTCATGCTGTTCCTCCTGATCTTCACGGGCTACTGGGTGGTGTACTGGCAGGAATTCATCACGCTGCCCCTGTACGTCGCGAAGTTCATCGATCCGAAGGCGGATACGGAACTCCTGCTGATGACCGGCCCGCTGGTCGTGATCTCGCTGACGGTGCTGATCAACCTGGCCACGCAGAAGATCGCTTCCGTGAAGGCGGTCACCCTCGGGACCTTGATGTCGTCCCTGGCCTGGATCGTGCTGGTCTTCAAGCCGACCGTGACCGGCGTGGTCATCACCCTCGTTTGCGTCGCCCTGGGGGAGATCGTGCAGTCGCCCCGCTACTACGAGTACATCTCGCGCCTCGCCCCGCCGGGCCAGCAGGGCACCTACATGGGCTTTGCCTTCCTTCCCATCGGCCTCGGCTCACTCATCGGCGGCTGGTTCGGCGGCAAGCTGATGCATCATTTCGGCGAGGTGAAGCACCGGCCCGCGGGCATGCTCTGGACGATCATCGGGGTCGGGGTGCTCACAGCCCTCCTGCTGTGGGTCTACGACCGCCTGCTGCCCGCCAAACAAGAGGAGATGGCCCCGAACTGACCGGTGCCGGCCGTCAAAGGTTCTTCGCGAGGAAGGCCCAGCGGGCGCGCATGATGTCCCAGAACTGCCAGGGCTTGCCGAAGGCGCTGACGTGGTCGGAGCCCGGGTAGAGGCGCAGGTCGAAGTCCTTGCCGGCCTGCTGCAGGGCGTCGATGAACCGCACCGTGTTCTGGGGATGCACGTTGTCGTCGACCAGGCCGTGCATGATGAGGGGCCTCCCCGAGAGCTGCTTGGCGGCCGCCGCGAGGTCGGTGCCTTCGTAGCCGGCCTGGTTCTCCGAGGGCAGGCCCATGTAGCGCTCGGTGTAGATGCTGTCATAGAGCCTCCAGTCGGTGACGGGAGCGCCGATGATGCCCAGCTTGTAGGCCGTGCTGTGGGTCATGGCGTAGGCGCTCATGAAACCGCCGTAGCTCCAGCCCTCGATGCAGACGCGGTTCAGGTCGGCGAAGCCCTGCTGGCCGAGCCACTGGAGGCCGTCCAGCTGATCCTCCAGCTCCTGGGCGCCCAGGTGCTTGTAGACCCCCTCGGCGCTGGCCTTGCCCTTGTTGCTGGCGCTGCGGTTGTCGCAGATCCAGACCACGATGCCGTTTTGCGCCAGGAAATGCCACCACAGCAGCTCCCGGCTCCACGCGTCGTTCACCTGGGGCGCCTCGGGGCCTCCGTAGATGTGCTGGTACACGGGGTATTTCTTCGCCGCGTCGAAGTCCGGAGGGAGGATGAGCAGGGTCTCCATGGGGAAGCCATCGCGGGTCCTCACCTGCTGCAGCCGGATGGTGCCGAGCTTCAGCTCCCGGAGCCGGGGACAGGGGTTCGCGTCGATCATGCGGAGCTGCTGGCCGTTTCCGTCGAAGAGGGCCTGCCGGGGGGGCTGCTCCAGGCTGCTCCAGGTGTCGAGGAAGGCGCTGAAGGTTCCGTTCCAGCGGACCCGGTGGCTGCCCCGGGACTCGGTGAGACGGGCCAGCTGCCGA
>JARLGO010000365.1 GCA_031292655.1 Geothrix sp.
CCAGGCTGGTGAGGACCGTCACCGCCAGCAGCTCCGTGCGCCCGCCCCCCGCTTGATGGGCCCGCACGGCCTCCACCGCCGCCTCCAGCATGGCCGGCCCGCCCTGGGCATGGACGTCGATCAGGCGCGGGTCCAGCTGCAACAGGGCGTCCAGGGCCCGCCGGACCGTGGTGGGAATGTCGTGCAGCTTCAGGTCGAGGAAGACCGGCACCCTCGCCTGCAGCGCCTTCACGAAGGCGGGTCCCTCGGCGCAAAAGAGCTCCAGGCCCACCTTGAGCATGCCCACGCGACCCGCCAGGCGATCGGCCAGGGCCAGGGCCTCCCTGGCGGTGGGCACATCCAGGGCCACCACGAGGCGCTCGCGGGCGGTGAGGGTCGAAGCGGGTGAAGACAAGGAGACTCCCGTATGATGCGGAGGACCATTCTGCCATCAAGGGATCCTAAATGCCCCTTCCGCCCCAGCAGCCCCCACCCGCCATCGTCAGCCCCGCCCCCGGCGAGCCGGACGCGGCAAGTGCCCTGCTGGAGGCCTACGACTGGGGACGCCCCCTCCCGCCCGCGCCGGCGGGGAAGGGCGCGGTCGCGCTGGAATACCAGTGGCTGCGGGCCGCCGCCACCTTCGATCCGGTCCACGGCCAGCCGGCCGATCCCTTCCCCGCCGGACCGAGGCGTCGCGAGGCCGAGGCCCTGCGGCAGCTGGTCAGGACCCCAGGGAACCGCCTCGGTGCCGCCCTGAGGGTCCTGCCCCTGCACGAAGCGGGAACGGCCCTGGCCCTGTGGCGGTGGGGCCAGGCCCAGGCGCGGGACGGCCGCTTCGACCCGGCCCTGCGCCGGGCCTGGGAGGACCGGCTCCTCGGCGCGGGCCCGGCCCTCACCCGCGGCTACGCCCTGCGCCACGCCCTCTGCTGGGCCCTGGCGGAAAGGGACGAGACCCGGCTGGCCGGCGTCCGGTCCCTCGCGGACGCGACGGCGGAGGACACCTTGAAGGGCTTCCAGCGGCTCTTCGGCCTCCTCGGCGGCCCCTCGCCGGTCCTGCGGCTGTGGGCCCTGCCCACCCTGGACTATCGCGATCTCCGGCTGGACCAGCTGGGGGGCCGCCGCACCTGGATCTGCCCCCCGGAAGATGGTCCCCTCCCGGAGCTCCCGGCGGGCACCAGCTGGATCATCCCCAGTGCCACGGGAAGCCTGAACGAGCGAGATGCCAGCCTGTCCGACCCCCTGCTGAAGGAGGGGCACGCGCTGGCGGAAAGGCTCCGACAGGCCGGGCGATCCGCCTTCTTCGCCCCCAGCCGGGCCGCCTTTGAAAGCCTGGGCCTGGTCTGGTTCCCCATCCTCATC
>JARLGO010000063.1 GCA_031292655.1 Geothrix sp.
CCGCAGGCCAGGGCGTGATCGGCCAGGACGCGGGCGCCATCGGGGTTGTGGGCGCCGTCCATCCAGACGCCCTCCAGCCCCGGCGCCTTCCAGAGGCGGCCGGGCCACTGCACCTCCGCCACACTCGGCCAGAGGCACGCCTCGGGAATGGAAAACCCCTGGGCCTGCAACTGACGCACGGCCTCGAAGGCCGTGGCCAGATTGTCCAGCTGGTGGCGACCCGCCAGACCCACCCGCCGCCCGTCCACCCGGGAGTGGTCCCAGCGGATCTCCGCGGGTCCGAGCCGGGGCGCAGGATGCAGGGTGGGCTCGCAGGACAGGAGGGGGCGGATCCAGTGGGGGTCGAGGGTCGGGCCCAGCACCAGGGGGCGGCCGTTCCGGGCCGTGCACAGCTTCTCCCGGGCGATGGCCTCCCGGGTGTCCCCCAGGTACTGCTGGTGGTCCAGTCCCACCGTCGTCAGCACCGTGAGCAGGGGCTCCGTGGCGTTGGTGGCATCCCAGCGCCCGCCCATGCCCACCTCCACCAGGGCCACGTCCACCTGGGCTTCGCGGAAGGCCGAGAGGGCGGCGGTGATCATCAACTCGAAGTAGGTGGCCTGGAGATCGGCCCGCACCTCGGCCTCGAAGGCCTCCCCGAGCAGGCGGTCGAGCCTCTCCGCCGCGATGGGTTCCCCGTCCAGCTGGATGCGCTCCGTGACCTCGGCCAGGTGCGGCGAGGTGGTCCAGCCCACCCGGAACCCGGCGGCCCGGAGCATGCGGGAAAGGAAGGCGCCGGTGCTGCCCTTGCCGTTGGTCCCCGCCACGAGCACCACCGGGAAGCTCCGGTCCGGACGGCCCAGGGTCCCCAGCAGCGCCTGGATGTTCTCCAGCCCGCACTTGATGCCGAAATGGCCCCGCTCCTGGAGACGAGCGAGGAAGACGGGCCGGGAGTCGTCCCTCACTAGGCCGTCGGCATCATCCACGCCAGGCAGGCGGTGATGAAGTCCTTGAGGTAGTCCCGGTTCACCACCTTGTCCACCATGCCGTGCGCCTGGAGGAATTCCGAGCGCTGGAAGCCCTCGGGGAGGCTCTGCTTGATGGTCTGCTCGATGACGCGCGGCCCGGCGAAGCCGATGAGGGCCTTGGGTTCGGCGATGTTGAGGTCGCCCAGCATGGCGAAGCTGGCGCTGACGCCGCCGGTGGTGGGATCGGTGAGGATGCTGAGGTAGGGCAGGCCCGCCTTGTCCAGCTTGGCGAGGGCCGCGCTCACCTTGGCCATCTGCATGAGGGAGAGGGTGCCCTCCTGCATGCGGGCCCCGCCGCTGCAGCTCACGATGAGGAAGGCGCACTGCTTCTCCAGGGCCCGCTCGGCGCCCAGGCGCAGCTTTTCGCCCACCACGCTGCCCATGCTGGCGGCCAGGAAGTCGAAGTTCATGATGGCGGCCACCACGGAATGCCCGGCGATGGTGCCCTCCACGACCACCGCGCCATCCTCGGTCTGGCCCGCCTGGGTCAGCTTCTTCAGCTGGTCCTTGTAGCTCTTCATGGCCACGAACCCAAGGGGGTCGCCGCTCTGGAGGTCCCCGAACAGGGTCGTCCAGCCGCTGTCCATGAGGTTCTCGAGCCGCTCCTCCACCCCGATCCGGAAGTGGTACCCGCACTTGGGACAGACGTTGTGGGTGTTGACCAGCTCCTTGCGGTAGATCAGTTCCTTGCAGGCCTCGCACTTGATCCAGAGACCTTCCGGCACGCGGACGGTCTTTTCCTCGATGGCGATCTTCTGCTGACGCTTCTTGACGAACCAGGACGACATGGGATCTCCTACCGGCGCTTGGCCGGACCTTGCTTGAGGGCCTCGAACAGGCGGTCCAGCTCGCCTTCGCTGCCGTAGTGCATCACGACCGCTCCCGCCTTGCCCTTGGCCTTGATCTCGACGCGGGTCCCCCAGGAATGGGTGAGCTCCTCCGCGGCGGCCTTGATGAAGAGCTCCTGGGGATGCTTCCGCTTCCCGTGGACCTTGGCCTGTTTCTGCAGCTGCTGGATCCGGGCCTCCAGGGCCCGCACGCTGAGCTGCTGCGCCACCACCTCATGGGCCAACTGCTCCTGCAGGCGGGGGTCCGGAACGCCGAGCAGCACCTTGGCGTGGCCCGTGCTCAGGCGCCCGTGGGCCACCTCGGCCTTGAGTTCCGCGGGAAGGCGGAGGAGGCGCAGGGTGTTGGCGACCTGGGGCCGCGACTTCCCCACCCGGTCGGCCACCTGCTCCTGGGTCAACCGCAGGTGCTCGCCCAGCTGCCAATAGGCGGTGGCCTCCTCGATGGGATTCAGCTCCTGCCGCTGGATGTTCTCCACCAGGGCGAACTCGAGCAGGCGGTCATCGGGGACCTCCTTGATCACCACGGGGACCATGGCGAGCCCCGCCTTCCGGGCGGCCCGCCAGCGCCGCTCGCCGGCGATGATCTCGAACTGGTCGCCCACCTTGCGCACCACGATGGGTTGGACCATGCCGTGCTGCTTCAGGCTTTCCGCCAGCTCCGCCAGCGCCGCCTCGTCGAAGTGGGTGCGGGGCTGGGCCCGGTTCGGCACCATGCTGCCCAGGGGGAGCTCCCGCTGGTTGGCATCTTCCGGAGCCATCTGGCTCATGAGCGAGGTGAGTCCGCGGCCCAGGGCCGGACGCTTCAGCAGGGTCATCAGGCTTCCCTCCTCGCAAGGATCTCCAGCCCGAGCCATTCCTTCGCGAGGCTGAGGTAGGCCTGGGCGCCCTTGGAGCGCAGATCGTAGAAGGCCACGGGCTTGCCGTGGCTGGGCGCCTCGGCCAGGCGGATGTTGCGGGGGATCACGGTCTGGAAGACCTTGCCGGGAAACGCATGGCGCACTTCGGCCGCCACGGCGGATCCGAGGTTGGTGCGCTCTTCCGCCATGGTGAGCAGGATCCCACCCAGCTGAAGCCGGGGATTCGGGCCCGACTGGATGCGCCGGAGGGTCTCGGTCAGCTCCGCCAGGCCATCCAGCGCGAAGAACTCGCAGGGCATGGGCACGATGACCTCGTCGGCGGCGGTGAGGGCGTTCAGGGTGATCATGCCCAGGCTGGGCGGTGGGTCGATGAGAATGTAGTCGAAGCGATCGATGAGGGGCGCCAGGGCCCCCTTGAGCACCTGGAGCTGGGGCAGTTCGAAGAGCTCGAACTCCAGCTGCGCGAGATCCTTGCCCGCGGGGATCACCTGCATCATCGGGACCTCGGTGCTGAGCACCAGGGCCTCGGCCGGCGCCCCCTTCATCAGGGCATAGGAGCCCGCGCGGTGGTCCGGCTTGGGAAAGCCCAGGCCCGTGGTGCTGTGCCCCTGGGGATCGAAGTCCACCAGCAGGACCATCTTCTCCATCATCGCGAGAGACGCGGCGAGATTGATGGCCGTGGTGGTCTTGCCCACACCGCCCTTCTGGTTCGCCAGTGCCACCACCCGGGCGTGCATCAGTCGGCTCTCGTCGTCGCGCAGGCGCTGGTCAAACCAAGCATCTCGGCATCCCTTCGGGTGTGGAACACGCCAGTCTAGCAGGTTGGGTTCCACGGCAAAGCGCCGAGGGGATCAGCGTCGCAACCCCATGAAAAGCGAGGGGTCTGGAGACGCCACCCCGAGCCTGCGGACCGGGCCCGAAAGCCAGAGGTTCCGCCAGCGGCCCTCGGCGTCCAGGTCGAGCGCCACTTTCACCATCTCGCCACCGGCCGTGTGGAAGCGCCAGACCGGAACACCCTCGGTGCGGGCCAGCCAGGCCGCCGCGACGGCGCAGCCGGTCCCGCAACAGAGAGTCTCGCCTTCGACACCCCGCTCCCAGGAACGGATCCTGGCTTCGCCCGGAACCACGACCTCGACCACGTTCACGTTGGTGCCCCCGGGGACGGCTTCGTGGTGGCGCAGCGGCGGCGCGAGGACCGGAAGATCCACCGCGGCCACCGAGGGCACGCGCAGCACCAGCTGGGGATTGCCGATCCATCCGAAGCCCGCAGGCTGGTCCAGCGGCATGGGTAGGGCGCGCAGTCCGAAGTCGAGGCCCTCGGGCATGCGGATGCCGACTCCCTCCTCGCTGCGGCTGAGAAGGATGTGCTTGCCGTTGGACAGGGCCTCCACCAAGGCGCCTTCCGGGGCTCCCGGAATCGCCAGCGCGGCCCTGCTACCGTTGGAACAAAATGAGTTAGATCCATCCTCATCCCAGTGTTCCAGGGCCCAGAGGCCGGCCTTCGGCCTTTGCATCAAAAAAAGGCCATCTAAACCAAAGCCCCGCCCCTTCGGACAGAAGATTTTGGCATAATCCTCACCACAGCAATCTTTAGCCTCATCAGACCAGAGGTAGCCGAACACATTCCCCGAGGCGGACGCGAGATGGAGCTCCAAGCTACCGCTCCCGGTTCCGGAAGGTGTAGACGGTCTCACCCTTTCTCGCATAGCCCTGCCGGCGGGCCAGGGCCTCCATCACCTCAGGGTCCTTCGCCGCGAGCCGCTGGACCTCGTCCATCAGTTCGCGGTTGCGGCGGTTCAGCTCCACCAGATGGGTCCTTGCGGAGCGCAGCTCGGTCTCGCGCTTGCGCAGCTCCGGGAGGCCCTCCTGGGAGAACAGCATGGCCATCAGGGAGAGGAGCCCCGAGGCCCCCAGAACGCCCCACAGGGTGGAGGACTTGAGAAGCCAGTTGGCGTTCATGTGGGGGGAACCTCCTCCCTAGCTGAGGCGGGAACCGAAGGCTTCCCGGCCCGCGTAGCGGGCGGCGGCGCCCAGTTCCCATTCGATCTGCAGCAGGCGATTGTACTTGGCCACACGGTCCGTGCGGCAGGGGGCGCCCGTCTTGATCTGCCCCGCCCCGGTGGCCACGGCCAGATCGGCGATGAAGCTGTCCTCGGTCTCGCCGCTCCGGTGGCTGATGATCGCCCGGTACCCGGCCTTGTGGGCCATGTCCACCGCCCGCAGGGTCTCGGTGACGGTGCCGATCTGGTTCAGCTTGATGAGGATGGCGTTGGCCACCCCCTCCTGGATGGCCTTGGCCAGGATGGCGGGGTTGGTCACGAAGATGTCGTCACCCACCAGCTGGGTCTTGGCCCCCATGGCGTCGGTCTGGGCTTTCCAGCCCTTCCAGTCGCCCTCGGCGAAGCCATCCTCGATGGACACGATGGGGTGGCGGGAGACCAGCCCCTGGTAGTACTCCACCAGCTGGGCCGGGGTCTTCTTGGCCCCATCCAGGGCATAGGCCTTGCCGTCGTGGAATTCGCTGGCCGCGCAGTCCAGCCCCAGGAAGACGTCCTTCCCGAGCTTGTAGCCGGCCTTCTTGACGGCTTCCCCGATGAGGTCGAGGGCCTCCTCGTTGGAGCCCAGATTGGGGGCGAAGCCGCCTTCGTCACCCACCCCTGTGGCCAGCTTCCGGCCCTTCAGGACCCCCTTCAGGGCGTGGTAGACCTCGGCCCCCCAGCGGAGGGCCTCATGGAAGCTCGGCGCCCCCACGGGCAGCACCATGAATTCCTGGATGTCCACGTTGTTGTCGGCATGGGCCCCGCCGTTGAGGATGTTCATCATGGGGACGGGCAGCAGCCGGGCCGTGGCCCCCCCCAGGTACCGGTAGAGCGGCATCCGGGAGGCCCGGGCGGCGGCGTCCGCGAAGGCCATGGACACGCCGAGGATGGCGTTCGCCCCCAGGCGGCCCTTGTTCTCGGTCCCATCCAGGTCGCACATCAGCTCATCGAGCTCGGCCTGCTGGAAGGGATCCATGCCCTGCAGCGCCCCCGCCAGTTCGACGTTGACGGCATCCACGGCCCCCAGTACGCCCTTGCCGAGGTAGCGCTTCTTGTCGCCATCCCGGCGTTCCAGGGCCTCTCGGCTGCCCGTGGAGGCTCCCGACGGGACGATGGCCTGACCGGTCGTCCCATCGGAAAGCTGCACCCGCGCCAGCACGGTGGGATTCCCACGGCTGTCGAGCACTTCGAGGGCGGAAACCTGGTCGATGATAATCATGGAATCACCTAGCTCAGAGGGGCGCGCCAGCGCGCCCCTCTGATAGTAGCCAGGTTGTGCAAACCGTGACGGGTCTACTTCTTGGCGGCCTTCTTCGGCGCGGCCTTCTTCACGACCTTTTTGGCGGCCGGCTTCTTCGCGGCGGCCTTCTTCGGCGCGGCCTTCTTGGCAGCCGGCTTCTTCGCGGCGGCCTTCTTCTTGGGGGCGGCCTTCTTCGCCGGCTTCTTCGCGGCGACGGGTTCGGTGGTGGCGACCGGGTTGGTCAGTTCAGCCATGGGTGGCTCCTTTACGCCCTTTTGGGCGGGGTTGGAAGGGGTCGTGCGGGAAGATGGTTTCGTCTTAGCATTTTTCATGCCAGATTCGACCGTGTCTTTCCGCTGGGTGGATATGCGTTCCTTGGCTGTGGGAGCAGCCGTGGGGGCTAGCGCCGCTTCGGCGGCAGAGCCGGTCTTGCCCTTGGGCTTCGCGGCTTTTTTCGGGGGCTCCACGCCTGCCAGGATCTGGGCCAGGCGCTTGCCGGGATAGTAGTCATCGAGAAGGGCGTCGCCGATCAGCAGGCCATGGACGCCGAGGGCTTCCATCTGCTTGATCTGCTCCAAACGGTGGATGCCGCCTTCGACCAGCTTGAGGCAGCTCTTGGGCACTTTCTTGACCAGGGCCACGGCCTGATCCCAGGAAGCCTCCCAAGTGTCCAGGTTCCGGCCCACGGCGCAGATGATGTCCGCGCCAGCCTCGACGGCCCGGTGCAACTCGGCTTCTGACGTGACCTCCACCACCACGTCGAGACCCTTGCTGGTGGCGAATTTCAGCAGGGTCTGGAGGCGCTCCTGGGAGAGCAGCGCGGGCATCAGGTAGATCGCGTCGGCGCCAAGGATCTTGCTCTCCTCGACCTGGTACTCCTCGAAGATGAACTCCCGCCGGACCAGGGGCAGCTTGACGTGACTCCGGACCTCGGAAAGGTGCTTGTCCTCGCCGAAATAGAGGAACTTGTCGGTGGCCACCGAGAGGGCCCGGGCGCCGTTTTCGGCCAGGCTCTTGGCGTGAGTCGAGGCCTTGTAGGACTCCCGGACCTGGCCGCGGCCGGGGTCACCCCCGGCCACCTCACCTAAAATGGTGATTCCAGGCTGGCTGAGCTCTTCCTTGAGGGAGTGGTGCCCCTTATAAGCGTCCTTCACCGCCACAGGGCCCCTCTGCTTCTTGATTTCCACATCCAGGGCCTTGAAGATGGCGACTTTCTTTAGCATTTCCGGCGCTCCAAATCTCAGATACCTCGCTGTTGGCTCTATGGGGAAGATGATCGTCCTTTTTTCCTCTAATTCAACATGAAACCAGCGATCTGGATGAGGTCAACAGAGAAAACAAAAAAATCTTCATTTTTTTTGACGCTACCTCCTCCGACATCCCCATTTGATTCCGCCCCGCCGAGCGGAAATCTGCTCCGGCCTGGGCACCTGCCGGCGGCCGAATCCAGGGAATCCGCGGCCTTCCGTCAATTCCAAGGTGGAGGTAGACCCGCGCCGCCAGGCGTTCTGCGCACATCGGCACCATCGGTTCGCCGATCCCGCGGCGGCCATGCGGAGGGATGCGTTGGCCCGCGTTCGAAGAACTCTCGGGACCGTCTCGTGCGGCCTGACACAGCCTCTGCCTGCTACGCTTCAACTCGACCACCCAACCCCCGGGGCCGTGCTTGAGGCATCCCGGAATCTGAGGAAGCGTCGAGAGGTCCCCATGACGATCCACGTAGTCGATCACCCGCTCGTCCACCACAAGCTCTCCCTCATCCGGGATCGCAAGACGCCCGGGAGCTTGTTCCGGGCCCTCATCGAAGAGGTGGGCCTGATCCTGGCCGCGGAAGCGACGCGCACCCTTCCCACGGAGCCCGTGGTGGTGGAGACGCCGCTGGAACGCACCGGCACGCTGAGGCTGAAGTCCCTGGATCCGGTCCTGGTGCCCGTTCTGCGCGCGGGCCTCGGCCTGCTCCCATCCTTCCTCAAGCTCCTGCCCACGGCGAAGGTCGGGCACCTCGGCCTCTACCGGGACCATGACTCCCTGGTGCCCGTCCCCTACTACCGCAACTTCCCCCCACTTCTCGAAGCGCGGCCGGTCTTCGTGCTGGACCCCATGCTGGCCACCGGGGGCAGCGCCTCCGAAGCGGTGCGCCAGCTGAAGGGCGCCGGAGCCGTCAATGTTTCCCTCGTGGCCCTGCTGGCGGCGCCGGAAGGGCTGGAGCGGCTCCAGCAGGACCACCCCGACCTGACCATCGTGGTGGGCGCCGTGGACCGCCAGCTCAACGAGAAGGGCTACATCCTCCCGGGCCTCGGCGATGCGGGGGACCGGCTCTTCGGAACCGTCTAGGACCGTATTTCTAAATGGGGCGCGGGCTCGACCGGAAGCATAGACTCAGGGATTGAATTCGGCTGTCATTCCTTCATGAGGCAGGCATGAGCCCAGCATCGGAACACCCCACCCCCCCGGAGATCCTGGGCCTGGCGCCCATGGCGCACCGGATCATGCGAGGAGAGAACCTGGGTCATCTTCGCTGGAACCTGGAGGCGCGGGTGGCCGAAGACCCGTCGGATGCGGCCGCCTGGCTGGACCTGGGCACCCTCCTCGAACTCTGCTTCTACAAGGACGAGGGCCTCGCCTGCCAGGCCCGGGCCCTCGCCCTGAACAAGGTGTTCCGGGTGCCCTCCCCCGGCGCCACCACCGGGCTGCGCCTCCTCATGTTCGCGGGACCCGGGGACATCATGGCCAATGTGCCGGCCCAGTTCCTGCTGGTGGGCTCGGATGTGTCCCTGGATCTGGTGTTCGTCGAACCGGGCCAGCCCCTTCCCGAGCTGCCCGCCCACGATCTCGCCCTGGTGGGCATCGGTGAATCCGATGCCAATCGCCCGCTGCTGGAGCAGCTCCGCCGGGACCTGGCAGGCCATCCCGTGCCGGTGCTCCTGGATCCGGTGAAGGTCCAGGCGCTGGCCCGAGACCGGCTCTGGCGCCTCCTCGAAGGCGTGCCAGGCCTGCTCATCCCGCCCACGGTCCGGGCCGCCTTGAGCGACCTGAAGGCCCTCGCGGAGGGCCGGCGGGCCCTGGAGGAGCTCCTGCCGGGAGGCGTCTTCCCGGTCCTCCTGCGCCCCCTGGACAGTCACGGAGGCAAGGGGCTGGCGCGGCTTTCAGGCCCGGAGGAACTCGCCCAATACCTCGCGCAGGCCAATGGCGGGGAATTCTACCTGTCGCGCTTCATCGACTACCGGGGCGCCGGTGGCCTCCACCGGAAGCTGCGGATCGCCCTCATCGACGGCCGCGCCTACACCTGCCACATGGCCGTGGCGGAGCACTGGATGCTGCACTACCTCAACGCGGGCATGGACGGCGACCCGGCCAAGCGGGAAGAGGAGGCCCGCCTCTTCGCCACCTTCGACACGGACTTCGCGGTCCGGCACGCGGGCGCCCTGGCAGCCCTCTGCGCCCGGGCGGACCTGGAGTACTTCGCCATCGACTGTGCGGAGACCCGGGACGGGGAATTGCTGATCTTCGAGGCCGACACGGCCATGGTCGTCCACGACATGGACCCGCCCGCCCTCTATCCCTACAAGGGACCTCAGATGCAGAAGGTCTTCCGGGCCTTCCGGGACCTGCTCGGGCGCGCCGCGGGCCGGGAGCGCCAGGGGGCCTGACCAGGAGCCCTCACAGGGCGAAGTCGGCGGCATCCAGGATCGTCGAGTACTTGTCAATATAGAGATGGGGCGTGTCGCCGCAGATGAAGGAGGCCACGATGTCGCCCGAGCCGTTGCGCAGGCCCTCCCACCGGGCGGGGTCCTGCCGGGAGGATTCCAGGAAACGGGTGAGTCCCACCAGGGCAAAGCCGGAGCTGGGGCCGGCGAGGAGCCCCGCCCGAATCAGCCTCAGGCTCGCTCGGTAGCTTTCCTTCGTCTCCACTTCGACCCGGTGGATGCCGCCCTGCCAGTCGAAGCGGATCTCCGCAAGGCGCGCCTCGGTGCGCAGCCCCGGCACCGCGCTCCCCGGCGCGCAGAGGCAACCGACCACCTCCACTTTCGCGGAGAGCGCCTCGAAGGCATTCCGGGCCCCCACCAGGGTGCCCGTCGTGCCCATGCCGCCGCAAAAGACCGTCAACGCCCCCTGCGTCTGCTCCCAGATTCCGGGCGCCGTCCACCGGGCATGGGCCTCCGGATTGCCGGGGTTCTCGTACTGGCCGAGGTTGACGAAACCGGGTTCGTCCCCCTGGCTCCGGGCCTTCTCGATGGCGCTGGGCTGGCCCGGAACGTCCGTGCAGAGATCCAGGTGGACCCCCGCGAGATAGAGGAGCTCCTTCTTGACGAAGGCGAGATCCGCGGGGACGAAGGAGTCGACTCCGGACAAACCAAAGGCCCGGCACTGCAGGGCCAGGGCCAGGGCCATGTTGCCCGACGAGGCCTCCACCACGCGGTGGACCTCCTGGGCCCCACCGGAGTCCATGGCGCGCCGGAGCATCTGGAAGGCCGGGGACCACTTCAAGTTCAAGGTGGGGCTGAGGTACATCAGCTTGGCGAAGATCTGGACCCGCTCTTCGGCGGGAAAGGGATTCAGGGGCGGGGGCAGGAGCACCAGCGGCGCGGGCGCGTGCTGGTCCGGATCAAAGAAGTCCCGGAGGGACCTGAACACGTTTCTCGAGCATTCGTCTTTCTGGGGAACCTTCATGCGGACTCCATGGGCCCCGGGAAGGGAGGGGCAGACGACGCTCCCGGGCGGGAGCGGGTGGATTCATGTCAGGCCTTCCATTCTCTTGTCGGCAGCCTGGCGCGGAGCCTGATTCATCGGCCGAACCCGAGCACAGCCTCCACCAGGGCGTCGATGTCGCGGGCCTGGGTGCGGTGGTTCACGATGGCCGCCCGGATCACCAGGTTCCCCCCCAGCCTGGTCGTGGAGGGTGCGGCGATGCCCGATTCATGCAGATCGGCCACGATGCGGGCGTTCAAGGCGTCGGGATCTTCGCCCCGGTGCCGGAAGCACACGATGTTGAGGGCCACGGGCGCCATGAGCTCCAGGCGCGGTTCGGCCTTCACCCGCGCCTCCAGACGCCGGGCCAGGGCGCAGGTACCCTCGATCATGGTGCCGAGCTGCTGCAGCCCGTAGGTCTTGAGGGTGAACCAGGTCTTCAGGGCCCGGAACCCGCGGCTCAGGTCCGGACCGAAGTCGCAGGGCCAGGGGGAACCCGCGGCGAGCCCCCGGGTCTCGCGCTGCAGGTAGGCCGCGGGCGAAGCAAAGGTGGCCCGGTGGCGCTCGCCGTCCCGCACCAGGAGGTAGCCCGCATCGTAGGGGACCTGGGCCCACTTGTGAAAGTCGAAGGCCAGCGAATCCGCCCGGTCCAGGCCCGCGAGGAGGGGCGCCAGGGACGGGGCAAGGATGGCCAGGGCCCCGAAGGCCCCGTCCACGTGAAACCAGAGGCGGTGGCGCCCCGCCAGATCCGCGAGTCCCGCCAGGTCGTCCACGGCGCCGGTATCCACCGTCCCGGCCGTGCCCACCACCAGGAAGGGACGGAGGCCCCGGGCCCGGTCCTCGGCCAGCGCCCCTTCCAATGCGTCCAGGCGCATCCGCCCTTCGGCATCCACCGGGACGAGGCGCAGGGCCCCGCGTCCGAGTCCCGCCATGTCCATGGCCCGGGGGACGCAGCCGTGGACGGCGGCCGAGGCATAGGCCACGAGGCCTGCCTGGGTGGTCCCGGGGGCCTCCCCCTCCAGGGCCGCCTGCCGCGCCACGAGGAGGCCCATGAAGTTGGCCATGGAGGTCCCCGTCACGAAGAGCCCGCTGGCCGTTCCGGGAAACCCGAAGATCCGGCGCACCCAGCGCAGCACCTGCCGCTCGACCTCGATGGGGGCGTGATCGCGACCGCCGAGGTTGGCATTGAGCCCCCCGGCCAGCATCTCCCCCAGCATGCCCGCGACATTGCCGCCCCCGTGCACCCAGCCCATGAATCCCGGGTGCAGGTTGCCCGTGCCGTAGGGGAGCACGTGCTGGAGGAACTCCCGGTGCACGGCCTCGAGGGGAGAGGGATCCAGCGGCAGGGGCGCGTCGAAGCTGGCCCGGACCGCGGCGGGCATGGGCCGCCACACGGGCCCCGCCCGCAGGCCCTCGAGGTGGTCGAACAGGTCGTCCAGCATGCGGTGGGCCTGGAGGCGCGCCTGCGGCCAGTCCTCGGGGTCCAGGCCATGGGAAGCGGATTCCTCGGTCGCCATGTCATTCACCTCGGGGCCTTCGGGTTGGGACCGCTTCGAACCGAGCCGGGGCGGCTCTTTCCGCGCGGGGAGGATCGCCTGGGCTTAGGATCTTCATTATTGGACCAGGGGGGAACGCGTCATGGAAGATGATCGGCGGCTGCACGGCTGCCTTCCCCTGTTCAGGATGGAGCGGGCGGGCATCGACATGACGGCCATGGCCTCGCGGCTGCTGGATCAGGCGGGAAGGAACGTGGATGCCGCCAACGCGCTGATGGACCTCTCATGGATCTTCACCTTCAAGGGCCAGTCTGACATGGCCCTCTCCACCCAGGCCCTGGCGCTGAGGCTGCAGCAGCACTTCACCCTCCGGCCCCAGGACGACCGGGTGGGGCTGCGCCTGCTCGCCCTGATGGCCCCCGGGGACTACCTGGACAACACCCCCCTCGAGTTCCTCCTGGAGGGTTCGGATGTCCAGCTTGAGCTCCTGTTCCTGGGGCCGGGGCTGCCCTTCCCCGATCCGCTTCCAGCCCACGATCTGCTCTTCACGGCCCTCCGCGAATCCGATGCGAACCTGCCGATCCTGAAGCAGATCGAGGAGCACCTGGCCCGATGCCCGGTCCCGGTGGTCAATCAGCCCGGCCGCATCCCCCTGCTGGCCCGGGACCGGCTCAGCGCCCTGCTGCGATCGGCGCCCGGGTTGGCGTTGCCGCCCACCCTGCGGGTCGACCGGGCGGGGCTCCAGCGCCTGGCCGCGGAAGCGGCGGAGTTCCCCATCATTGCCCGGCCCGTCGGGGCCCATCGGGGCCAGGGCCTCGTGAAACTGGAGGCTCCCGCCGACCTCGATGGCCACCTGCAGGCCTCCCCCGCCTCCGCGTTCTACGTCTCCCGGTTCGTGGACTACCGCAGTCCCGACGGTTGCTTCCGCAAGAGCCGGATCGTCCTCATCCAGGGACGCCCCTACGTCGCCCACTTGGCCATCTCCGAGCACTGGATGGTCAACTACGTCAACTCGGACATGGAGAAGAGCGCCTGGAAGCGCGCCGAGGAGGCCGAATTCATGGCCCAATTCGACGAGGGGTTCGCCCGCCGGCATGGGGCCGCCCTCGGCGCCATCCACGACCGCCTGCAGCTCGACTACGTGGTCCTCGACTGCGCCGAGACCCCGGACGGCCAGCTGCTCCTGTTCGAAGCCGACAGCGCCGCCATGGTCCACGCCAACGATCCCGCAGACCTGTTCCCCTACAAGCAGGCCAAGATGCAAAGGATCTTCGACGCGTTCCG
>JARLGO010000064.1 GCA_031292655.1 Geothrix sp.
CCATGCCCGAGGCGGAGATCCCCCTGTTGCGCCGCAAGCTGGGCGTGGTGTTCCAGGACTTCAAGCTCATCCGTAGCCGCACCATCTTCGAAAACGTGGCCTTCGTCCTCAAGGTGCTGGGCGTGAGCGCCGCCGAGCAGAAGCAGCGCACCTTCCGGGCCCTGAAGATGGTGGGCCTCCAGCACAAGCTGAGCAGCTACCCCCTGCAGCTGTCCGGCGGCGAACAGCAGCGCGTGGCCATCGCCCGGGCCCTGGTGAACGACCCCCTGGTCCTGCTGGCGGACGAGCCCACGGGCAACCTGGATCCGGACCTGGCCCAGGAGATCATGACCCTCTTCGAGCGCATCAACGGCCAGGGCACCACGGTCATCGTGGCCACCCACGACCGCAGCCTCATCCAGCGCATGAAGAAGCGCGTCATCGGCCTGGACCACGGCCGCATCGCCTTCGATCAACCTGCGCCGACGAGCCTCGTGACAGTCTGATGGGCCGCAGGCGGTAGGCTGAAGGCTGAAGACTGGAACCCCATGGCCCAACCCCTCACCGATGCCCGCTTCGTCACCTCCGCCGCCGACGCGCGGAAGCTGGGCGTCTGCCATGCGGAAGTGGCCTTCGTGGGGCGCAGCAACGTGGGCAAGTCCTCGCTGCTGAACGCCCTGGCCAACCAGAAGCAGCTGGCGCGGGTGTCCAAGACCCCCGGCCGGACCCGGCTCATCAACGTGTTCCTCACCGGGCCCGACCGCTGGATCGTGGACCTGCCGGGCTACGGCTTCGCCACGGGCCCCGCCGCGGAGCGGGCCACCTGGCAGGCCATGGTGGAGGGCTACCTCACCGGCCGGACCACCCTGCGCATGGTCTTCGTGCTGGTGGACGCCGAGGTGGGCCCCACCAAGCTGGATCACGCCATGATCGACTGGCTGCGGGCGGAGGGACTACCCCATCGCATCGTGGCCACCAAGGTCGACCAGGTGAAACCCAGCCGGGCCCTCAAACAGCGCAAGGACGTGGCCGCGGACCTGGGCCTCCAGGGCGGCGACATCGCCTGGGTGAGCGCCGGGAAGGGCACGGGCATTCCGGAGCTGCGGCGGGAAGTGGCGGACCTGCTGAACCTCTAGAGCGCTTCCACCTTCCCGTTCCGCCACACCATGAACCGTCCCTCGTGGGCCCAGGGCAGGGCGAGGCCGTTGGCCTCCACCTCGTGGGTGTGGAAGTGGCCCGTGATGAAGGTGGTGCCCGGGTGGGACTGGGCGGCGGCCCGGAAGGCGCGACGGGGGAAGCTGAGCTTGTAGGTGGCGTTGGTGGTGCGGAGCTTTCGTTCCATCCAGGCAGACACCTTTCGCGCCGCCCCGCTCGGCATCAGGCGGAAGGCCAGCCAGAGGGGGCCGGACCGCGAGACGAAATTCCACAGGCGGTAGGGGCGATCCTCGGTGTTGATGAGATCACCGTGCTCCCAGGTCAGGGCCTCGCCTTCGAGGGAACCGCCGAGGCCTTCGCCCATGAGGTCGAAGCGTCCGGCATGGCCGTCCAGGAAGTACTCGCGGTTGCCCAGCCAGAGCCCCACCCAGCGGCCGGCCGCGCGCCGCCGGTCCACCCACGCCAGGAAGCGCCGCTGGGGTTCGCTTTCCATGCCCGGCAGGCCCACCCACACGTCGAACACGTCGCCCAGGAAGAGCCAGTCGGCCCGGGGGAACCGGGCCGTGGCTTCCTCCAGCCCGGTGAGCTCCGCGCCCCAGTGCGGGTCCGCCACGAGGATCAGGTCCTCGGCCGAGTCGAAGCGCCGGGGGGTCCCGCGCCGCCAGGAGAGGGCGCCCAGCCGCCGGGTGAGGAGGAGGTGGGCGCTGCCGGCCAGGAGGCCCAGGGCCCCACCCAGGGTGTCCGCCACCCAGTCGCCGAGTTCGCAGGCCCGACCGGGGACGAACAGCTGGTGCCACTCGTCCGTGGCGCCGAAGCAGGACACGACCACGAAGACCAGCAGGTGCCGCCGGTACATGGGCAGGCCGGGCCGGTCCAGCCGGAGGGCCAGGTCCAGCGCCAGGGCCAGGGCGCCGAACACCGAGGCGTGGGCGACCTTGTCCAGGGGGGGCGGCAACTGGAGGCCCAAGGGGTACTGCGACTGGGCGCTCAGCCAGACGATGGCCGAGGCCACGGCCAACGGGAGGATCCAGAGCCAATGCCTGCGCATGACCCATCCAAACACAGGCGGGGCGCGGATGTCTGCACTATTTCAGGGCCGCGACCCCGGCGGTGGCGCACTGGTTGTCGTGCTCGCTGGAGTCCCCGGAGACGCCGATGGCCCCGATGATCTTGCCATCCAGGATCAGCGGCTGGCCGCCCTCGACCGGCATGGCGCCCTGGAGCCGGAGGATGCGCAGGCCGGGTCCGCCCGCGGCCAGCCCATCCTGCAGGGCCTTGGTGGGGCGCTTGTAGAGCACGGCGGAGCGGGCCTTGTCGATCGCCACGGTGGCGCTGGCGATCTGGGTGTTGTCCATCTTCTCGTAGTAGACGAGGTTGCCGCTGGTATCGACGATGGCGATGGCCATGGTCCAGTGGTTCTTTTCCGCTTCGGCCCGGGCCGCGGCCAGGGGCTTTCGGGCCGCCTCCAGGCTGATGGGGGCTCCGTAGGGATTGGGCATCTGGGCCAGCAGGCTCCCGCCGCCGAGCGCGAGCAGGGTCATGAACAGGACGTTGCGCGGGGATCTTGAGGACATGGGCCGGCCTCCTTGGGTGGGGTAGCCCACGGTGGTTCGGCGGTCCCGCCTTGTCAAGCGCCATTCGTCCAGGGGACGGGGCCCGCCATGCTACGGTGGCTGGATCAGGTGTCCCTATGTTTCGAACCCTGTTCGCGGTGGCCCTTCTCCTCGCCGGCCTTCCGGGGCGCGGCCAGGCCTCCCTGGCCCCTCCCCCGGCGCCCCGGCCCAGCCTCGCGGAGGTGCGCAAGGGCATGGGCATCCCCTCGACGGACGAGGTCCGCGGCCAGCAGGACGCCATCGGCTTTGCCTCCCGGGCCGACCAGATGGCCCGGGTCTGGGAATGGTCGGCCCGGCCGCCCCTGCCCGAAGCCCTCGGCCCCAAGCCGGCCCCCGGCGTCCTCGGCGCCATCTGCCCCCACGACGACTACCTCTTCGCCGGGCGCGTCTACCGCCAGGTGCTGCCCCTCGTCACGGCCCGCACCGTCGTGCTGGTGGGGGTCTTCCACAAGTACCGCCGCTTCGGCGCGAAGGATGCCCTGGTCTTTGACCCCTACCGCGCCTGGCGCTCCCCCGATGGCGAGATCCGGGTATCGGGGCTGCGGGAGGAGCTCCTGGCCCAGCTGCCGCCTGCGGACGTCATCCGGGACGCCGCCATGCAGGACAGCGAGCATTCCGTGGAGGCCATCGCCTACTGGTTGAAGCACCGGGATCCCGGTGTGGAGATCGTGTCCATCCTCGTGCCCTCGGCCTCCTTCCCGCGGTTCCGGGAACTGGCCTCCCACCTGGGGAAGGCCCTGGCCACCTCCATGCGGAAGCGCGGATGGACCCTCGGCAGGGACGTGGCCCTCGTGATCTCCTCGGACGGCATCCACTATGGGACCGATTTCGCCTACGCCCCCTACGGGGAGGGCGGGGTGGAGGCCTACCTGAAGGCCCTGGCCCGGGACCGCGACCTGCTGACGGGGCCCCTGGCCGGGGCCCTCTCCCCTGAGAAGGCCGAGGCCTTCTTCGATGCGGTGGCGGATCCGCAGCATCCCGACATCTACCGCATGCCCTGGTGCGGGCGGTTCTCCGTCCCCTTCGGCCTGCTCCTGCTGGGCGAGACGGCGCGGGTTCTCGGGCTGCCGCCTCCCGAGGGTTCCCCCATCGCCTTCGGCACGTCCATCGGTTTCCCGGAACTGCCCGTGAGGGCCCTCGGCATGGGCGCCACGGCCCCGGCCAACCTCTACCACTTCGTGAGCTATCCGGGGGTGGCGTTCAGGTGATCCGAACCAGGGTCCTCGGGAAGGCAGGTCCCCCGGGCTGGAACCGCCCCCGAGGCCGACACGGTCAGCCTTTCCGCTGGAGCGGTTCGAGGCACTGCTGGAGCTTGTCCAGGCTGAAGGGCTTGGGCAGCAAGGTGACGTGGGGGTAGTCCTCGGCCAGATTCACGGCGGTCTGGTCGGCCCGGCCCGTGGAGAGCAGCACCGGCACCTCGGGAAGCAGGGCGCGCAGGCGGGGCAGGGTGCCGCTCCCGCCGAACCCCGGCATGTTCACATCGAGAATCACCACATCGGGCTCGAAGCCCCCTTCGATGATCGCCAGCGCCGCCTCCCCGCTCGAGGCCGAGATGACCGCGTGGCCCAGGGTCTGGATCACGGTTTCCATGGAATCCTGGATCAGTTCGTCATCGTCCACCAGGAGCACGTTCAGCGTCCTGGAGGGGCCTTCCGGGCGGGGGCCCTCCTCCCCCTCCGGGGCGTGGACCCCAGGTTCGCAGGCCGGAAACAGCAGCCTCACGACCGTGCCCCGGCCGGGCTCGCTGAGGAGCTCCATTTGTCCCTGGTGGGCCTTCACCACGGTGTAGACCATGGAGAGCCCCAGCCCCGTGCCCTTGCCCACCTCCTTCGTGGTGAAGAAGGGTTCCAGGGCCCGCTCCAGGACCTCCCGGGGCATTCCGGTGCCCGTGTCCTCCACCCGGACCTCGACCGACCGGTCGCCCAGGTTGCGGGTCCGGAGGGCGAGGGTGCCCGTCTCGGGCATGGCGTCCACGGCGTTCACGCAGAGGTTCATGAAGGCGTGGGCCAGGGCATTGGCATCCCCGCGGATGGGCCTCAGGCCGGGCTCCAGATCCAGCTCCAGACGGACCTTGGACAGGGTGGTGCGTTCCAGGAGGCGCACCTCCTCCTGGAGGAGGGCGTTCAGGTCCAGCTCCTGCGCTTCGACCCTGCTTTGCCGGGCAAAGCTGAGCAGGCTCCGGACCATTTCCCCGCCCCGGGTGGCGGCCCTGGAGATGGTGTCGAAGGCGCGGTAGGCGGGGCTTTCCGGGGGCAGGGTCTCGAGGTTGGCCGAGGCCAGGCCCAGGATGGCCCCCAGCACATTGTTCATGTCGTGGGCGACTCCTCCCGCGAGACTGCCCAGGCTTTCCAGCTTTTGGGACTGCAGCAGCTCCGCCTCCAGTTTC
>JARLGO010000366.1 GCA_031292655.1 Geothrix sp.
CCCCATCTTTCCCGGGCGCCATCCCATCCATGGACCCATCCTTGGAATGCGCGACGGTACCCAGGAAGGGAGGTTGCCATGGCCACCCATCTTCATTTCCATCCCCATTCCCAGCCCCGTACCCCGATCCGCTGGTTCGCCTGGGAGCACCCCTACGCTGGGGAATGGCTGATCCTGGCCCTCATCACCCTGGCCGCCCTCCTGCTCTGGCTCTCCAACGGCTGAGCCCCCCTGCCAGCCGGAGGCTCGACAGGCGCCCCCGTTCCGCTAGAATGGAGCTTCGCCTTGGCGCGTAGCTCAGCGGTAGAGCACTACCTTGACACGGTAGGGGTCGGCGGTTCGAGACCGCCCGCGCCAACCAAGAAGGCCGCCGTTCGGCGGCCTCTTTCGTGTACCTCATCGGGCGGTCTCGGACCGCCGAGAAAGTCCGGCGGGCAGGTAGGGGCCCGGCGAAGGCCCTCCTGTGGAGGGCCGGAGACGATCAGGCCCCGTGCCCAGCCGGACGCATGCTGACTGGGGGCTCCGCCCCTCGCCCTCCGGGCGGCAATCCGCTTCGCGGATTCCGTCCTATCCTCCTTCCGCTACGCTTTAGTCGGATGGTCGAGACCGCCCGCGCCAACCAACGAAGGGCCGCTCCTGCGGCCCTTTTTCATACAGCCCGATCGGGCGGTCTCGAGCCGCCGAGAAAGTCCGGCGGGCAGGTGGCATCACCTCCTCGCCCAGCGAGGAGGTCAGAACTGGAACCCGGCCGAGACCAGCAGGCTCTTCAGCTGGGATTCCTGATCCTGCACCGTGCGGGGCTGACCCACGATGCGCCTCCAATCGGCGGCGTACTCGACCTTGAGGGGGAAGCCCAGCTTGAAGATCAGCCCCAGGCCGGGCGTGATGCGAAGGGGCTGGAAGGTGGGGGCGATCTTATTGGTGGGATCGTTGGGGTCCGTTTCCCAGAGCAGGCTGCGGTAGATCTGGCCGGCATCGACGAAGACTTCGCCCCAGACGCTCTGCCAGCCGAACAACGGGAATCGGTATTCCAGATTGATCACGGCCAGGCCCTGGCCGCCCAGGGGAATGATCTGGGTGGTGGTTTTGTCCAGGGACGTCACCGCCGCGAGGGTCCCCAGCATGTCCGGTTCCACGCCCCGGACCGTGAAGGCCCCGCCGCCGAAGAAGCGCTCGGACAGGGGCAGGTCCACGGCGGAACGGGCCGTGGGGCGCGCCAGCCCGAGCCGGACACCGGCCATCACCACGCCGTTCTCCGCGTTGAATCCCACGGGCCAGTTCCACTGCTGGCGGAGGTCCAGCTTCACGAAACTGCTGTTGATGGAGGTTCCGAAAAGCTGGTTCGCCAGCTCCAGCCGGCCCATGAAGTAGGTGCCCTGGGTGGGATCGTAGGGCCGGTCCCGCCGGTCCACGGTCACCTGGAGGTAGGGGGAGGAAATGATGCTTCGGGCCGGCGTTCGGGCGATGACTTCAAGATCACTGGGATCGTACTGTTCCGAAGGGTTGCTGCTGGTGTTGAGGGCCACCTCCACGCGCTCGAAGCGGTAGCCGAGTTGAACGGTCTCGGTGGGGCCGACCTTCCATTCGAGGCTCGGAACGAAGCGCCGCCGATGGGCGAAGAACGCCGCCTGCTCCTCCTCGATGTAGGCGGCGTCCAGATGGAGGCGTGTGCGGGTGGCCAGCCACGGATCCAGGGCCCCGGGAAGAAACCAGGGGTCGGTGTAGCCGATGCTGAAGCTGTCCACGGAACGGCTGATATCCCCTGTGGGGAAGGCCCGGCGCAGGGCGGGACTGTTGAAGGTCTGGTCCCCGGCCCGGATCCCGTAGTCCACGACGCGCCCCATCCCGCCCACATCCAGCTGCTGCGCGTTCAGATCGAAGTGGTAGCCCTGGGTGTTGTCGTAGCCGAAGCCCTCGCTGAACACCCAGGGGCTCCGTTCCTGCATGCGCAGGGCCATGTCGCCCCGCTGCCAGGGTTCTGCGGCCTGCCCGGGAAGCTCCTTCAAGGTGAGCAGGTCCACCTGCTGGAAGGCCCCCAGACTACCCAGGTGGACCTGACCCTCATCCAGTTTCGCAGGATCCAAGGGGGCCCCGGGGAGGATCGCCATCTCCCGCAGGACGGCCCGGGCCCGCGTCCGGTCGCTGCCCTGGACCACCATCCGCCGCAGGTGGTCCAGGGGCTGGGGAGGCACCTGGATCCGGACGATGGATCGGGCACCGTCCTCCTCGAAGGCGAGTTTCACCTGGGGATTCGCGGCCCCGGCGGAGGACAGCCGCTGGTGCAGGTCGGACACCACCAGGGCCAGGTCATTTCGGACCAAGGGCAGCGCCGGCTTGAAGCTGAGGCGCACCCCCTGAGGAGTGGTCTCCAAGGTTCCCTCGATCCCCTGGAGGTGCCGTCGATCGGATCGGTACCGCGAGGTGCCGGGGACGGGCACGGGCTTGTCCGAAAGGGCGAGCAGGAGGCATTGGGACAGGACCTGGCGGGAAAATCCCGGCTCCGCTGGAAGGTCCAGCACCAGGGCCTCCAGGAACCGGCGCTGCCCCTCGCGGAGGATCAGCCGCACCTCGATCGAACCATCCGGAGCGGTCTCCACGCGGCGGCGGACCTGCACTTCGGCGTATCCGCGCTGGTGGTAGAACGCGGTCAACCGGTCCTCCAGGGCCTTGATGGCCTCGGCCTCGGCAAAGGGGGAAAGCACCAGGAACCGCTTGGGCAGGGCGACCGCCTTGCGCAGTTCCTCGTCCGACACCTCGCGGTTGCCCTCGAATTGGACCTTCCCGAGCTTGCGCAGGGGGCCCTTCTCGACGGTGTAGGTGACCGTCACGGCCTCCGGCTGTTCAGCCGTGCCTGCCGTCACCAGCCGCTCATAGCGGACCTTCACTTCCGGGTACCCCTGATTGCGGAAGTAGGTCGTGATCCGACCGGCGCCTTCCTCGAGGAGGCTCGGCGAATACCGTTCCGCCCTTGCGAGGGGGACGAACTCGGCCAGCCGGGGCTGGCCCCACAGGGAGGCGAACAGGTTCAAGCCGCGGCCCCGCAGGGTCACCCTGGGCCCGGGCCGGACTTCCAGCACCATCACACCGGCCTCCCCCGCCGGCTCCAGCCGGACGGAGCCCTCGAGCCGGTGGTCCTTCACGAGCCGCTGCCTCAGGCGCCGTTGCGCCTCCAGCACCACCGTCGGTGTCCAGAACGACACGCCGGGCCGGAGACGGGCCACCTTCAGCAGGAACTCCCGGGTGTAGGGTGCCGGATTTCCCTCCACACGGATCTGCCGGATCAGGGCAGGGGCCCCAAGGGCCAGGGTCAGCCTGAGATGCCGTCCCTCCTGCTCCAGGGCCATGGAAATACGGCCTTCCGGGTAGCCCGCCTCCCTCAGGTGCCGTTCCGCCGCCTCGACCAACGTGGCTCTGCGCTGCGGTCCCAGCCGCTGGCCCTTGTGAAGGTCAGGCAGCAGGGACTTCCGGAGGGGGGGCGGAATGGCATCGCCTTCCCAGCGCCAGGTGGCCAGGGGAAGGAGGGGAACCAGCGTCACGACCGCCGATCCATCCATGCCGATCGCCCCCACCACCGATTGGTAGCGATCCACGAGCCGCACGGCGGCCAGGGCCCGCTGGAACCCGGGGTCATCCACCGACTGGCCGGACTCCAACCCGAGGGCCGCTGCGGCGAAACGGCGGTCATCCTCGTCCCCGCCCTGGATTTGGACCGAGGTCAGGACCCGCGGAAAATTGGCTTCCTGGGCGCCGGCCGAAACCAGCACCAGGAAGCCGATGCCCAGGACGGTGCGAAGGCGCACCGTCCTAGAAGCCCGCGAGGGCCTCGTCCTCGGTGTCCTTCACCTCGAAAACGGAATGAAGGCTGGTCATCTTGATGAGGCTGAAGATCTTGGAGCTCATCCCGCAGATGCGCAGTTCCCCGCCCTTCCCCTTGATCGAGGTGTAGCAGCCGACCAGCTCGCCCACACCTGAGGAATCCAGGTAGCTCACCTTGCTGAAGTTGATGATGATCTTCCGCTCCCCGTTGGACAGGGAGGTGCGCACCGCCTCACCCAGTTCCTGGTCGCCATCGCCCAGGGTGATCTTGCCTTCGGGGTAGAGGATCAGTACATCATGGTGCTTGCGTGTGTTTAGAAGCATGGGGCCCTCGGGGTGAGCGGCCAGTGTAGCAAGCCTGCCCCACCCCGGGGCAACGGGAGAAGGGTCCGTCCCAGGTGCATCCGGGTCTCCGGTCCCATCGGCACGGGCTCTGCATACTCCCCTCTGGAAGCCGGGTTAGGCCGGCCCATTTTGCAGGGTGTCCCATGTTCGACCTCACCGGTGGCAATGCCATGATCCAGACCATGGACCTCAGCATGTCCCTGGCTTCCAAGCGCCAGACCCTGATCGCCTCGAACCTGGCGAACCTGGACACGCCGGGTTACCGGACCCGGGACTTCAGCTTCGAGGGGGCCATGAAATCCGCCCTGTCTGGGCAAAAATCACCTGCTTCTCTCGCCACGACCAACCCCATGCACCTGCAGGGCAGCATGGAGGCCTCCCTCCCGCCCACCACCGATGCCCTTCAGCCCAGCGCCGAACGCAACGATGGCAATGACGTGAGCCTGGACCGGGAGAACATGCTCCTGGCCCGCACCCAGATCAACTACCAGGCCTCTTCGACCTTCATGCAAGTCGAGCTCCGGAAGCTCTACGCGGTCATCAAAGAAGGGACGGCGCACTGATGAGCATCTCTCAGATCTTCGACATCGCGAGCACCGGCATGGCGGCCCAGCGGCTGCGGGTCCAGCTCATCGCCTCCAACGTGGCCAACAGCGAGACCACCCGGACCAAGGAAGGCGGCCCCTACCGGCGCAGGGACGCGGTCTTTCAGACCCAGGACCTGGGGTTCTCGGGGGCCCTGGCCAACGCCGGCGTCCGGGTCGCGTCCATCCAGACCAGCCAGGAGCCTTTCGTGACCCGCTACGAGCCGGGCCACCCCGATGCCAATGCCGATGGGGTGGTGAACTACCCCAACATCAACCCCGTGGAGGAGATGGTGAACCTCACGGAGGCCAGCCGGTCCTACGAGGCCAACATCGCCGTGGTCCGCTCCGCCAAGGCCATGGCCACCTCCGCCCTCGGCATCCTCAACGCCCAGTAAGCTGTCGGAAATTCGACTTGCCCCTTTCCCCCTTCCGACCGATCGTGTGAAAGGTTTCTCCCGAGCCCACCCATGGATCCCCTCCAGAACATCTCCCAAGTGCCCCCCCTCGGCCCCGTGTCTGGATCCTCCAATTCCAGCCAGGGCAGCGGCGCTGCGGGCGCCCAGGGGGAGATGGCCTTCGGCGACCTGCTCAAGCAGGCCCTGCAGGAGGTGAACCAGGTTTCGGCCCAGGCTGACGTTGAGGCACGGAACTTGATGACAGGGGAGAGTGCAGACATGCACACGGCCATGCTGGCTGTCCAGAAGGCCGATCTTAGCTTCCAGATGATGATGGCCGTTCGATCCAAGCTGATCGATGCCTACCGCGAGGTCATGCGCATGCAGATGTAGCGCAGGCCGAGCTTCCCGGCGCGGCCTCACCCCTGACTGAGGAACGCCTATGGCCGGGGAAACGAACCTCGCTGAACAACTGACCAGTGCCTTCAAGGGCATGAGCGCCACCCAGCGCGTCATGGTGCTAGCCATTTCCATGACAGTGCTGCTGGCCCTGGCGGGCCTTGGGATCTGGGCGGGCCAGGAGTCCAAGGGCATCCTCGCCGCCAACGTCTCCCCCTCGGAGGCCAGCTCCATCGTCGCCCAGCTGGACAAGATGCAGGTGCCCTACGAGCTCAGCAGTGATCAGCGCACCATCCTGGTCCCCGAGAGCAAGGTGGGGTCGCTGCGCCTGAAGTTCGCCGGCGACGGGCTGCTTTCGGGCGACAAGCTGGGCTTCGAGAAGCTCGAAAACGCCGGGCTCGGCACCACGGATTTCTCCCAGAAGGTGATCTACCGGCGGGCCGTGGAGGCCCAGCTGTCCAAGACCATCATGAGCCTCCAGCAGGTCGCGGAAGCCACGGTCCACATCACCCCCTCCAATGACAGCCCCTTCCTCACCGAGAAGGAGGACGCCAAGGCCAGCGTGCTGCTCAAGCTCCGGGGCTCGCGCATCCTGCCGGACGAGAATACCCAGGCCATCGTCAACCTGGTGGCCGCCAGCGTCGAGGGCCTGAAGCCCGAACAGGTGGTGATCATCGATCAGTACAGCCGCATCCTCTCCCGCACGGGCCGCGATCCCATGGTCGGGGCCAGCGATGCCCAGAAGAAGGTGGCCCGGGAGGAGGAGGACTACATGGTCCGCCGCGTCACCGAGCTGCTCGAGCCCGTCGTGGGCATCGGGAAGGTCCGCGCCACGGCCCATGTGGATCTGGACTTCGACAAGGTGAAGATTAACGAGGAGAAGTTCGATCCCCAGGGCCAGGTGGAACGGAGCGTCCAGCAGAAGGAGGAGAAGGTCCAGAAGCGGGACGGCGGGGCAGGCATCCCCGGGACGGCCAGCAACGTGGCCCCCGCCACCGGCGGGGCCACCGGCGCCAACGTCACGGAAAACAGCGAGAAGAAAGAGACCACCACCAACTACGAGATCACCAAGACCGTGCGGGCCATCGACCAGGCGACCGGATCGGTGAAGCGCATGACCCTGGCCGTCATCGTGGACGATACCTCCTCCTGGACCAAGGATGCGAAGGGCGAGCCCGTGCAGAAGTTCACCCCCCGCAGTGCCGACGAACTGAAGAAGATCCGCGACCAGGTATCGGCGGCCGTGGGCATCCAGCCCAAGCGGGGCGACGAGCTCACGGTGGAAAACATGGCCTTTGCCACCCTCCAGGTGAATCCCAAGGAAGAAGCCGATGCCAAGAAGCAGTTCTGGATCGACCTGGTCCGCCAGTTCGCCCCCAGCGTGATCTACGCGGTCCTCGGTCTGGCCGTGTTCTTCATGCTGATCCTCCCCATGCTCCGGCGCATGTCGGCGGCCATCAACCGGCCCACGCCCATGCGCGTCGCCAGCACCGAAGGGGGCGAGGCGGCCGTGGCCGGCCTGGGCGGTGGATCCGCGCGCAAGCCCACCCAGGTGAAGTCCATGAACGAGATCGAGGCCGAGATCGAAGCCGAGCTGAACGCCGACGCGGCCTTCAGCGCCCCAGAGGCCCGCCGTCGCGAGCTCATCAAGAAGCGGCTCCAGGATGGTTCGCACGAGGACCCTGAAACCATTGCCTCGCTGGTGCGATCCTGGCTCCTAGAGGAAGGACGGTAGCCCATGGCGAAACTGACCGGCATGCAAAAGGCCGCGGTGCTCATGGTCACCCTCGGGGACGAGACCGCCTCGAACATCTTCAAGTATCTGGAAGAGGACGAGATCCAGACGATCTCCCGCGAGATCGCCATCACCAAGCACGTGCAGCCGGAAGTGGCGGAGGAGGTCCTGGAGGAGTTCCACACCATGACCCAGGCCCGGAGCTACATCAGCCAGGGGGGCATCGAGTACGCCAAGAAGCTGCTCATCAAGTCGGTGGGCCCCGAGGTGGCGCGCAAGATCATCGACCGCCTCGTGAAGGCCCTGGAATCCAGCGCCGGCTTCACCAGCCTCGAGCGCGCCAACCCCCAGCAGCTCTCCAAGTTCATCCAGAACGAGCACCCCCAGACCATCGCCCTGATCCTGGCGCACCTGAACGCCTCGCAGGCGGCGGAGCTCATCTCCAGCCTGCCGGAGGCGCTGCGCAGCGACGTGGCCATGCGCATGGCCAGCCTCCAGGAGATCAGCCCCGAGGTGGTGCGGCGCATCAGCCTCATCCTCGAGCAGAAGCTGGAGGCCCTCGGCTCCTTCGCCACCGAGGCCTACGGTGGCGTCCGGGCCGTGGCGGAGCTGTTCAACCGCATGGAGCGCAACGTGGGCCGCACGGTGCTGGAGAAGATCGAGACGGAAAACCCCCAGCTGGCCGCCAGCATCCGCGACCTCATGTTCGTCTTCGACGACATCCTGCTCATCGACGACAACGGCATCACGGAGATCCTGAAGCGGGCCGACAAGAAGACCCTCACCATCGCCCTCAAGGGCACCAGCGAGGAGCTCCAGAACCAGTTCTTCCGCAACATGTCCAGCCGCGCCGTGGAACTCATGAAGGAGGAGATGGAATTCATGGGGCCGGTGAAGCTGAAGGACGTGGAGAAGTCCCAGCATGAGGTCGTGGAGATCGTCCGCCAGCTGGAGGAGGAAGGCGTCATCAGCATCGGCGGGGGCGGGGGCGAGGACTATGTCACCTGAGGCGGAACCCACATGAGCTCGAAGGGCTACATTCGCGCCGAGGACCTCCAGGACACGCGCCTGGAGGCCTTCCCCTACTTCCCCGTGGACGTCATGAGGGCCCAGGCCGCCTTCGATGAGGGGCCGGATTCGGTGGCCTCGGACCTCGGCGACGGGGACGCCTCCGGGAGGCCCGTCGAACAGCGGCTGATGGACCGGCTCCAGGAGGCCGAACGGCAGGCCCAGGACATCGCCCGCCGGGCCTACGAGGAGGGGTTCGCGTCCGGTGAAGCAGAGGGGCGCGCCTTCGGCGAGAGCCAGTACAAGACCTACATCCAGCGCCTGGAGGAGCATCTGGCGGAGCTGGCCTCCACGTCCCTCCTGCTGAGAGAGGCCCTGAGCGAGGAGCTGGTGGCCCTGGCCCTCGCCGTGGGCGAACACCTCGCCGTCCAGCAGATCGAGCAGACCCCGGGCGCCGTGAAGGCCCTGATGGAGCGCATTCTCGAGGACCTGCCCTTTCCCCTTCCCCGGGGGCGGCGGGAGGGTGAAATGCCCGTGCAGGTCTTCCTCCATCCGGCGGACCAGGAGCAGCTTGGAGACCAGTTCGTCGGGCAGGCGGGGCTCATCCTGGTGGCCGATGCCGCCCTCTCCCGGGGAAGCCTTCGCATCGAGGCGCCCCAAGGCGTCCTCAATGGCACCCTGGAGCGCCGCCGCGAGCGGCTCATGCAGCTGATCGCCCGGATGAATGAGGACCTCGCGCCGTGAGTACCGGCCTCGACCTCGCCGATCTCGCCGCCCGCCTGCCCGGACTGCCGAAGGGCGACTGGATGGGGCGGGTGGCCAAGGTGGTGGGCCTGGTGGTGGAATCCAGCGGCCCGGACTGCTCCGTGGGCGAGCAGATGCTGATCCACAGCACGGATGCCGCGGGGAAACCCCGCCTCGTCCATGCCGAGGTGGTGGGCTTCTCGGGCCAGCGGGTGCTGCTGATGCCCATCGAGGAGACCGAAGGCATCCGCCCGGGCCTCTGGGTGGAAGGCACGGGGCACCAGCCGGAACTGCCCCTGGCGGACGCCCTCCTGGGTCGCGTGATCGATCCGCTGGGCCGGCCCCTGGATGGCGGACCCCCCATCGAACCCACGGCCCACCTGCCCCTCCAAGGCCCGCCGCCCAACCCCATGCGGCGGAAGCGCATCGACCAAGTGCTGTCCACCGGCGTGCGGGCCATCGACGGCCTGCTCACCCTGGGCAAGGGACAGCGGATCGGCATCTTCTCCGGCTCCGGCGTGGGCAAGTCCACCCTCCTGGGCATGGTGGCGCGCAACACCTCCGCCGAAGTGAACGTGATCACACTGGTGGGGGAGCGGGGCCGCGAGCTCCGCGAATTCATCGAGAACGACCTGGGCGAAGAGGGGCTGAAACGCAGCGTGGTGGTCGTCTCCACCAGCGACCAGAGTCCCCTGCTGCGCCTGCGCTGCGCCATGGCCGGCACCACCGTCGCCGAGTACTTCATGCGGCAGGGCAAGGATGTCCTCCTGATGATGGACAGCGTCACCCGCTTCGCCATGGCCCAGCGCGAAGTGGGGCTCAGCGCCGGGGAACCCCCCAGCTCCCGGGGCTACACGCCCTCGGTCTTCGCCCTGCTGCCGCGGCTCATGGAACGGGCCGGCACCTTTGAAGGCCTGGGTTCCATCACGGGCATCTACACCGTCCTGGTGGAAGGTGATGACATGAACGAGCCCATCAGCGATTCCGTGCGGGGCATCCTGGACGGCCATGTGGTGCTCTCCCGGAAGCTCGCCTCCAGAAACCACTTCCCCGCCATCGACGTGCTTTCCAGCCTGTCGCGACTCTTCAGCGCCCTGGCCCCCCCCGAGCAGAAGCAGCTGGCCAGCAAGCTGCGCGACCTGATGGCCACCTATCAGGACGCGGAGGATCTGATCCAGATCGGGGCCTACACGAAGGGCTCCAGCACCGCCATCGACCAGGCCATCCAGTTCCAGCCGGCCATCCAGTCCTTCCTCCGCCAGGCCACTGCCGAAGGCTCGGACCATCACCTGGCCATGCTGGCCATGGGGCAGATCTTCGGCATCGACCTCACGCCCTTCCTGAAGCCTGAAGCCTGATGGCCGCCCGGTTCCATTTC
>JARLGO010000367.1 GCA_031292655.1 Geothrix sp.
CGTCATCGTGCTCGTGCCGGTGATGGTGATGACCTTCTTCAACATCCACCGGCACTACATCCGCGTGAAGTCCATCCTGGCGGCGAGCCGCGCGGACTTCATCGGCCCCCGCCGCAATCGCGTGGTGGTGCTGATTTCCGGAATCCACTCGGGGGTGGTGCAGGCCTTGAATTACGCGAAGGTCATCGCCGAGCGGGGCGAGGTGGAGGCCCTGACCGTCGACTTCCCCGACGAGCACGGCCGGGACAGCGCCTCGCTGGAGAAATTGCGGGCCGACTGGCCGAAGTACTGCGAAGGCATCCCCTTGCGGGCCCTGCGGAGCCCCTACCGGAAAGTGGTGGAACCCATCGTGAACGAGCTGGGCCGCATGCGGCAGGCCGAGCCGGAATACACCATCACGGTCATCCTGCCTGAATTCGTCACCGGGCACTGGTGGGAGAACCTGCTGCACAACCAGACGGCCTGGAGGATCAAGAGCACCCTGCTCCTCATGCCCAAGACGATCGTGATCTCAATCCCCTACCACGTGGAGCCCCTCGTCGAGTAGGCGGCCTCGCGGTGGCGGCCGGGTGCGACTACTTCGGCGGAAGGGCCTCGAGGGCCAGGTTCAGCTTCAGCACGTTCACGCGGGATTCACCCAGCACGCCCAGCTGGGGCCCTTCGATGTAGGCCGCCACCAGGGCGCGCACCTTGGCCTCGTCCAGGCCCCGGGCCTGGGCCACGCGATGGACCTGGTAGGCCGCGGCCGCGGGGCTGATGTGGGGGTCCAGCCCGCTGCCGGAGGCCGTGACGAGGTCCACGGGCACAGGCCCCGTGGCGTCCGGATCCGCGGCGCGCAGGGCGGAGATGCGGTCCTGGACGGCCTTATGGAGGTCCGGGTTGCTGGGGGCCAGGTTGGAGCCGCCGCTGTTGGCCCCGTTGTAGGGCAGGGGCTTGTTGTCGGCGTCGACGGTGGCGGAGGGGCGGCCCCAGAAGTCCCGGGGCGCCGTGAACGACTGCCCGATCCATTCGGAGCCGATCACCCGGCCGTCCTTGACGATGAGGCTGCCCCCGGCCTGGCGGGGGAAGATGAGCCGGGACAGCCCGGTGATGGCAAAGGGATAGGCCAGGCCCGTAACGGCGCTGATCGCGATGAAGGAGACGAGGGCGGGACGGAGTTGTAGGTTCATGGAATGACCTATGCGGCGAGATGGAAGGCGACGAGGAGCCAGTCGATGAGCTTGATGCCGATGAAGGGCACGACCAGGCCGCCAGCCCCATAGAGCAGCAGGTTGCGCTGCAGGAGCTGGGCCGCGCCCACGGGCCGGTACTTCACCCCCCGCAGGGCCAGGGGGATGAGCACGACGATGATGAGGGCGTTGAAGATCACCGCCGAGAGAATGGCGCTTTCCGGGCTGTGGAGGCCC
>JARLGO010000368.1 GCA_031292655.1 Geothrix sp.
CGGGCGTCTTCCAGGCGGGGATGTGGCCCCGCTTCACGAACTCGGCCTTCAGCTGCTCCAGGGTGTGCTGAACCGTGAACTGAACCTCGACCTGGACATCCATTTCGACCTCCGCCTTGCCAACCTTGTCGGCCGGAGGGGTCCAAAACCCAAACCTGGACATCCCAGGCTTCCAGATCGACCCGGAGCGTGGAAAAATCAAGGGTTCAGGGGGCGGACATGCCGACGGCACTGATCTCGGTGTATGACAAGGTGGGGCTCATCCCTCTGGCCGAGGGCCTGCTGGCCCAGGGGTGGCGGATCCTGGCCACCGGCGGGACCCTCCGCACCCTGCAGGAGGCCAAGCTCGAGGCCATGGAGGTGGCGGCCTATACCGGCGCGCCCGAATGCTTCGATGGCCGGGTGAAGACCCTCCACCCCCGCATCCATGGGGGTCTCCTCTACCGGCGGGATCTGTCGGACCACGTGGCCGACGCCAAGGCCCAGGGCATCGAGCCCATCGACCTGGTGGTGATCAACCTCTATCCCTTCGAGGCGACCATCGCGCGGGAGGGCGTCACCGCCGCCGAGGCCATCGAGCAGATCGACATCGGCGGCCCCAGCATGATCCGCAGCGCCTCGAAGAACCACGCTTCCGTCACGGTGCTCACCGACCCGGCCCAGTACGGCCCCTTCCTGGAAAAGCTCCAGGCGGGAACCTGGAGCCTGGAGGACCGCCGGCGCTGCGCCCTGGAGGCCTTCCGCCGCACGGCGGCCTACGACGCGGCCATCTCGGGCTGGATGGAACGCGAGCTGGCCGCCCGGAAGACCCAGGAGCTGCCCCACCACCTCTGCCTCAACCTGGTGCAGCAGCAGGGGCTGCGCTACGGGGAGAATCCGCACCAGCCCGCCGCCTTCTACGTGGAACCCGGCCGCAAGGCCGAGGGCATGGCCTCCTGCCACCAGCACCAGGGGAAGGAGCTGAGCTTCAACAACCTGCTCGACGCGGACGCCGCCGCGCGCCTGGTCTGGCAGTTCCCGGCCCCGGCCTGCGTCATTGTCAAGCACAACAACCCCTGCGGCGTGGGCCAGGGGCCCCATGCCCTGGAGGCCTTCATGCGCGCCCAGGCCGGCGACCCCGTCAGCGCCTTCGGCGGCATCGTGGCCTTCAACCGCCCGGTCGGGGTCGAGGTCGCCCGGGTCATGGCCCAGAACTTCTGGGAGGTCATCCTGGCCCCCGGCTTCACCGGCGAGGCCCTGGAGGTGTTTGCCGCCAAGAAGCAGCTGCGCATCCTCCAGACCCCCGACCACTGGCCCCAGAGCGCGGAAGGACTGGACACCCGCTCCATCGGCGGAGGCTACCTGGTGCAGTGCTCGGATGACGCGTTCATGCCCTTCGAGGACTGGGAGGTGAAGGCCAGCGCGCCGGGGTTCAACCCCAGGACCGAGGACCTCGTGCTGGCCCAGCGCGTGGCCAAGGCCGTGAAGTCCAATGCCATCGTCCTGGTGAAGGATGGCGCCACC
>JARLGO010000065.1 GCA_031292655.1 Geothrix sp.
CCGGTGACGGGGGCGAGGACCCGGAACTGCTCGATGAAGGCCCGAAGCAGGATCATCCGCCTGGGGGGCCGGAAGGTGGCCTCCTCGCCGAAGGCGGGGCTCGCCTGGCGCCGGGGGAGGTCGATGGCCGGGGAGCCCAGCCAGGCGCTGTCCACCCGGGCCGCCTCCAGGGGATCGGCCGGGGGCACCGAGAGGACGCCCACCAGGACGCTTTCCCCCAGGCAGGTGCCGGCGGGGACCAGGGCGCTGTTCCCCACGAAGGCCCGGCGGCCGATGCGGGTCGCGGCGAGGGTGACTCGGCCCAGGTCCACCCGGGGGGGGCCGAAGGAGACGCAGTCGGCGATGAAGCTCTCCTCGCCGATGTCCAGCAGGTCCGGGCTGCCGGAGCCGGCGGTGGACACCTCCGCCCAGGCTCCCAGGCGCGCGCCCAGCAGGCGAAACCAGGGCGCCAGGTAGACCGTCGCGTAGAGCGGGGCCAGGAGGTCCAGGCCCATGCTCATGAGGCGGTCCACGTACCATTTCCGCAGGATGAAGCCGCTGTGCAGGTCGTAGCTCCCGGGGCGCAGCGTCCCCAGGAGGAGCCATTTGGCCGCGGCGATCTCCAGGGCCAGGAGGACCACGAAGGAAAGGCCCACCAGGGGAGCCACCACCAGGTAGGCGAAGTAGCCGTTGGTGTTGGCGTAGAGCTCGTTGATGAGGATCAGGCCTGGGAAGATCGCCAGGAGGAAGGCCACGGGGATCATGAGGACCCCCAGGGCCTGGGCCGTGCCGATCCAGAACCGCCGGCGCGGCGAGGGGCGCGGCAGGTCCCCCACCGTGCGCTGCCGATCCGCTTCGGTGGGCGGCAGGGGGCGGGCCGGAGAGCCGGTCCAGTGCTGACCCGTCGCGATCCGGGCCCCGGCGGGGAGCAGGCTCAGGTCCTCGAGGACGGCACCGTCCTCCAGGAGGCTTCCGGGGGAAAGAATGGCGCGATTGCCCACGTAGCAGCGGGCCCCGATCCCGATGGGGCCGATTTCCAGATATCCGCCTTCCAGCGAATAGCCGCTCAACCGGGCATCCAGGCCGATGCTGGTGTCGTC
>JARLGO010000369.1 GCA_031292655.1 Geothrix sp.
CCTCGTAGCCTCCTCAGGAGCCGTCAAGGTCATCGAGCTAACCCCCGTTCTCAGCGTCCGCCCGCTCGATGCCAACCTCCAGGGCCAGCTCGACCGCTATCTCGAACTGCTCAGCACCACCCACTCCACCGGCCTCCGCCACCTCACCCTCGACTCCATCGGCCAAGGCCAGCGCCAACTCCGCGTCAGCTACATCAGCGAAGTCCCCGTCTGGAAGTCCACCTACAGGCTGGTCTTTCCCCGTGACCCCAACGGCAAAGCCACCATGCAGGGCTGGGCCGTGGTCGACAACACCGTCGGCGCAGACTGGGATAATGTCCAGCTCTCGCTCGTGGCGGGCGCACCCCAAAGCTTCATCCAGCCATTAAGCCAGCCCCTCTACACCCGCCGCCCCGAAATCCCCATCGCCACCGCCGCGGAAACCACCCCGCAAACCCATGAAGCCGCCGAGCAGCAGTTCGGCAAAATTGTGCCCGCGCCGCTTCAAATGGCCCTCGCCAGTCCACAGGGCGAAATGTCTATGAATGCGCCTAAACTTAAGGCCGACCGCTTCCACGGCGGAGCAGAAAACATCGGCGGTCCGGCCTCTGGTGTGATCGGAAGTGTATTCGGCAGCGGATCAGGGGGCGGAATTGGTTCCGGTTCCGGCAATGGATACGGCCCCGCCGCCGGCGGCGTCTACCGCCCCTCCGACGCCATCCAGGAAGGCGACGTCTCCACCAACGCCTTCGACGACTTCTTCGAATACGCCCTCGCCGCCCCCGTCACCATCCACAAGAACGAGTCGGCCATGGTCCCCATCCTCCAGCAGGATCTCCCCGCCGAGCATGTCACCCTCTGGTCCGAGTCCGCACCCACACCTCTCCGCGCCGTCTGGCTTGAAAACACTTCCAAGCTCACCCTCGACTCCGGCAGTTTCTCCATCTTCGAGAGCGGCGAATTCGCCGGTGAAGGCCTGCTCGATCCCATCCATCCCGGCGAAAAGCGCCTGCTCAGCTACGCCACCGACCAGGCCCTGCGCGTCAAAATC
>JARLGO010000066.1 GCA_031292655.1 Geothrix sp.
CCAGGGCCCGCTCCAGCCCCTTCTCGTTGAGCACCAGGGCCGACAGCCGGGCGCGGTGGGATTCCTTTGCGAGGAGCCGGAACAGCTCGTCCGTGTCCGCCATCTGGGGCAGCTTGTCGCCCCGCACGAAGGAGCCCACCTGGACGATGTCCACGCCCGAATCCGCCACCCGACGGATCCAGGCGAGCTTCACCTCCGTGGGCACCACCGCCGCTTCGGCCTGGAGGCCATCCCGGGGACCGACTTCGTGGATGAGGATGGGGTTCATCGTCAGTTCCTTGGATTCACCACGAAGACCACAAAGACCACTAAGAACAGAATTTTTTTATTCCGTGGTCTTCCCGTCTTCGTGGTTACAGCTTTTTGGCAATCGCCTCGCCCATGTCGAGCGTGGTGGCGCTGCCGCCCATGTCGTAGGTGCGGACCTTCCCTTCGGCGATGACGGCGGCCACGGCCTTCTCCAGGCGGGCGCCCTTTTCGGTCTCCCCCAGCCAGTCCAGCATCATCTTGGCGGCCAGGATGGTGGCGATGGGGTTGACCTTGTACTGGCCCGCGTACTTCGGCGCGCTGCCGTGGCTGGGTTCGAACACGGCCAGCTGCTCGCCGATGTTCCCCGAGCAGCCGAAGCCCAGTCCGCCCACCATCTGGGCCGCCAGGTCGCTGATGATGTCGCCGAAGAGGTTGGTCGCCACCATCACGCCGTAGTTCTTGGGGTTCTTCAGCATCCACATGGTGATGGCGTCCACGTTGGCGTCGTCCATTTGGATGCCCGGGTATTCCTTCGCGATGCGCTTGCCGGTCTCCAGGAACAGGCCCTCCGTGGCGCGCACCACGTTGGCCTTGTGGATGACCGTGACCTTGGGATAGCCGAATTTGGTCGCGTACTCGAAGGCGGCCCGGATGATGCGGTCACAGCCCTTTTGCGTGTTCACCTTGCAGGTGATGGCGAAGGCGTCGCCCGGCAGGTCCGCGAAATGGGCGAAGGGCTTGCTGAGCCGCTTCAGGCTTTCCTTCAACTCGTCGGGCACCGGGCTGAACTCGACGCCCGAGTAGAGATCTTCCGTGTTCTCCCGGAAGACCACCATGTCGATGCCCTCCTTGTAGTTCAGGGGATTGCCGGGGTAGGCCTTGCAGGGCCGCAGACAGGTGTAGAGGTCGAACATCTGCCGCATGCGCACGATGGGGCTGCGGTAGACGAGGCCCCGGCCCTGGAGTTCAGGCACCAGCTCCGCCTCGGCATCCTTCACGGGCTTGGAGGTGATGGCCCCGAACATGGCGGCCCGGCTGCGCTTCAGCAGGTTGATGGTGCGCTGGGGGAAGGCCTCGCCCTCCTGGCACCAGAACTCCCAGCCGATGTCGCCGTGGGTGTACTTGGCGTCGAACTTCAGGGCATCGAGGCAGAGCCTCGCCGCCTCCATGACCTCGACGCCCACCCCGTCCCCGGGCAACCATGCGATGTCGTACTGGCTCATGATCAGGCTCCTTTGCAATGGGGTCTGGACCTCGACGTCCGGAGACACCGGGACCGCTCAATCATGACCTCATCGTTAGGTTTGAGCCCGGGCGGCCATCACAAAACCTCCCGAAATCGCAGGATCCAAAGAATTGACCCCACAAACTGTCAAACCGGCCGGATCACTTGCAGGCCAGCCAGCTGGCTCCGGTGCGGACTTCGGCCGCCAGCTTCACGCCCAGGGCGCCCAGGTCGTCGGCGCCCTCCATGGCCTCCTTGAGCAGGGCGGCGGCGCGCTCCACTTCCTCCGGCGGGGCCTCCAGGAGCAGCTCATCGTGGACCTGGAGCAGCAGCCGGGCCTGCAGGCCCGAGGCCAGCAGGCTCCGGTGGAGGCGCACCATGGCGCGGCGCATGAGGTCGGCGGCCGTGCCCTGCACGATGGTGTTGACGGCCTCGCGCAGGCCCTGGGCCTGGAACTGCTTGTTGGGGCTTTCCAGCTCGGGGATGCGCCGGATGCGG
>JARLGO010000370.1 GCA_031292655.1 Geothrix sp.
ATTTTCAGGGTCGCTACACTCACATTGGCCCTGAAGGGCCGAGTCATTCTCACGACCCCGCGACGGCTTGGCCCGAGCGGGGTTTTTGCAGGGCCACCGAGCTGGGGGAGGCACATGCGCGCGCACCTGATCCTGAAGGATGGGACCATCTTCCGGGGACGAGCGCCGTTGGGCTTCGGCGGGGCGGGCGAGGCGGTCTTCACCACAGCCATGGCCGGCTACCAGGAGATCCTCACGGACCCCAGCTTTGCGGGGCAGATGGTCTGCATGACCTTCCCCGAGCAGGGCATCTACGGCATCCATGCGGACCTCAACGAAGGTGCGCGGCCCTGGGCCACGGGCCTGCTCTGCCGGCGCCTCACCTTTGCCCCGGACCACCACCGCTGCGAAGGCGATCTGCCGGCCTGGCTCAAGCGTCACCACATCCCCGTGATGACCGACCTGGACACGCGGGCCCTGACCCAGCACCTGCGCGACCAGGGCGCCCAGCCTTCGCTCATCTGGACCGAGCTGGACGGCGGCCTCGAGGCGGGCGTGGCCAAGGCGAAGGCCCTGCCGGACATGACGGGCCAGGCCCTCTGCGGCGAGGTGAGCTGCCGGGAGCGCTACGAACTGAACCCCGGCGGGACCTTTCGCGTGGCCGTGCTGGACGGCGGCATCAAGCTGAGCATCCTGAACCAGCTGGTGGGGGCGGGGCTGCACCTGGAGGTCTTCCCCTGGGATGCGCCCGCCACCGAGTTGTCCCATGCGCGTTTCCACGGACTGTTCCTCGCCAACGGCCCCGGCGATCCCGCGGCCCTGCCCGGCATGCAACGCGAGGTCGAGGCCTGCATCGGGAAGCTGCCCATCTTCGGCATCTGCCTGGGGCATCAGCTGCTGGGCCAGGCCTTCGGGGGCCGCACCTTCAAGCTCAAGTTCGGCCACCGGGGGGCCAACCAGCCCGTGCACGACCTGATGACCGGCCGCATCGAGATCACGGCTCAGAACCACGGCTTTGCCGTGGACGAGGCCAGCCTGCCGAAGGAGGTGGAAGTCACCCACCGCCACCTCAGCGACGGCACCGTCGAGGGCCTGCGCCACACGAAGCTCCCGATCTTCTCGCTCCAGCACCATCCCGAGGCGTCACCCGGCCCCCACGACGCCCACCCCGCCTTCCACCGCTTCGTGTCGCTGCTCCAGGAGTTCCACCATGCCTAAGCGGACGGATCTGAAGAGCGTGCTGGTGCTGGGCTCGGGGCCGATTCAGATCGGGCAGGCCTGCGAGTTCGACTACTCGGGCACTCAGGCCCTGAAGGCCCTGCGCGAGGAGGGCATTCGAACGGTCCTTCTCAACAGCAACCCTGCCTCGATCATGACGGACCCGAGCCGCTCCGACGCCACCTACATCGAGCCCCTCACGCTGGAAGTGCTGGAGAAGGTCCTCGAGGCGGAAAGGCCCGACGCCATCCTGCCCACGGTGGGCGGCCAGACGGCCCTGAACCTCGCCATGGAGGCCCACGAGAGCGGCCTGCTGGAGCGCACCGGCGTCATGCTCATCGGCGCCCAGCCCGAGGCCATCAAGCGCGGCGAGGACCGGCAGCTCTTCAAGGCGCTCATGGACGACCTGGGCCTGGAGACCTGCCGGGGCGGCTTCGCCCACAACATGGGCGAGGCCCGGGACCTGCTCAAGCTCACGGGATTCCCCTCCATCATCCGGCCCAGCTTCACCCTGGGCGGCAGCGGTGGCGGCATCGCCTACAACGTGGACGAGTTCGAGACCATCGTGGCCCGGGGCCTGGATCTCTCGCCCACCAAGCAGGTGCTCATCGAGGAGAGCATCCTGGGCTGGAAGGAGTTCGAGCTGGAGGTGGTCCGCGACCTGGACGACAACGTCGAGGTGATCTGCTCCATCGAGAACCTGGATCCCATGGGCATCCACACCGGGGACAGCATCACCGTGGCGCCGGCGCTCACGCTCACGGACCCCGAGTACCAGCGCATGCGGGACGCGGCCCTGGCCGTCATCCGCGCCGTGGGCGTGGAGACCGGCGGCTCCAACATCCAGTTCGCCCTGGAACCCGAGACCAGCCGCATCATCGTCATCGAGATGAACCCCCGCGTGAGCCGCAGTTCGGCGCTGGCGTCGAAGGCCACGGGCTTTCCCATCGCCTGGGTGGCCACCAAACTGGCGCTGGGCTACCGGCTCTGGGAGCTGCCCAACGCCATCACCCGCATGACCAAGGCGGCTTTCGAGCCGGTGCTGGATTACGTGGTGGTGAAGATGCCCCGCTTCACCTTCGAGAAGTTCCCCCAGGCCGACAAGGTGCTGGGCACGCAGATGAAGAGCGTGGGCGAGGTCATGGCCCTGGGCCGCAGCTTCCAGGAGGCCCTGCAGAAGGCGGTGCGGTCCCTGGAGGAGGGCCACCGGGGGATATCGGGCGCCCTGGAGGGCAAGCTGGACCTGGGCCGCCTCAAGGAGCACTTGCTCATCCCAGGGCCCCAGCGCATCTTCTGGATCTACCATGCCCTGAAGGCTGGTCACAGCGTGGAGGAGCTGCACCGCCTCACGAGGATCACCCCCTGGTTCCTGCGCGAGATCGAGGAGATCGTCGTGCTGGAGGGCCGCCTGCGCAGCTTCCCCGTGGACCGGCTGCCGGAGGAGCTGCTGGAGAAGGCCAAGCGCGCCGGCTTCGCCGACAACCAGATCGCCGTGTTCTGCTCGGGCACCGAAGCCGAGGTGGCCGGCCGCCGGGAGAGCCTGGGCCTCCGTCCCGCCTACAAGCGGGTGGACACCTGCGCGGGCGAGTTCCAGGCCGAAACGCCCTACCTCTATGGCACCTGGGAGTCCTGCAGCGAGGCTGGACCCACGGACCGCCCCAAGGCCATCGTGCTGGGCAGCGGCCCCAACCGCATCGGCCAGGGGGTGGAGTTCGACTGCTGCTGCGTCCAGGCGGTGGAGGCCATCCGCGCCAGCGGCGTGGAGGCCATCCTCATCAACTGCAACCCGGAGACCGTCAGCACCGACTTCGACACCAGCGACCGGCTCTACTTCGAGCCCCTGACCTACGAGCACGTGAAGGCCGTGGTGGATCGCGAGGGCGCGGGCGGCAAGCTCATGGGCGTCTTCGCCCAGTTCGGCGGCCAGACGCCCCTGAAGCTGGCGGGACCTCTGCATGAGGCGGGCGTGAAGCTGCTGGGCACGCCGCTCAACGCCATCATGGACGCGGAGGATCGCGAGCGCTTCGGCCAGGTGCTCAGGCGGCTGGACATCCCCGCGCCGGCCTGGGGCATGGCCACCAGCTTCGAGGAGGCCAAGGAGGTGGCCCACCGCCTCGCCTACCCCGTGATGGTGCGCCCCAGCTTCGTGCTGGGGGGCCGGGCCATGGCCGTGGTCTTCGACGACGCGGGCCTGGAGAAGTACATGCGCGAGGCGGTGGCCGTGAGCAACGACCAGCCCGTGCTGCTGGACCGCTTCCTGGACGGCGCCCAGGAGCTGGACATCGACGTGGTCTGCGATGGGGAGGAGGTGGCCATCGCGGGCCTGCTGGCCCACATCGAGGAGGCGGGCATCCACAGTGGCGACAGCTACGCCGTGATTCCCGCCCTGGGCGTGCCCGAGGACATCCTGGAAACCGTGAAGGGCTACGCCCGCAGGCTGGCCCTGGACCTGGGTGTGCGCGGCCTCATGAACCTGCAGTTCGCCGTGAAGAACGGCATCGCCTACTGCCTGGAGGCCAACCCCAGGGCCAGCCGCACGGTGCCCTTCGTGAGCAAGGCCACGGGGGTGGACTGGGCGGGCGTCGCCGCCCGCATCGGCCTGGGCCAGAGCCTCCGCCAGCAGGGCATCCAGGACGGCGTGCCCCGCGCGGTCTCGGTGAAGGGGGTGGTCTTTCCCTTCGCCAAGTTCCCGGGCGTGGATCCGGTGCTGGGTCCCGAGATGAAGAGCACCGGTGAGGTCATGGGCATCGGCGAGGCCTTCGGCGAGGCCTACGCCAAGGCCCTGCTGGCCGCGGGCATCCCGCTGCCCCTGTCGGGCACCGTGTTCCTCACGGTGAACGACGCGGACAAGGCCCGGCTGCCGGAACTGGCCCACAAGCTGGTGTCCCTGGGCTTCGGTCTCTGTGCGACCGAGGGGACGGCGCGGACGCTGGATTCCGTGGGCCTCAAGGTGCGCCGCATCTTCAAGGTGAACGAGGGCCGGCCCAACGCGGTGGACCTCCTGAAGAACGGCGAGGTGCAGTGGGTCATCAACACGCCGCTGGGCCGGGACGCCTTCTTCGACGAGGGCTCCATCCGGAAGGAGGCCCTGCGCCTGAAGATCCCCTGCCTCACCAACCTCAGCGCGGCCCTGGCCGCCTGCGAGGCCGTGGAGACCCTTCGGGGCGAGATGAAGGTGCGTTCGATCCAGTCCCTGTAGGCGTTCGAATAGTATAAAAACGATCCATTTATCAATCATGTCGGGATCGTCGTAAAGTAAATTTAGGGACTCTCCTCGCCCCTCGAAGGGAAGCCATGGCCGCTTCCGCAAATCAGACCCGCCGTCTGTACGCTGCCTCGCTCCGTACCCCCTGGCCGTGGGTCGGGCTGGTCCTCGCGGCGCTGTTCGCGCTTGGCGCGGGGCACCTCGGGCGGCGGGCGGAGGCCTCCCCCCTGGTGGGGCTCCAGGCCGCTCAGGGGGCCGCGCTCATCCAACGGGCGGAATGGCGGATGGAGGCCCTGGAGCAGGTGCTCCGAAGCGTGGCCACCTGCCTGGGGCGCGGTCTGCGGCCCGGCCGGGACGCGGGGTGGTTCCCCCCCAGCGAGGGCCCGCGCATGGTCCGCTTCGTGGGGGTGGCGGCCCGGGTCTGGACCACCTTGGTCGAACCCAGCCCCTCCCCCGATGAACTGGGCCGGAACCGTCCCTGGGAGGCGCTGGGGGGCGGCCCGGTCGCAGGCCTGCTGCTCCTCGCCGTGCTGGCCATCCTCCTGGGGTCCGAGATCCGGGCCCGCCGGCTGGCGGACCGGCGGGGCAAGGAGATCCTGGCCACCGAAGCGCAGTTCCGCGCCATCTTCGACTGCGCCACCCTGGGCATGGCCATCGTGGACACCCGCAGCGGCCGCTACCTTTCGGTGAATCCCCGGCTGGGGATGATCCTGGGCTATTCCTCCGAGGAGCTGCTGCAACGCACCTTCTTGGACGTGACCCATCCCGACTACCTGAAGGCCGACCGGGACGCGGCGCGGAACCTGGCCGAGGGCAGGATCTCGGAGATCCAGCGGGAAAAGGGCTACCTCCACCGGGACGGTCATGTCATCTGGGGAAGGCAGGACCTGGTGCGGCTGCCCACCCTGCCCGGCGAGCCCCCCAGGCACCTGGCCATCCTGGAGGACATTTCCGAGCTGCGCCGGGTGGCCGAGGTCATCCGGTCCAACGAGGAGCGCTTCCGTCAGCTGTTCGAATTGTCTCCGGATCCGGCCACGCTCACCCGGCTTTCCGACGGCGTGCTGGTCATGGTGAACCAGGCCTGGTGCGAGATCACGGGCCTCACAGAGGAGGAGGCCCTGGGCCACTCCCTCACGATTTTGAGCGCCTGGTCCCGTCCGGAGGAGCGCCAGGCCCTGGTGGACGAACTGCACCGCTACGGGGCGACCACCACGAGAGAATCCACCCTGCGGCGCCGGGACGGCTCGGAATGCCATGTGCTGATCACGGCCCGGCTCATGCATTTCGGCGACGAGGACCTGGCCCTGATCATGGGGAAGGACGTGACTGAGCGCCACCAGGCCGAGGAGGCCCTGAAGGCCAGCGAATCCCGGTTCCGCAGCGTGATCGAGAATGCCGGCGACGCCATCTTCCTGAACGACGAGGAGGGCCACATCCTCCTCTGCAACCGGGCGGCCAGCACCAGCACCGGCTATTCCATGGACGAGCTGCTCCACCTGCGCGTCGGGGACCTCGACCCCGGCTACGGCGAGGCCGACAACGCCCTGGTCCGGCGCACCCTGAAGGCGGGGCAGCAGGTCAGCATCGCGGCACGGCACCGGCGCAAGGACGGCAGCACCTTTCCCGTGGAGGTCCGCCTCAGCCTGCTCAGGGAAGCCGAGCCCCGGCAGATCCTCGCCGTGGTCCGGGACCTCAGCGAGCGGGAGCAGGTGCAGGAAAACGAGCACCGCGCCCGCAAGGCGGAAAGCCTGGTCCTGATGGCCGGGGGCATCGCTCACGATTTCAACAACCTGTTCCAGGCCATCCAGGGAAACCTCGAGATCATGTGGATGCGGGCCAAGGGCGTTCCCCCCATCGCGGAACCCCTGAGCCGGGCCCAGAGCGCCCTCAACCGCGCCGTCAGCCTCTCCTGGAAGATGCTGGACTTCTCAGGCCATGGCTTCCTCCAGCTGGAGCCGCTCGACCTGGAGGACTGGCTTCCGGCCTACCTGGCCACCCTGCAGCTGGACCTCCCCCGGACCTTCCGCCTGGACCTGACCTGCGATCCCGTGCCGCGGATCATGGCGGATCGG
>JARLGO010000371.1 GCA_031292655.1 Geothrix sp.
GGCGCGCAGCGCCGAGCGTATGCGCTCCGCGAGGTCGCGGGTGGTGCGGATCTCCCGGCCATGGACTTCCTTGGCGATGACCGCCGCGTGGGGTTCGTCCGAGTTCTCCAGGAGGAGCTCCGCCAGGGCCCCCTCGTCCAGGGCGGCCAGCAGGTCCGCGGCGGACCGGCCACGCTGGGGGTTGAGGCGCAGGTCCAGGGGACCCGCCGCCTTCCAGGTGAAGCCCCGGGCGGGATTGTCGATCTGCATGGAGGAGACGCCCAGGTCCGCCAGCACCAGGTCGAAGCCGCCGGCTTCCGCCTTCAGGCGGGGCAGCCCCGCGAAGTTCATGCGGCGCACGGTGAGCACGTCCTCGCCGAAGCCCAGGCCCCGCAAGCGGGCCTCGGTGCGCGGCAGCTCCAGGGGATCCACGTCCACGCCGATGAGCCGTCCGCCGGGAAGCAGCCGCGCCAGGAGCTCCAGCGTGTGGCCGCCGTAGCCCAAGGTGGCGTCCAATGCGACTTCACCAGGCTTTGGAGCCAGCACCTCTAGGATCTCCGCCACCATGATCGGGCGGTGAGTCCCCGCCGGCGTATGGCCCCGGGCCCTCACCTTCTCCAGCTCCCCGGCATGCCGATCCGGGGAGAGCTCCTTGTACTTCTCCCCGAAGCGCCGGGGGTGCGTGCCCTTGTAGCGGACCCGGCGCTGGTGGGAGGGATCGTCGTTGGCCATGTTCGAATGGTAGGAGCTTCGGCGGCCCCCCGGGGCAGGGGTTCGCGAAACGGCCCCCATCCACGGAAGTGGGGGGCCGGAGGGACGATCCTGCCGAGCCTCCTGCGGGCTTCAGTGCCCGCAAAGCTCCTTGTCCAGCCGGGTCACATCCAGCGTGCCCAGCCCGGAGGCGGGGTTGTAATCCGGGATGGCCTGCCAGTAGAGGTTGGTGCCGGTGGTGATGGCGTTGAAGGGGCTCTTTGGTCCGTAGCCGCGGCGGGCGTAGATGGCGTAGAGCTGGGGATTCAGGAAGCCCAGGCGGGAGCCGGCGGACTGGGTGAGGAGGGCCGCGATGCCGTTGAGCTGCGGGGCCACGAAGCTGGTCCCGCCGTAGCCGTTGGAGAAGGCGCCGCCGAAGTACAGCAGGTAGCCCGTTTCCGGATCGGCGTTGAGGGACACATCCGGGAGGTTGCGGCCCGCATAGCCGATGGGGAGATCGGCCAGGTCCTGGGCGCCGCTGGTGTCGGGATTGGTGGGCGTGTAGTTGGGGTAGTAGTAGAGCGTCGAGAAATCCGCCGAGGTGGTGCGCCGACCGGCCAGGCCCAGCTGCCAGGACGGGGCCGGGAAGTTGATGCTCACGCCGCCGCCGCCGCCCACGGGGAAGTAGAAGGCATCATAGGTGTACTGCCCGTAGTAGGTGACGATGTAGTTTTCCAGGTAGTCCCAGCCCCAGGGGCGCTCCTGGGGCACCACGATGTTGCCGTGGCGCAGGACGAGGGTGATGGGCAGGGTGGTCCCCCCGGCGGCGGTCACGTAGGGATCGGCGGCGGGGTGGTCCACGGAATTCAGCGGGGAGAATTGGGGCGTGGGGAGGGAGCTGTTCACATCGAAGGCGCCCGCATCTCCGGCGGAGGAGAAGACGGGGATGCCCTGGGCCGCGGCTTCCAGGAAGGCCTGGTGGTAGGCCGTGAGGGTATCGGCATCCAGGAAGGCCTCCCCCAGGCCCCAGCTGCAGGACAGGGTGTCCACCCGGTTGTCGGACACGGCCCGGTAGAAGAGGTCGAGGAAGCCCGAGGTGGTGTTGGGCGCCTCATAGACCAGGATCCTGGCCCGGGGGGCGAGGCCGCCCGCCTGCTGGACATCCAGGGTGGTCTCGTCGGCCCCGTCGGTCCCCGTCCCGCCGTCCAGGGGGATCTCCTTGATCCGGTTGGGGGCCACGTGCAGGCCCAGGGCGCTCCAGTAGCCATAGGCATCGGTCGGGTCGAAGGTCGCCAGGGTGGCGATGCCCAGCGTCTGGGCCTGCCCGGTGATGTGGCGGTCGTAGAGGGGGTTGATGTGGTAGAGATTGGCCACATCCCCCACGGTGAAGTTGCCGGGGACGCCCGTGGCGGCCGCGCCGCTGGGCAGGACCAGGGCCGGGGCGGCCTCCCCCAGGGAGGGATCCGTGATTTGCGGCGACCGCCGCAGGTGGGAGTGCAGGGCGGGGGTGGTGTCCAGGCCCGCGATCAGCAGCACGATGTCCTTGATCTCCTTGGGTACGGAGGGCTTCCGGGAGGGCCTCTGGAACCTTCGGCCATGGTCATCCGGGTAGGAGCAGATCACGGTATTCAGGAGGGCGTTGAACTGGGCCGTGGTCCCCGTGGCCCGGACGATCATGTGGCTGTCGTAGACCTCATCGATGGCGATGCCGTTCTGCCGCATGAAGGCCAGCACCGTGGCCAATTCCCAGTCCCGGGGTCCGAAGGCCTCGGCGAAATCCTGCGTGGAATAGAAGGACCGGAAATGCGGGCTCTGGGGGTCCACGCTCTGGGCGATGAACCGTTCCAGGTCCTGGGCGTTCCTCAACTTGAAGACGATGGAGACGGTCTGGGGCACCTCGGCGGCCACCGCGATCGAGGGACCGGCGGCGGCCCTGGCGGGCCCGCCGCCGACCAGCGTGGAAAGGATCAGACCTGCCGCGGTCACCAGGTGCCGAAATCGCATGGCGCGCTCCTTCAATGGGGCTCGTTCGACGAGCGGAGATGGACGCCTTGAGGCGTGGAATGGGCGGGTCCACCCTGTCATGAATCATGTTGATGGGCAAGACCATATTTGTAAAAAACATTCATTTATTGATTTATAAATATTTATTGCGATCCCGGCGGGCGCTACCCTTCGTCCATGGATGCCACCCCCTTCACCTACCGCCCCATCGGCGTCGTGCGCACGCCCTACGCGAGGCGCATCGACGCACCCCATCAGCCCACGGTGGTGGAGGGCACGGCGACGGGCCTCCCCGCCGAAGGCACGCTGGAATTGGACGCCTCCCTGCCCGAGACCATGCTGCGGGACCTGGAGGGCTTCCAGCGCGTCTGGCTCATCTTCGCCTTCCATCTCAGCGAGGGCTGGGCGCCTCTGGTGCAGCCGCCTCGCGGACCCCGGGGCAAGCGGGGGGTGCTGGCCACGCGGTCCCCCCACCGCCCCAACGCCATCGGCCTGTCGGCGGTGGAGCTGGTGTCCATCCAGGGCCGCACCCTCCATTTGCGCGGCCTGGACCTGCTGGACGGCACCCCGGTGCTGGACCTGAAGCCCTACGTGCCCTATGCCGACGCCTTTCCCGGCAGCCGGGCCGGGTGGATCGACGCCGTGGACGCCGCCACGGGCGAGCACTCCGCCCCGGGCCCCCGCAGGCCCCGGCGGGGCTGATCCGGATCGGCGGGATCCCCTTGACCGGATTGCCCGGGAAGCCCACCCTACCCACGCCCCCGAACCGATGTCCCGACACCAAGGAGCCGCCATGGTCCATGTCCCCCTCGTCCAGCTCTGGCTTCCCATCCTCCTGTCCGCGGTCTGCGTCTTCGCGGCCAGCAGCCTCATCCACATGGTGGTGAAGTGGCACGCCTCGGACTACAACGCCCTCTCCAACGAAGACGAGGTGCGCGCGGCGATTCGCAAGGGGACCCCCGCCCCGGGCCAGTACGTGCTGCCCCATTGCGCCGACATGAAGGACATGGGGAAACCCGACATGCAGCAGAAGTACCAGGACGGCCCCGTGGGTTTCCTGGTGATCGTGCCCAACGGCATGCCGGCCATGGGAGCGGCCCTGGGCAAGTGGTTCGCCTACTCGGTGCTGGTGGCCTTCATGGCCGCCTACCTGGCCAGCCGCACCCTGGCGCCCGGCACCCACTACCTCCAGGTGTTCCGCGTCATCGGGGCCGTGTCCTTCCTGACCTACGGCTTCGGTGCCATCCCCAGCGCCATCTGGATGGGCAAGCCCTGGCGCAGCGCGGTCAAGGATCTGGCCGATGCCCTCGTCTACGGCCTGCTCAGCGCCGGGGTCTTCGGCTGGCTGTGGCCGAGGTAGGCGTGGAGGCCCCGCCCGACGCCTATGGCCGCATCGCCTACCGTGACCTCATCGCCTGGCCCGAGCGGCTCCAGCGCGAGGCACCGCTCCTCCAGCGCGTGCTGGCCGAGGCGCCTTCGCGCCGCCTGCTCGACCTGGGCTGTGGCAGCGGCGAGCACACGCGGTTCCTGAAGGCCCTGGGGTTCGAGGTGACCGGCGTGGATGCCTCCCCCTCCCAGCTGAAAGCCGCCCGCCAGGCCGATCCCGGAGGCCGGTATCTCCAGGCGGGGCTCACGGCACTGGAGAGGGATCTCGAAGCGGGGCAGGGCGGGGCCCTCTGCCTGGGGAACACCCTGCCGCACCTCTGCGAGGACTCCGAGGTCCGGGCCTTCTTTTCCGGCCTCGCCCGGCTCCTCCGGCCAGGCGCCCCCTTCCTCCTCCAGCTGCTCAACTACGATCGCATCCTGGATCGCGCCGAGCGGACCTTCCCGGTGGCCCTCCGCCCCGGGGAGGTGGAAGGCGAAAGCACGGTCTTCCTGCGCCTCATGACGCACCATGGGGGCGGCCGCCTCACCTTCACGCCGGCCCAGCTGCGCTACCGGCCCGGCGGCGATCCCCCCCTCGAACTGGTGGCCGCCCAGGATGTCGCCCTCCGGGGATGGCGGCGGACCGAGATCGAAACGCTGCTCGGCGAGGCCGGATTCCGCATTCGCGAGGTCCTGGGTTCCATGAGCGGCGAAGCCTGGTCCGCCACCTCGCCGGACCTGGTGATCGTGGCGGGGTGCCCCCAGCCAGGCCCTTGAACTGATCCAATGGATGCGGGAGGGCGACGCCGATGAGCCATGTCTGGGGCGCGGGGACGGGAGATCACGGCTGGTCCTTCGCCTATCTGGCGGGAACGGCCGGGGTGCTCTGGATCATGAGCCAGGCCCGGCGGTCCTTCTGGCTGTTCTCGCTGCTGGTGCTTCCGGGCACCCTTGGCCATGAGCTTTGCCACTGGCTGGTGGGCAAGCTGCTCAACGGCCGGCCGGTCCGCTTCACGGTCTTCCCGAGGCGCACGGAAGGGGGCCTCCTGCTCGGGTCGGTGGCCTTTTCGAATCTCCGCTGGTACAACGCCTTCTTCATCGGATTTGCGCCGCTCCTGCTGCTGGCTGCGGCCTGGGGGTTGTTTGTGTGGCGGCTGGGAGCCCATCCCGTGCTCGAGTGGAAGGAGGCGGGCACGGTGTTCTTCCTGGCGAACCTGCTCTTTGGTGCGGTTCCTTCCTGGCAGGACCTCAGGATGGCGGCTCGTTCGCCCATCGGGTGGCTGCTCCTGGCGGGGGCCCTGGTGTACGGATGGAGGAGCTTCGTGAAACCCGGCGCCCGGTCCACCCGCGGGGAAATCGCCGACGCCAGTCACAATTCCCTTTCTCTTGATTGCCGTGTGTAGTAAACCGATTACGACGATCTCGGCATGTATGGTTCGCGCATAAGCAAGGCCCTTCAGGTCCAGTTCGACTGGATATCACACTTTCTCGTCAACGCCACCGGAGCCGTTCGCGTCCGCTGGCATCCCCACCCCATTCACTTCAGGAGGCAAGTCCATGCGTAAACCCGTTTCCATCTTCGCGCCGACCATTGCGACGCTCGTCCTCCTGTTGGCCTCAGGGTGCGACAAGGAGAACAAGACCATCAAGATCGCCACCCAGAGTCCGCTGTCCGGCGCCATGTCGGTCATCGGCAGCGACATCAAGAGCGGCACCCAGCTCGCCATCGACCAGCTCGCCGGGCCCCTCACCAAGATGGGCTACAAGGTGGAGCTCGCGCCCTTCGATGACCAGGGCAACCCGGACACCGGCGTGGCCAACGCCAAGAACATCGTTTCCGACCCGGCCGTGCTCGGCGTCGTGGGCCACTACAATTCCGGCGTCCAGATCCCCTCTTCGGAGGAGTACCACGCCGCCAACCTCTGCAATGTGTCTCCCGCCAACACCAATCCCAAGGTGACCGAGCGCGGCTACGCCGAGATCAACCGCGTTTGCGGCCGGGACGACGTGCAGGGCGCGGTGGGGGCCCAGTTCGCCAAGAGCAAGGGCATCAAGACCGCCTATGTGCTGCACGACAAGACCGCCTACGGCCAGGGCATCGCCGAATACTTCAAGAAGGAAGCCGAGGCCCAGGGCATGAAGGTGGTGGGCTTCGCCGGGACCGAGGAGAAGGCCAACTTCGACGCCATCCTCTCCCCCATCATCGCGGCCAAGCCCGAGTGCATCTACTTTGGCGGCATGTTCGACCAGGCTGCCGTGCTCTACAAGCAGGCCCGCCAGAAGGGCTTCAAGGGCATGTGCCTGTCGGACGACGGCTTCGATTCCCCCGACGCCGCCAAGATCGCCGGCGACGCGCTGATGCAGGGTGCCGGCACCTACTTCTCCACCGTGTCCGGACCGGCCAGCGTCTATCCCGACGCCGCCAAGTTCGTGGCCGATTTCAAGGCCAAGTTCGGCAACAATCCCCAGCCCTTCGCCGCCCAGTCCTATGACTGCACCGCCATCCTGCTGAAGGCCATCGAGAACGCCACCACCGCCAACGGCGGCAAGCTGCCCTCCCGGGCCGACGTGGGCAAGGCCGTGCGCGCCCTCCAGAACTTCAAGGGCGTCACCGGCACCTACACCTTCAACGGCAAGGGCGACCCGACCATGGGCAAGTACTTCGTCATCCAGGTCACTTCGCCCGACGCCGCTCAGTGGGCCTCGAACAAGATCGACCAGACCCTCACCATCGCCCCGCCTAAGTAAGCCATCAGGTACAACACCCCCCCTCTCTCCCGCGGAGAGGGGGGGAATTTTGGAGACCCTATGCGTCATTTCATGGGATCGGTAAATGTCCGTCAAATCCTGCTGCCCATTGGCCAGATGGCGGTCTTTATCACGGGCGCGGGGGTGGTCTGCTCAGCGGTCATGCTGGTCCTCGCCCTGCTCTTCCGCGGCTCTGGGGCGGACCAGGTCCTGCGGGCCACCCAAGGGGTGGGCATCTGGACCTACACGCTGAACAGCCTGCCGCAGGTGCTTATCGATGGCGTGACCATCGGCTTCGTCTATGCCGCCATCGCCCTGGGCTACACCATGGTCTATGGCGTCCTGCAGTTCATCAATTTCGCCCACAGCGAGATCTTCGCCATTGGCGCCTTCTGCGGGGTCGAGTCGCTCATCGCCCTCAACGGGCTCGGGGCCCTGGCCAAGGCCTCCGCCATGGGGGCCTTCATGTACTTGGGCCTCGCTCTGATCATCGGCATGGCCGCCTCGGGCGGCATGGCCGTGCTGGTCGAGCGGGTCGCCTACCGTCCCCTGCGCAGCTCCCCCACCCTGATCGCGCTCATCTCGGCCATCGGCGTCTCCTTCGCCCTGCAAGACATCATCCGGCTGGTCGAAAGCATGACCAGCGGCCAGTTCTACCGGGTGATCCCCACCTTCGGCAACTTTGACGAACGCCTCACCCTCTTTCGCATCGGATCCAAGGTCATCGACATCCAGGTCAAGTCCGTGGTGGTCATCCTGGCGGCGGTGGCCATGCTGGTGGCCTTGAACTATCTGGTGGGCTCCACCAAGATGGGCAAGGCCATCCGGGCCGTCTCCCAAGACAAGAACACCGCCGCCCTCATGGGCATCAACGTCAACGCCATGATCTCCATCACCTTCCTGGTGGGTGGTTCGCTGGGGGGCGCCGCCGGCGTCCTGTATGCCCTCAAGTTCACCCGCATCGATCCCTTCGTGGGGTTCATGCCGGGCATCAAGGCCTTCGCCGCCGCTGTGCTGGGAGGCATCGGGAACCTGACGGGCGCCCTGCTGGGTGGGATGGTCCTCGGCATGATCGAGAGCTTCGCCGGGGCCTACCTCGGCACCTACACCATGGGTTCCTTCGGCGCCGAGTACAAGGACATGGTGGCCTTCCTCATCCTCATCCTCGTGATCGTGTTCCGGCCCAATGGCCTGCTGGGCGAGCAAGTCTCGCAGAAGGCGTAGGAGGATTCCCATGAAAGAATCCCTCAAGAGCCGCTTCCAGGAGTTCCTGACCGTCCTCGACCGGGGCCGCACGCCCTACTTCGTGAGCATCGGCCTCATCATCCTGGGCTTCTCCCTGGTCTACCTGAGCCCCCGCTCCATCCCCGGCTTCCTGGTGTTCGTGTTCGCCGCCAGCTCCATCTACTGGCTCAAGATGAACCGGGCGGTCCAGCTGGGCTTGGCGGTCTTCCTCGCCGTGGTCCTGGTGCCCATCCTGGGCGCCCGGAACGTGTTCTATCTGGAGGTCATCTTCCAGATCGCGGTGTTTTCCGCCCTGGCCCTGGGCCTCAACATCGTGGTGGGCTTCTCCGGCCTGCTCAACTTCGGCTACATGGCCTTTTACGCGGTGGGGGCCTACCTGTGGGCCTTCTTCGGCTCGCAGCAGCCCTACCTCCTCCATTCCACGGTCACCACCAAGGCCCTCAACACGCCGTTCTTCCTGGCACCGGACTATTTCTACCTGTTCATCTTCCTGGGCGTCATCGTCGCCGCGATCCTAGGCCTGGTCCTGGGCCTGCCGGTGCTCCGGGTCCGGGGCGACTACCTGGCGGTCATCACCCTGGCCTTCGGCGAGATCGTGCGGCAGCTGGCCAACAACCTGGACAAGCCCCTGAATTTCACCAACGGCCCCCAGGGCATCACGCCCATCCAGCGGCCCACCATGCCGGAGGGGGTGCTGAAGCTGTTCAA
>JARLGO010000372.1 GCA_031292655.1 Geothrix sp.
AGCCGGGCTTCTGCTTTCTCTCAGCAGTAGCTGTTAGCTTCAACCCATGTCCTGGCCTTCGTCACCGGAACTCCTCGCGCCCCTGGCCCCCTGGTTCGACCGGGCGCGGCGGGACCTGCCCTGGCGCACGGCGGACCTCGACGGTCCGCACCCGGCCCCCTATGCCGTGCTGGTCTCCGAGCTGATGCTCCAGCAGACCCAGGTGGCCACGGTGATTCCCTACTTCACGCGCTGGCTGGAGGAATTCCCGGATCCCGGGGCCCTCGCGGAGGCTCCTGAGGACGCGGTCCACAAGGCCTGGGAGGGGCTGGGCTACTACCGCCGCGCCCGCTACCTCCAGGCCGCAGCGGCCTCCGTGGCGGCGGAAGGCTGGCCCGCGGACCTGGAAGGCCTGGCGGACCTGCCGGGCCTCGGTCCCTACACCGCCGCCGCCGTGGGCGCCATCGCCTTCCAGTGGCCCACCCCGGCCCTCGACGGCAACGTCTTCCGGGTGCTGGCGCGCCTGCTGCTGATCGAGGGCGATCCGAAGCCCCTGGCTCCGGACCTGCGGAGCTGGCTCGCTCCGGCCCTGAAGGCCCACGGCCCGTCCCGCATGACCCAGGCGCTCATGGAGCTGGGTGCCACGGTCTGCGCCCCCGCCCCGGCCTGCGCCGCCTGTCCGCTGGCCGGCCCCTGCGCCGCCCGGCGCGCGGGCCGCACCGGCGACATCCCGCCCGCGGCGAAGCGGGCGAAGCCGAAGGCCAGCTCCCTGTGGCTGCTGGCCCTGGAGGCCGAGGCCCACGTCCTGCTGCACCCGCCCGCCGCCAGAGGTCTGCTGGCGGGCCTCTGGCGCTGGCCGACCTTCGAGGCCGCCAGCCACAGCCCCCAGCCCACGGTCCCCGGCCCCCGGCCCATCGTCGCCTGGCCCGGCTGGGTCCAGGTCTACACCCACCGCCGGGAGGCCGTGAGCCCCCTCCACGTTCACGTGGAATCCCGCTTCACGCCGGCGGAGGGCCTGCGCTGGGTGGCCCGGGAGGAGCTCCGGGGGCTGCCCCTGGGAAAACGGGACCAGCGCCTCCGCGACCTGCTGGAGACGCCTGGCCAGGTCCCGCTGGAGGCCCCGGATCCGGAGTCCCTGATCAGAGCCTGTGCAGCCCCCTCGGCGTGATCTGGAGGTCCAGCGGCGGCAGGCCCATGTCCCGCAGGGCGGCTTCGGCGGCCTCGCGCCGCCCGTCCTTCACCACCAGCAGGCAGCAGCCCCCTCCCCCGGCGCCGCAGGGCTTCATCCCCGCATACCAGCCCTCGCGGCGGCCCCGATCCCGCACGGCGCGCATGGCATCGGTCTCCACGGCCGGGGAGAGCCCCACCCGCGCCCGGCCCTCCCGCTCCAGGAGCTCGGCCACGGCCGCCGGATCGGAAGGGAGGGCCTGGGCCATCTCCCGGGCGATCTCCCGAATGTCGGACAGGGATTGCCGCGTCTGGGCGTCGCCTTCAATGAAGCGCTTGTAGGCTTCCCAGTTCGTCAGGCCCGAGTGGTGGGGCTTCCCGGTGTAGAACACCACTAGCTCTGCCAGCAGGCCGGGGTGGGCTTCCAGCCGCTCCCAGCGCGGAGCGGGCCCGTCCCAGTGGAGGGCCAGGGCCCCCCCCAGGGCGGCCGGATAGTAGTCCTGCCAGCCCGTCGGAGTTTGAAGCTCCCTGCTTTCCAAGTCCCGCAGAAGGGGGATTTTGGCCGCGAGACCTGCACCGGCTTCCTCGTGGAGGGCCGCCCCGAGGAGGCCCACTCCCAGGCAGGAGGAGACCCCGAGGCCCGATCCCTGAGGCACCGGGCTGTGAATGACCACCGAGGCGGGCGGCCTCCCCGAGGCGGCAAGGACCCGCCAGGCCCAGGAAAGCCCCACGGGCGGCTCCGATGGCCAGGACTCGAAGGTCTGGTCGAGCCCCAGGTCCCGGCTCACCACCCGGTGGCCCGGCCCACCCCGCGTGATCTCGAGGCTGATCCACAGGTCCACGGCGGCATTCACGGTGAGGCAACCGCCCAGCATGGCGTAGATGGGCCACAGGTCCAGCGTGCCGCCCGCGAAGTCCACGCGGACGGGGACGCGCCAGGTCTCGGTCGCCACCCTAGAGGCCCAGGTCGCTCAGCTCCTGCTGGGCGGTTCGGGCCTCGGCGCTGCCGGAGAACCCATCCACCAGTTCCCGGAAGGCGATCACGGCGGCCGGCTTGAGCCCCTGCTTGAGCAGGCACTGGGCGTGCTTGAGCTTGGCGGGCAGGAACTGGGGCGACGCCGCGTGATCCCGGATGATCCGGTCGAAATCCGCCTGGGCCTTGTCGAAGGCGCGCTGGTTGTAGTAGCAGAGGCCCTGGAAGAACAGCGCCTCGGGCCGCTTCGCGCTCTGGCGGTAGGTATTCAGGAAGAGCTCGAGGCCCTCGGCGGCGAGCGGGTAGTTGCCGCGGTTGTAGTCCAGGACGGCGGCGTTGAAGGCCCGTTCGTCCTCGGTGGCGGCGGGGGCCGGAGGCTCGGCGGCGGGCCGCGGTCCGGCCTTGGACTGCTGGCTGTTGAGCCGGTTGTTCAGGGCTCGGGTGGTGTCCTGCACCTGCCGCAGGCTGTCCTGCAGATCGGCCTGGAACCGGCGATCCTGGGCGCGGGCCTCGGCGGCGGCCTGCTGGTCGGACTGGGCCTTCTTGTTGCCGTCCTCCACCACCTGGCGCAGCTTGAAGACCTCCAGCTTGAGATCGCCCACTTCCTGCTCGACCCGGCGGAGCTCTTCCTCAGAGCCGCAGCCGATGGCGAGCAGGGCAACCAGGGCGGGAAGCATCATCGTTCGGGCGCTCATGGGGACTCCGGGACTCCACACCCATCCTAAACGAAAAGCGGGGGCCGCTGCCCCCGCTTCGCGCGATGTGGATCCGGTCTCCTACTTGAGCTTGAACTCGTCGCGGCGGTTCTGGCTCCAGCAGGCCTCGTTGGCCTCGGTGCAGAGGGGCTTCTCCTTGCCGTAGCTGATGGTGGTGAAGCGGGTCTCGTCCACGCCCAGGGTCTTCAGGTAGGCGAGGGCCGCGGCGGCGCGCTTGTTGCCGAGGGCGAGGTTGTACTCGTTGGTGCCGCGCTCGTCGCAGTTGCCCGCGATCTCCACCTTGGCCGCGGGGAAGGCCTTCATGAAGTCCGCGATGCCCTGGAGGATGGCGCGGTCGTTCTCCTTGATCTCAGACTTGTCGAAGTCGAAGTGGATGTTCACGAGTGCCTTGGCGGCCGCCGTGTGAACCGTCTCCTTCTGGGCCTCTGCGGCCTTGCGGGCGGCCTCTTCCGCAGCCGCGCGATCGGCGGCGGCCTTGGCGTCGGCAGCGGCCTTGGCATCGGCGGCAGCCTTGTCGGCGGCGGCCTTGTCGGCGGCATCCTGGTCAGCCTTGGCCTTGTCCCAGCCGTCGTACCAGGCCGGCGCCATGTAGGGGGCTTCCTTGTCGTTCACATAGGGGTTGGTCGTACGGGCCTTGCCATCCTTGAACGCCTGGTAGCCCTCGTTGAAGGCCTTCTGGGTTTCGGCCTTGATCTGCTCTGCAGTCTTGGGGGGCTTGCAGGCAAGACTGCCGAGAGTGAGCACGATGGCGGCCGGGACGACGTAGATTCCGTATCGCATGGGGTAGTTCCTCCTGGATGGAAATGAGTATAGAAGGGTGCTGCAGAGGTTAACTATTTTTTTATCGTCCGCGGAGCCAGCGGGGGCTCTGGCAGCCCGCCAGTTCGGTCAGACGCTCGATCTGGCGGCCCGAAAGATCCGTGGTGAAGAGCTGGGAGGAGCCAAAGCGGTTGCTGGTGAACACGAGGTGGCGCTCATCAGGCGACCAGGCGGGCGATTCAGAGGTGCTCACGCCCGTGGTGATCTGGTAGGCCTTCCCCTCGCCCAGTTTGTAGACGAACAGATCGAACTTCCCCTCGAACCGGGACACGTAGGCCACCATGGCCCCATTGGGGCTCCAGGCGGGGCTCGCGTTGTAGAGGCCCTCCCCGGTCAGGCGGCGGAGGTTCGAGCCGTCGTCCTGCATGAGGAAGATCTGGGGCCCTCCCTCGCGATCCGAGGTGAACGCCAGCTGATTCCCGTTCGGGTTCCAGGTCGGTTCGGTGTTGATCCCGTTGCTGTCCGTCAGGCGCCGGGCCCGGCCCGTGGCGATGTCCAGCACCATGATGTCGCTGTTGCCACGGCGATCCCCCTGTACAAAGGCCAGACGCTTGCCGTCCGGAGACCACACGGGCGAGGAGAGCATGCCCCCGGCTCCGCTGGTCGGGTAGAGCTTTTCATGAGGCCCGTCCTTCTTGCGCTGGCCCCAGATCTCCGGTGGGCCCGACTTGTAGGTGACGTAGGCCAGGCGGCCGTCCGCCGCCACCGTCGGGGAAAGGGTGAGGCTGCCGTTCCGGGTGAGCTGGATCAGGTCCGCCCCGTCCCGATCCACCTGGAAGAGCTCCTTCACGCCATTCGACACCTGGCGCACGAACAGGATGCGGCTGGAGGCCACGCCCTTCTCGCCCGTGAGGCGGCCCACGAGATCATCGGCCAGGTAGTGGGCGAGGTAGCGGAGCGGCACGATCCGGTTGGCATGGTAGGAGCGGCTGAACACCCCCTTTTCCGCGGTGGTGTCCAGGGCCGAGGCATCCATCTGCAGGTCGCCGTTGGCGGCCTTCGACAGGCGCGTGCTCAGGAGCCACTGGGCCCCGGCCTCCTTCCAGGCCTTCGCGGGGGCGCCATCGGCAGGGAGGCGCTCCTGGAGCACGGCCATGACGCCCGTCTCGTCCAGGTCCCGCTTGAGGACCGCCGTGAACTCCGCGGCGACGTTGGCGTCATCAAGGCCCGTGGCCTTGGGCGAGGTCAGGCCCAACACCAGCTTGGCGCTGCTGGTGGCCGTCAAGACAACTTCTGTCTGTGTCTGCTGGGCCCACAGCCCCGACGCCGCGAGGGCGCAAAGCAAGGTCCGAATGGGGAATCGCAGCATGGCATCTCCGGGCCTGGGGCCTTCAGCCTATCAGATGAGGTGACTGGAGCCGAGGTTCCCCCACGGGGTGCCCGCCGGTAGCCCCTCGATGAGGGCGCGGTTCCGGGGGGGGACGGGCAGCCTGTGCATCTCCCCGACCGTGAACCAACCCCAGGCCAGGTCCGTGCGCGGCGCTCCGTCCGCCTCCACCAGGAAGGGATGGAGGCTCGGGGTGCCCGCCAGGACGGCGCAGGGCCGCGCGGTTCGCAGGTCCAGGCCAGTCTCCTCGCGGAGCTCCCTCCGCAGGGCCTGCAGGGGGGTCTCGCCCGCCTCGGACTTCCCCCCCGGAAACTCCCATAGGCCTGGCAGGATCGGGTTCCTCGGGTCTCGCCGCTGCAGGAACCAGCGCTCGCCGCGCCGGAGGAGGGCCAGGGCCACCGTGGTCATGCGCCCTCCCCGGCGGGGCCCTCCGCGTCCGCCAGCTGGACCAGCCGGTCCGCGTAGCGGCGGCGCAGGGTCTCCACCCACACCAGCTTCAGGCGGCCGTAGGAGGGGCGCAGCTCCCGCTCGACCCAGGCTTGCAGGGCCGCCACCGAGGCGCAGGCATCCAGGCTGTGGCGCAACCGGTCGCGCAGTTCCTCGTCCACCTGCTGGAGCGCCGCCACCGGCGCATAGCTGAGGCGGTGGACCGGGCTCACCCCCAGTTCCTGGAGCCTCGCCCGGTGCAGGGCCGTGCCGTAGCCCTTGTGCTGTCCGAAGCCGTAGCCGGGATGGGCCTCCTCCAGAGCGATCATCAGCGCGTCCCGGTGCGCCTTGGCCAGGATGCTGGCCGCGCCGATGGCGCAGCTGAGGGCGTCGCCGTCCACCACCAGGCGCTCGGGCAGCCCCGTCCTCGGACCGCGGTTGCCATCGACGAGGAGGATCCGCGGCCGGACGGCGAGCTCGGACACGGACTGTCGCATGGCCATCATGGTGGCCTCGAGGATGTTCTCGCGGTCGATGGCCAGGGAATCCATTTCGGCGATGCCGAAGGCGGGGAGGATGGCCTTCAGCTCCGCCGCCAGGGCCTCGCGCCGCTCTGGGGAGAGCTGCTTGCTGTCCCGCACGCCCCGCAGCACATGGCCCCACCGGTGGACCGTGTCCCCGTCCAGCACGGCGCAGGCCGCCACCACCGGCCCCGCCCAGGCCCCCCGTCCCGCCTCGTCCACGCCCCCCCAGGCCACCCCGGGAGGGACGTTGCCGAGGTCCCAGTCGAGGGGGTTGATCCCAGGGCTTAGCATTTCAGGGACTCCCACGCGATGAGCCAGTTCAACATTTGAGTGACTCCCAGGCGATGAGCCAGGTCAACCCGGATTTGGACCGAGCTTGGCGCTGCCGGGCAGCGCCAAGTGACAAGGCCAGACCGGGTTGAAGCCAGTTCAACATTTGAGTGACTCCCAGGCGATGAGCCAGGTATCCATCACCCCTCTGAAATGGCTCCGGTGCGGGCCGGGCCGGTAGATGGCCTGGATGGGGACGTGGGCCCAGTGCAGCTTCCAGTCCGCGGCCTTCATGGCGATCTCCATCTCGATGGCGAAGCCCCGGGCCCGGAGGTCGAGGCGATCGAGCACCTTCTTTCGGATCAGGCGGAAGCCGCTCTGGCTGTCCTCCCAAGTCACGCCGGCGATGCGCCCCAGGGTCCAGGTACCCAGGGCATTGGTCCGCCAGCGCTTGGAAGGGATCTTCGCCCGGTCCTGGAACCGGGAGCCGATGAGGAAGTCCGCCTCCGGGTGGGCCTCCAGGTGGTCGAGGAAGCGCTGGAGGTCCGCGGGATCGTGCTGGCCGTCCGCATCCAGGAAGAGGTAGAAATCGAAGGCATCCGTTTGCAGGGCGGCGATACCCGCGCGCATGGCCTGGCCCTTCCCCCCGCCCTGCCCCGGCTCCAAACGCAGCACCTCCGCGCCCGCGGCGGCGGCCACGGCGCCGGTGCCGTCGGCGGAGCCGTCGTCCACCACCAGGAGGCGGTGGAGGCCGAAGGGCCTGAGACCCTCCAGCACCCACGCGATGCACTCGGCTTCATCTTGGGCGGCGATGACCGCAGCGACCCTCACCGGCGCCGGCCCCGCTTCTCCCGTTCGGCAGGCCAGGACTGGCCGTAGGAGGCCGCGAAGGCCGCCTTCTGGGCCGCGCTGGCCTTGGGGTCCGGCAGCAGCCGGTGGCTGCGCTCGGGACTCTCCTCCACAGGTACGCGAACCTCGAAGACCCGTCCCCGGTCCGCGGCCAGGACCGCGGCCCGGCCCCCCGGGCCCACCTGGGCGAGGCCGCGCTGCACCTCGGCGGCGCTGGTCGTGCGCCAGCCATCCACCGCCAGGATCTCCATGCCGAAACTCAGCCCGGCCCCTGCGGCGGGGCTGCCGGGAAGCACGTTTTGCACCGTCGGCCCGTTGGCGGCCAGCACCAGGCCGGTCCAGGCCCGGGCCCGGCGCAGGGCGTCCGGATCCTCCTGCTCCTCGGGCGAGAGCCGCTCCCAGGGCGCCTGGGCTTCCAGCTTCAGCCCGAAGGCCCGGCGCAGGAGCGCGCCGTCCAGCTCGGCGCGGCCGGAGATGTACTTGTTCCAGAAGGGCGCGGGACTCGCTCCGGAAAGCTCCTGGTAGGCCCGGCGCAGGTCGGCATCGGTCACGCCCTGTTCGCCGTGCCGGCTCCAGAGCAGGGCGAAGAGCTCCGCCAGGCCGGCCCTGCCCCGGCTGCCTTCCCGGAGGGAGGCATCCATGAGCCAGGCCACCAGCTCACCCTTGTCGTAGTAGCTGACGGAGCTGTTGGGGCTGAACTCGTGCGGCTTGTAGAGGCGGATCCAGGCGTCCCAGCTGGACTCCTCCAGGCTCTGCTCCAGGCGGCCCGGCCGCTGCGCCTGTTCGCTCCAGCAGCGGGCCAGCTCCTTGGCCGTGTGGCTCCAAGGCACCACCCCCGCCCGCAGGACGAGGACATGCTCCATGTAGGCGGTCAGTCCCTCATGGAACCAGAGCAGCCGCGTGGGGTTCTCGCGGCTGTAGTCGAAGGGTCCCAGCACGGGGTCGTGGAGGCGCTTCACGTTCCAGGCGTGGAAGAACTCGTGCGCCACCAGCTGGTAGAGCGCGAAGTAGCCCTCGGGCCGGTCGAAGGCGTGGCTGTCCGAGATGAGGCTGGTGCAGTCCCTATGCTCCAGGCCCCCGCGCAGCTTGGGCGCGAAGGTGAGCAGGAACAGGTAGCGCTGGAAGGGGAAGCCGCCGAAGATCGCGCCCGCGGCCTCGACGATCTTTTGCGTGGCCTCCGCGATGCGGCCCTCGTCGCCGTTGTGCGCTCCGGTCAGGGCCAGCTCGAAGGTGGTGCCCCCGCTCTGGAAACTCCGGGACCGGAAGGTCCCCAGTTCAAAGGGCGCATCCACGAGGGCGTCGAAATCGCGGGCGAAGTGGGCCCCCCTCTTCAGCGGCAGCGCGGAGGCCACTTTCCAGGTCGCGGGGAAGCCCTCGAAGCGGACCTCCACGGGCCGGTCCAGCTGCCCTTCGAGGTAGAGGAAGGTCGCCGCCGGGATGATCTGGGCGTGGGTGGCGTCCACGTGGTTGGTGCGCACGGTCAGGTCGTTGCCGTAGACCCGGTA
>JARLGO010000373.1 GCA_031292655.1 Geothrix sp.
GGGCAGGCTCCTCACGGTCTGCACCGGGGAGGTCCTGGCCTTCTCGGGCAACACCTCCAAGGTGGTGGCCCTCATGCAGGCGACCATCGTCCAAGTCCGGCCCTGAGGTCACCCCTCATTCGACCCGGGCTCCGCCGACCCGCCTTTCAGCCCCCTGATCGGGTTACCATCCAGCATGGTCCCCGTGCTGCTGCTCTTCCTTCTACCGGTCGGGGGCGGCATTCCCGCCGGGGTGCTGCTCGCCCGGTCCGAGGGCCTGGCCTGGCCCCTGACCGCCGGGCTCTACCTGGTGTCAGACGTGCTCCTGGCCCTCGCCTTTGAACCGGTCCTGCGGCTGTTTGCCGCCTGGGGGAGGAAGGTCCCGTTCCTGGCCCGCCTTCGCGCGGCGCTGAAGGCCGCCATGGCCCGCAGCGCGGCCCATGTCGGGGGCGGTGCGGGCCCCCTGGCCCTCGTCCTGATCGCCTTCGGCGTGGATCCCATGACCGGGCGGGCCTCGGCGCTGGCCGCAGGCCACGGCTTCCTGGCGGGCTGGACCTTCGCCATCGCGGGCGACATGCTCTACTACGCCGTCATCGCGCTCACGACCCTGCGCCTGAACGCCTACTTCCGGAACCCCAACACGACGGTCCTGGTCGTCCTGGGCGCCATGATCGCCGTGCCCATGCTGGTCCGCGCCCTCCGGCCCGGGCCGAGGCCCTCTCTTTAGGTTTCCCATCCGGTGCCCCATGATCAAGCCCGCAGCTCTCGTCACGGTGATCCTTCTCGCCTCCCTTGGATGCAGCAAGGACGCCAAGCTCCCCCCGAAGGTCTTCGACGCGGCCCTCGCCAGGACCACCAGCCTTTCCGAAGGGCAGGAAGCCCAATTGAGCGGGTTCCAGCGGTCCCTCTACGGTTCGGCCAAATCCGGCCACTACTACTGCGTGGATTTCATCGCCAAGAAGTCCCTGAACGACCTGATCATCGTCACGGTCTACGACGACACCACGGGGGCCTTCCGGCCCGTCGAGGGGGGCCGCGTCGTCAGCGACCTGAACCTGGCGATCGACGGTGAGCTGCTGAAGCCCCAGAAGACCTATGTCCTGCTGGCGGTCCAGCAGGCCCCGCAGCCCAATGCCCCGGGGAAGTGACCTGGGGGATTCAGGCCATCCCCAGCCCCCTTCCTGGCGCTTCCCCGGGATCCGAAGTCCCGCCAGAACCCCGCCACCCCCTGGCGGCATCTCATGGGTGGAGGTGCCCATGAACCCGCTGTTCCTGACCGTCCCTCTGCTGTCCCTGCAGGCGCCCCCGGCCCCCCTTCCCGAGGTGGCGGCTCGGGATCTGCCCCCCGCTCCCCGGGGGCCCCTGGTTTCGGAGCTCCGCGATGCCGGTGGTGGGGAGGGCCCCATGGGCCAGGCCCGGCGCGGGGCCCGGAGCGGGCCCTCCATGCCGGCCCTGCAGCTGCCCGCCGGCAGCGTCCGGGTGACGGACAAGATCCAGGACATCAGCGGGTGGCGGGCCTATGCCATCCAGGTGCCGGGGGGCGGGACCGTGAGGGCCCATGTGGTGGAGGGCCGCAAGGCCTGGTTCCGGGTGCTGGGGGTCAACGCCTGGGGCCAGGAGGAGGCCGGGCTGCTCCAGAACCGGATCCAGACCGGGGAGCCCGAGGCCACCTACAAAAATCCCACCTCGGAGACCCGCACGATCTACTTCATCGTCGACACGCTGGACCCCGACATGGTCGGCGAGGCCTTCACGCTGGAGGTCACTCGCGGCTAGTGCACCTCGCCTTCCGCCGCGGGGGGCGGGGCGGCGGGCAGGCGCTGGGGCAGGGCGTCCCGGAAGGTCCTGCGCAGCGATTCGGGGGCCTTGCTCCAGGCTTTGGCGGCGAGGGCGCGGCTGGGGTAGGTGCCATAGCAGGCCTGCCAGAAGCGGACCCCGTCCTTTCGCGGGAAGGGCAGCACCAGGATCTCCGTGGCCCTGGGCCCCGCGGCCCGGGCGACCTGCTTGAGCCCGTTGGCGCGGCCCGAGACCACCAGGCGCAGGGTCCAGGAGCCTTCCGGCGCGGCGCTTCGCAGGGCCTCGCCCCGGTGGAGCGCCTCGGCCAGGTCCATGCGGTCCAGGGGCTTGACGGCCTCCTCGGGATCCGCCAGATCCTTTTCCGTGAGCACCCGCCGGGGGGCCTCCACCCGCACCTCCACGCTGCGCGACGTCCCCCCCAGGAGGTTGCTCACGCTGAGCGTGTAGACCGTGGTCCGATCGGGCACCACGGCGATGCTGGACTGGCCGTCCAGTTCGAGCCCCCCCGGTTCCAGGCGCACCTTGGCGTCGCCCTGGCAGAGCCAGTGCAAGTCCACTTGTTCGCCGGGCTTCACGAGCGTCCGGCTGGCCTCGAAGGTGCAGACGGTGGCGGGGGGGGGCAGGGCGGCCTTGAGGTGCCCCAGCACGGAGACTTCCACCGTGCGGCTCTGGCCTCCCGCCGCATTGTTGGCCGTGATGGTGTAGCGGGTGCTCTCCAGGGGCGTGACGGTCACCTCGCTCTTGCCGTCCAGTTCGAGCCCGCCGGGTTCCAGGCGCACCTTGGCGCTGCCCGCGCATTCCCAGCGGAGCACCACGGGTTCGCCCGGCAGCACGGCCTTGGCGCTGGCGTCGAAGGCGCAGATGCGGGCGGCCTCGCCCAGGGGCAGGCCCGGGGTCACGCGGACTTCCAGGTGGCCCAGTTCCTGGCCCCCGGGCTGGGCGTCGATGATGCGGTAGGTGGTCGTGTAGGCGGGCTTCAGGGTCACCTGGTACTTCCCGGGCAGCATCATGCCGCCGGGTTCCAGGCGGACCTGGGGCACCTGCGGGCAGGTCCAGGAGAGGAGGACCGAATCGCCGGGGCGGACGTCCCGGGGTTCCGCCGTCATGGTGGGGACGGCAGGGGACGGGGCGAGCAGGGCGACGAGCGGCAGGAACAGGATCATATGGCGAGTGTACGCGCTCAATTCCCCAAGTAGGTGAACCAGAACCGCACGCCGAGGTACTCGCCTTCGTAGTCGTCCGGGAGGCGCTGGAGGGGCGCGGAGCGCAGGACGGCCATGCGGGCGCTTTCGTCCATGGCCGCATTGCCGCTGGGGATCTCCACGCGCACGCGGTCCAGGCTGCCGTCCTTGGCGATGCGGAAGTAGATCTGCACCCGGCCCTGGCTGCTCGACACCCGGTTCCAGTTCGTGGTGATGCGCGTCTGCACCTGCTGGAGGTACCAGGTGTAGGGGAAGTTGCCATCCACCCCGCCCACGAGGCCCACGCCGCCCTGCACGCCGGCCGTGGGGCTGAGGCCCGGGATGCCGCTGCCCGCGCCGAAGGCCGCCCCGTTGCCGCTGCCCACCGCCCCCGGCATGGGATGGGCCGTGGCGGTCTTGCCCTTGGCGGCGGTGGCGCCGGTGCCCTGGCTGGTGGCGTCCTTGTTGTCGCCCTTGGCGGCAGCCTTGGTGGTCTTCACGGCGAAGGGGTCCGGGGCCGTGGCCGAGGGCGCCGTCGCGCGGACCGGGGCCACCTCCTCCACGCGCCGCAGCCGTTCGCCGTTCTTGCCTTCCTCCACCGCTTCCGAACCCCCGGAGGCGCCGGCCAGGGCCGCCGGCAGGTTCACCCAGGTGACCTTCACTTCCGCGTCCGGGTCCGGGGGCTGGCTCCGGGGCCAGAAGAACGCGGCGCCCAGCGCCACGTGCAGGCCCAGGCTCAGGGCCAGCCCCGGCCCCCAGCGGAGCTCGCCCAGGTGCTTGCGGCTGCGGAGGAAGGTCTGGAGGTCCTGGCTCATTTCACGTCGGTGCCGGGAGGCGCCGCTGGCGCGGCGGCGGTGACGAAGCCCACCTGGGTGAAGCCCGCCTCGCGGATGGCATCCACCACCTGGATGACGCGGCCGTAGGGCACGTTGTGGTCGGCCCGCACCAGCACGGGCCGCTTGCCCCCGCTTTGGGCCTTGGCCTTCAGCTGGTTGGCCAGCACGGGCAGGGCCATGAAGGCCTGGCCGAACTGCAGGCGCCCGTCGAAGGTGATGGAGACCGTCAGGGCCTCGCTTTCCAGGTTGCGGCCCGTGCGGCTCTCCGGCAGCTTCACGTCCACGCCGGTGGTCAGCATGGGCGCCGCGATCATGAAGATGATCAGCAGCACCAGCATCACGTCGATGAGCGGCGTCATGTTGATGTCGGCCATGGCGCCGCGCCTGCTGCCTGGAGTGAATGCCACGGGAACCTCGAGCGGGAGGGTTCCAGTCTAGCGCGGCGGGCTGTGGACTGTGGGCCGCGGGAAGCGGGCCGACCCGGGGGCGGTGCTCAGGGCTCCGTCTTCACCGCGATGAAGTCGTAGGGCCCGGTGGCCTGGACCAGGAGATAGCGCAGGGGCGCGGCGGCGGGATTCAGGACGCGATGGACGCGCCCCGCCGGGATATGCTGCCGCTGCCCCGGGGCCAGGCGGATCGTTTCATCCGGATCGCGCAGCCAGACCTCGATCGGGTCCGCCAGGCAAAGCACGTCATCGTTGACGACCGAATGGTAGTGCCAGGGTGTGCCCTGCCCCGGGGCGAGGGTGTTGATCCGGACGGACACATCCTCTGTCCTGGCGATCCACTCCACCTCGGCGACATTGCTCGTTCCAGTCATGGCCGCGCCTCCGACGCCCTCTACCCTACAACGGGGCCGGGCGCCCCGGTTCCAGGATCGAAAGTGAGTTTCATGGGGCGGCGGGTGGGGTCCCGTCCCTCCTGCCGATGGAACTCCCTTTCATTCCGGTGAAAAGGCTCAGGACCCTATTGCTACATGAAGGTCATCAACCCATATTTGGAGCCCCCACCCAGAGGTGAGGCATGAGTCTCGAGCAAACCATCATCGATCTCACCTCCAGAACCCCCAGTGGAGGCACCTGCTGGATTGGAGACATCCCCTTTACGGTCTGGTACTGCTCGGACTACTGGGAATGGGTCTTTCGAGGGGTCTACTATTTCGACCCGCAGGATCTTGGCGAGGCCATCGAGGCCTTCGTGCGACAGACCGCGGAAGCATCCCGGCCGGCCATCCCCTTGGCCGAGGCCCCGGTCGAAGGGGCCAAGGCCAGGCCCGGGCTGGCCCGCAGGAAAGCCCATCTGGTGGGCACCAAGGGGCGCCCCCCTGGGCTGGCGCCCAAAGCCCACCCGCGACTGGCGGCCCTTCCGGTCGGCCGATGAGAGAGGGCCATTGCCGGCGGTCCGCCTGTCGATCCGGTGGATCGGCGTGATGGACGCTGAGCCGACTCGGCTTGTCTAGATTTCCACGACGATGCGGCCCCGCACCTTGCCTTCCATCAAATCGTGAGCCTTCGCGACGGCCGCGCTCAGCGGTACCACTTCCAGGATGGAGGCAAGCCTGGCGGGATCGAGGTCGACGGCCAGCCGCTTCCAGGCCTCCAGGCGGGCGCTCAGGGGCGCCATCACGCTGTCGATGCCGATGAGGGTCACGCCGCGCAGGATGAAGGGCATCACCGTCCCCGGGAGGTCGAAGCCCTGCGCCAGTCCGCAGGCCGCGACCGCCCCGCCGTAGCGGGTCTGCGCCAGGGCGTTGACCAGGGTGTGGCTGCCGACCGCATCGACGACGGCCGCCCAGCGCTCCTTTTGCAGGGGCTTGCCGGCGGCGCTCAGCTCCGCCCGGTCGAGCACGGTGGCGGCGCCCAGGGAGCGCAGGTAGCCGGCCTCGTCGGGCCGGCCCGTGGCGGCGGTCACGCGGTGGCCCAGCTTGCCGAGCAGCGCCACCGCGATGCTGGCGACGCCGCCGGTCGCGCCCGTCACCAGCACCTCCCCGTCGCCGGGCTTCAGTCCGTGCCGCTCCAGGGCCAGCACGCACAGCATGGCGGTGTAGCCGGCGGTGCCGATCGCCATCGCCTGGAGCGACGTGAATGCCGCCGGCAAGGGCACCAGCCCGTCGCCCAGCAGCCGCGCGCGTTGGGCCAGGCAGCCCCAGCGCGTTTCGCCGGCGCCCCAGCCGTTGTGGATGAACCGGTCGCCGGGCTTCCAATCCGGATGGCTGCTCTCCAGCACCACACCCGCTCCGTCGATGCCCGCGACCATGGGCCAGGCGCGGACCACCGGGCTCTGGTTCGTGATGGCGAGGCCGTCCTTGTAGTTCAAGGTCGAATGGTCGACCTGCACCAGCACGTCGCCGGCCGGGAGACCGGCCTCGTCGACCTGTTGAAGCGAGGCCTTGAATCCGGATTCGGGCTTTTCGAGCAGGATGGCCTTGAACATGGTCACTCCGAGAAAGACAGCTGCACAATAACGCAAGCCGCGCCCCTTTGCCGCAAGGGAGGTGGAGCTGGGCGCACGGCCATGGCGGAGGACCCTCCACCCTTGAGTCCCGCGGGCGTCCTGGTCAGGATGGATGCAGGTGTCGGCTTCAGGCGGCTTTTTCCGGTGATGGAGTTGGGAGGACTCGATGCATGAGCCGAATGGCATCCGTATCCACGCCCCGGCCTTCCACGCGGTACTGGCATGGGCCCTGCTCCTTTGCGCCACCGCCCTGGCGGGTGACCTGCCCGAGGTGAAGAAATGCGGTGTGCTGCGCCACCTGGGCATCCCCTACGCGAATTTCGTCACCGGGGACGGGGACGGGATGGACGTGGAGCTGCTGCGGCTGTTCGCCCGGTCCCTGGGCGTGCGGTACGAGTACGTGAAGACCAGCTGGGACACGGCCGTCGAGGACCTCATCGGCCGGAAGGTCGAAGCCAAGGGGGGGACGGTGGAGCTGTTGTCGGCCACCCCCGTGAAGGGCGACCTGATCGCCAACGGCTTCACCGTCCTGCCCTGGCGGCGGAAGGTGGTGGATTTCTCCGATTCCACCTTCCCGAGCCAGATCTGGCTGGTCGCACGGGCCGATTCGAAGCTCAACCCCATCAAGCCGTCCGGGGCCATCGACCGGGACATCCAGCGGGTCAAGGGGCTGCTGAAGGGCCGGCGGGTCCTCGCGCTGAAGCGGACCTGCCTCGACCCCGACCTCTACGGCCTCTACGCGACCGGGGCGGAGGTCATCTGCTTCAACGGCAACCTCAATGAGCTCGCCCCCGCCATCCTCAACGGCGAGGCCGAGATGACCATCCTCGACGTGCCCGATGCCCTCGTGGCCCTGGAGAAGTGGGCGGGGAAGATCAAGGTGATCGGTCCCGTGTCGCCCCCGCAGGTGATGGCCGTCGCCTTCCCCCAGACTTCCGTCGAGCTGCGGGAGGCCTTCAACCGATTCCTGGCTCAAAGCCGGAGGGACGGGAGCTACGAGCGGATCGTGAGGAAGTACTATCCAACGGCCTTTGCCTCCTTTCCGGAGTACTTCAAGGGCAGGTAGCGGATCCGTGCCGGCCGTCGCAGGAGGAGCTGTTTGCTGATGAAGCTGGTTCCCAGATTCCCGACCCCCTTGCGCCGCCTGGCCGTCTTCTCCATCGGCCTCGGGTTGGTCGTGGCCATGGGGTACCTGGTCGTCGTCCAGGTCCGAGCCCAAGTCGCCCTTCAGCAGGCGGCCCTGAAACAGGCCACCTTCGATAGCGAGCGGCGGGCCACGGCCCTCAGCTATTTCTTTTCGGAACAGAGGGATTTCCTGAGGGATCTCGCCGAAAGCCGCGCCCTGCAGGCCTATTTCGAGAACCGGGCCCTCGGGATGTCGCTGGCCTACGGCCTCCAGGCCAGCCTCCTGGTGGTTCAGGAGCGGTTCGACCAGGCGCGGCAGTCGAAACAGCTCGGCGAGCAGCTCCTTTATGAGCGCCTGGCCTTCGTGGATCCGGCCGGCCGCCTGTTGGCCGACAGCCCGCCCCCGGGGGCGAAACGGGGTGGACAGGGGGACTGGCAGCGCTTCCTCGCCCCCGCCAGCCCGGGGCCGGCCATCCTTTGCGACCGGAGCGGCAGGGAGCTGCGGATCATCATTTCCGCCCCCTGTTTCTTCAAGGGCAGGTACGCGGGACAGGCCCTGGGCTGGATCTCGTTCCCCCGCATCGACCACTACTTCATCGAGGGGAAGAGCGAGGTCTCCCGCTACCCCGATGCCATCGTCTTCGAGCGGGAGTACCTCCACATCCCGTCTGCGGCCAGGCACCTGATCCCCAGCGGCGAGTCGACCCTGCCTGCCGAGGTGCAGCCCGGCCAGTCCTACGAATTTCCGCTCACGGGCCGGACCAGCACCGGGATGGGGGCGCACGCCATGCTGGTCCCCGTGAAGGCCACGCCGTTTTCCCTGATGACCTTCATCCCGGCCACGGAACCGCTCGATTCCCGGTCCCCGCGCCAGATCGTCTATACGACCGGAGGCCTGGCGCTGCTGTTCCTCTCCGCCATGTTCACCCTGATGCGGCTCAACACGAACAACGCCCGGCTGCGGACCCGCCTGGAGGAGACCATCCTTCGCGAGAAGGCGGTCGACGAGAAGAACCGGGAGCTCGCGGCCGAGATCGCCGAGCGCACCCGGGCAGAAGCGGAGAAAGCGAGGCTCTCCGAAGAGCTCAAGCAGGCCCACAAGATGGATTCCGTGGGGCGGCTGGCGGGCGGCGTCGCCCATGATTTCAACAACATGCTGGGCGTGATCATCGGGCACACGGACATCGCCATCGAAAGCCTCGATCCCTCGCATCCGGTCCACGCCAACCTGGAGGAGATCAGCAAGGCCGCCAATCGCTCCGCCGACCTCACGAGGCAGCTGCTGGCCTTCGCCCACAAGCAGACGATCGCCCCTCGGGTGATGGACCTGAACGAGACGGTGGCCGGCATGCTCAAGATGCTGAAGCGGCTCATCGGCGAGAACATCGATCTCCGGTGGCGGCCCGGGAGGGGGCTCTGGCCCGTGAGGGTGGACCCATCGCAGATCGACCAGATCCTGGCCAACCTGTGCGTCAACGCCCGCGACGCGATCTCGGGTGTCGGCCACCTCACCATCGAGACGGGGAACCGGGTCATCCTTCCGGGCACGGCCATCCCCGGAGCCCTGCCCGGCGAGTACGTGCTGCTTGCGGTGAGCGACGACGGCTGCGGCATGAGCGAGGAGGTCCTGCCCCAGATCTTCGAGCCCTTCTTCACCACCAAGGACATCGGCCAGGGGACCGGGCTGGGCCTGGCGACGGTGTACGGGATCGTGAAGCAGAACCGGGGCTTCATCGAGGTGCGAAGTGAACCCTCCCGCGGGACGGTCTTCGAGATCCTCCTCCCCAGGCATTCCGGCGAGATCGAACGCGCGCGACCCAAGGCGCCTGTCGATGGAGTGCTCCGCGGGAAGGAGACCATCCTGCTAGTGGAGGATGAGCCCGTGCTCCTCGAGTTGACCAGCCAGATGGTGGAAATGCAGGGCTACCAGGTGCTGGCGGCGCACTCTCCGGGAGAGGCGCTCCGTCTTTCCGAGGCCCATCCCGGTCCCATCCACCTGCTGATGACCGATGTGGTCATGCCGGAAATGAACGGCAGGGACCTCGCCCGGCAGCTCATGTCCCTGTACCCGCAGCTCAGGTGCCTGTTCATCTCGGGGTACACCTCCGATGTGATCGCCCACCACGGCGTGCTCGAGGAGGGGCTGCACTTCCTTCAGAAACCGTACACGGCCCAGGTCCTGGCGAAGAAGGTGCGGGAAGTGCTGGACGGCCGCTAGAGGGCTAGAGGCAGACCGGCGCCACCAGGTACTTCCCCTTCGCATCCCGGCCCACGGTGCCGGCCGGAATCTCGGGATCGTGCTCGAAGACGCAGATGGTGCTGGTGCCGGCCACTTCGTCGAGCAGCTTCACCCGCTCGTCCACGCAGGTGACCACGTCCAGGTCGTAGCCCATGCACCAGGCGGGCTGGATGTGGCGGGCGGTGGGGATGAGGTCGGCCAGGTAGACGAGCCGCCGGCCGCCGCCTTCGACCACCACGTTTTGAAGGCCCTCGATGTGGCCCGGCGCCGGCCGGACGGAGAGGCCGGGGAGGAGCTCGACGGTGCCCTGCACGGTGTCCAGCAGGCCCGCGGCCTCCATGGGTTCCCAGTTCTGGGGCAGGTAGCTGGCCTTCACGCGCAGGTGCGGCCGCTTCGCATCGGCGAGGTCCTTCGCCTGGATCACGTAGCGGGCGTTGGGGAAGCTGGGGATGGTCCTCCCCTCCCCGTCGAAGCGGGTGCTGCCGCCCGCATGGTCGAAGTGCAGGTGGGTCAGGATGCAGAGGGTGATGTCCTCGGGTTTCACGCCATGCTTCGCCAGGCTAGCGTCCAGCACGCCCCGCCCCTCGAACTTGAAGCGGGCCATGAAGTCGTCGGTCTCCTTGTCGCCGTTGCCGTTGTCCACGAGGATGACGTGCTTCCGCCCGGCCACCTCGCCGCGGATCAGCAGGCAGTTGGTGGCCATGAGGATCTGGTTCTCCTCGTCGGCGGGATAGAGCTTGTTCCACACCACCTTGGGCACGGTCCCGAACATGGCGCCGCCATCCAGCCGGAAGGTGCCGCCGCTGACGATCTGGACATCCCAGGGACCAATTTGCATGAGTACCTCTGAAGGAAAAGAGA
>JARLGO010000374.1 GCA_031292655.1 Geothrix sp.
AAACCTACCCGTTTGGCTGAAAAGCGGAGGTAGGTCAGGAGCTGTGCCTCGTGGAAATCCGTCAGTTTCTCCACGGTTTTTAGTTCCAACACGACGAGATCCTCCACCAGAAGATCCAATCGGTAGGCGGATGGGATTTGAATTTCTCCATAGGAGATGTTGAGGGCGACCTGCCGTAGGACCCGAAGCCCGGCTTGTTCCAGTTCGTAAGCCAAGCAGGCTTCATAGGCGCTTTCGAGCAAACCTGGCCCAAGGTTGCGTTGAACTTTGATGGCACACCCCAGAATCGTCTCGGTAAGAGATTCCAGTTCAAGTTCTCCGCTTTCCTCAGCCACTCCGCCTACCTCCGCTTCCATTCCTTCTTTTCTGAGGGAGTAACTCGCTACTCGGGTTAACCGGTCGAAACCTCGATCTTCCCACAGGCCCGAGGTTGCCGCGAAGATGGAGCCATGGAACAGGTGGACTGCGTCGTCATCGGAGCGGGTGTGGTGGGGCTGGCCCTGGCCCGCCACCTGGCCCGAAAGGGCCGCGAGGTGGTGGTGCTCGAGGCGGAGGACCGCATCGGCACGGGCATCAGCTCCCGCAACAGCGAGGTCATCCACGCGGGGATCTACTACCCGACCGGCTCGCTGAAGGCCCGGCTTTGCGTGGCGGGCAACCGGGCCCTCTACGCCTACTGCGCCGCGAGGCAGGTGGGGCACCGCCGCTGCGGGAAGCTCATCGTGGCCACGGACGAGGGCCAGGTCGAAGCCCTGCGCCAGCTGCAGGCCAAGGCGGCGGCCAACGGGGTCGACGAACTCCAGTGGCTGGAGGCGGAGGCGGCCCGGTCCCTGGAACCGGAACTGAGCTGCACGGCGGCCCTGCTGTCGCCCAGCACGGGCATCGTGGACAGCCATGGCCTCATGCGGGCCCTGCGCATGGACGCCGAGGCCGCGGGCGCCGCCGTGGTGCTGAAGAGCCCGGTGCTCGGCGGACGCCCCTCGCCCGCGGGCCTCGAGGTCGCCGTGGGCGGCGGGGATCCCATGACCCTCCTGGCGGGGCAGGTCTACAACTGCGCGGGACTCGGAGCCCAGGCCGTGGCGCAGGGCTTCGAGGGGATTCGCCCGGGGAGCGTCCCGCCCCGGCACCTCTCCAAGGGCAACTACTACAGCCTGTCTGGCGCCGCCCCGTTCTCCCGGCTGGTCTACCCCATCCCCGCCCAGGGGGCCCTGGGCGTGCACCTGACCCTCGACCTGGGGGGCCAGGCCCGCTTCGGTCCCGACGTGGAATGGATCGACCGGGAGTCCTACGACGTGGATCCCCGCCGGGCCGACAGCTTCTACGCCGAGGTCCGCAAGTACTGGCCGGGGCTGCCGGAAGGCGCCCTCCAGCCCGCCTATGCGGGCATCCGGCCCAAGCTCCACGGCCCCGGCGAGACGGCGCCGGACTTTCTCATCCAGCGCGAGGCCGACCACGGTCTGCCCGGCCTGGTGAACCTCTTCGGCATCGAGTCCCCGGGGCTGACGGCCTGCCTGGCCTTGGCGGAGGAAGCGGCGCTCTGAAAAGGGTCGCCCGGGATTCCAAGGCGCAGCGCCCC
>JARLGO010000375.1 GCA_031292655.1 Geothrix sp.
AGGTGGATCGTCTTCCACTCGCCGCTGCGGGCCAGCCACCACCCGTGTTCGTTGGGGCCGTGGGTCTCGATGCGCACCGGGATCTCCCGGCCCAGGAAGCGGCCGTTGCTGGCCTGGGTCAGTTCGGCCTGCCGCTGCTGGAGGCGCCTCAGGCGCTCGGATTTCAGGGCCATGGGCAGGTCGTCCTTGAGGCGCAGCGAGGGGGTGCCGGGACGGGGCGAGTAGATGAAGCTGAAGGAGCCATCGAAGGCCACGTCATCAAGCACCCGCAGCGTGTCCTCGAAGTCCTCGTCCGTCTCGCCGGGAAACCCCACGATGAAATCCGTGCTGAGGGTCAGGCGGGCCCGGCCCTCGCCCAGGTAGCCCAGGCGCTCCAGGTACTCGGCCACGGTGTACTCCCGCCGCATCCGCTTCAGCACCTTGTCGCTGCCGCTCTGCAGGGGCAGGTGGAGGAAGGGCACCACCTTGGAGTTGGTCACCAGCACCCGCGCCAGCTCCCGGGTGAAGTTCATGGGATGGCTGGTGGTAAAGCGGAGCCATTCGAGGCCCTCCACCTCGGCCACCCGTTCCAGCAGGTCCGCGAAGGTGCAGCCGCCGGCATAGCTGTTCACGTTCTGGCCCAGCAGCTCCACCTCGCGGTAGCCGCGGGCGACCAGGTCGCGCACCTCGGCCAGCACGTCCGGATAGGGGCGGTGGCGCTCCGCCCCGCGGGTGGTGGGGACGATGCAGTAGGTGCAGGCGTGGTTACAGCCCTCGGTGATGGTGACCAGGGCCTTGGCGGTGTCCCGGCGGCGGGTGACGGAAGGGGGGAACAGGTGGTTGTCCGGGTATTCACCGGTATCCATGACCCGGGTCCTGCCGGCCCGGGCCTCCGCCACCAGCCGGGGCAGCTGCTGGAGGGCCATGGTGCCCAGCACGAAGTCGACGTGGGGGGCCCGCTTGAAGAGGGCCGCCTGCTCCTGCTGGGCCAGGCAGCCCGTCACGCCCACCATCAGGGGGCGCCGCTGCTTCTCCTCCCGCAGCCGGCCCAGCTCCGAATAGACCTTGTGGACGGCCTTCTCGCGGATGGAGCAGGTGTTCAGCAGCACCAGCTCCGCCTCCTCCACCGAGTCCACGGCCTCGAAGCCCTCCGCCGCCAGCAACCCCGACAGCTTCTCGCCGTCGTGGTCGTTCATCTGGCAGCCCCAGGTCTGGATGTGGAACTTCATCGGCGGCCCCGGTCCTGGGGCTGCTGGATGAAGAGGACTACCCCCCGATCGCGCAGCGCACCGCGCTGCGCTCCCGCTCCCCGGCTGCGCCGGATCGCGGAGGGGGCCCCGTTCTGGTAGCCCCAGGTTTCGATGTGGAACTTCATGCGCCGCTCAAATCGATCATTGTAACGACAAATTCCTCGCCATCTGGACCACGATGCCGCCCGGCGTCTCCTGGATCGACAGGCCCAGGCGCTGGCTGACGATCCTCAACCAGAAGGAGGGGAGGTTCTTGGACACCTCGGGGGGCGGCTCCGGCTGGAGGGCCAGGGGGAGCGGGGCGTCCCCGACCCAGGTCAGGCTCCAGGCCTCGGGCGACACCGTGGCTTCCAGGCGAACGGGTCCGGGCGCAGCCCAGGGAAGGATCTGCCGAGTGAAAGCCGCGGCCCAGTCCTGCCACTGGGGGGTGGGCCAGGGAGCCCCCTCCGCCCCTACGTCCACCAGCTCGATGGGACACCGGAACATCGCGGACATGGGGTCCAGCCGGGCCTCGAGCCCGGCCTTCCACTCGCCCCAGGAAGCCAAGGTCGCCTCCGGATGCCGGTCCAGGGCGAGGGCCCGCGCCATGGCGATGAGGGACTTCCCGTCCTCGAGGGAGAATTCCAGGCGCATCCGGTTGCGGGCATCCAGCGGCAGCCGCGGATCGCTCAAATCCAGCACCCCCTGGAGACTGGCCAGCAGATTGTTGAAATCGTGCAGCGCCGCCCGCCAGAGATCATCGGAAGTCATGCTTCTCCCATCTGCACAAAATACTTGAATAAAGTTACCTTGGAGTCGACCCTCTGTGCAGCCCCAGTAGATCCCTAGGACCCCACATGCAGCAACCAATCAAGCGGCTGGGTGAACTGCTCATCGAGGGCGGGCTCATCACGCCTGCCCAGCTCCAGAGCGCCATCACCCACCAGAAGATCGCCCGGGGGCGGCTCGGCAGCAACCTGGTGGCCCTGGGCTACAT
>JARLGO010000376.1 GCA_031292655.1 Geothrix sp.
CCCGCGAAGAGGTCGACGTCCTGGTCTCGGCCGTGGAGAAAGCCATCGAGTTGTTCAAATGACCGATCCCCGCGAGCTGTACCAGCAGGTGATCCTGGAGCACAACAAGAAGCCCCGGAACTTCGGGAAGCTGGAGCCCTGCACCCACCATGCCGAGGGCCACAACCCGCTTTGCGGGGACCAGCTGGACCTGACTCTGATCATCGAGGATGGCCTGGTGCAGGACATCAAGTTCTCGGGCAGCGGCTGCGCCATCGACGTGGCCAGCGCCAGCCTCATGACCGGCGCCGTGAAGGGCAAGCCCGTGGCCGAGGCCGAGGCCATGGCCGAGCAGTTCCGCGGCATGGTGCGCGGCGACCTGGAACCGGGCCCCCAGACGCCCCTGCTGGGGAAGCTCACCCTCTTCAGCGGCGTCAGGAACCTCCCCAGCCGCGTGAAATGTGCCGTCCTCCCCTGGGCCACCCTCCACGCCGCGCTCAAGGGCGAAGCCGAAGCCTCAACTGAATAGGAACCGCGAATGGCGCGAATCTACGCTAATAAATCTTGTTGCAGCACCCACCATACCGTCGCCCTGCATGCTCACGAAATGCGCCTGGGCATTTCATTTGTGGCCATTCGCGCCATTCGCGGTTGAGGGTCTTTCATGCCAAAAATCGCTGAAATCGAATACACGCCCAACCCCAACGCGGTGAAGTTCGTGCTGAAGGAATCCGTGGCCACGGGCTTCCCCAAGTCCTTCCCCAATGCGCAAACCGCCGAGCACGACGAGCTGGCCAAGGGGCTCTTTGCCGTGGGGAACGTGACGTCCGTCTTCATGCAGGACAAGTTCCTCACCGTCACCAAGACTGACGACAAGGGCTGGCCCGAGATGCTGCCCCTGCTGGCCGCGCCCATCCGCGCCGCCGTGGGCGCGGGTGGCCAGGGCAGCGCGCCGACGGCCGCGCGGGTCTTCTCCAAAGTCGAGGACGAGAACGACCCGATGCTGAAAGACATCCGCATGGTGCTGGAGAGCGGCATCCTGCCAGCCCTGGCGGCGGACGGGGGGGGCCTGGAGCTGGTGGGGCGCCACGAGAAGCAGGTCATGATCCGCTACGTGGGCGCCTGCGGCAGCTGCCCCGCCAGCCTCACGGGCACCCTGGTGGCCATCGAGGGCATGCTGCAGAAGGAAGTGGATCCCGAAATCGTGGTGATCTCCGTCTGATCATCCCGTCCGGAACTGGAATTCGCCAAGCCCTTCGGGCCCCCCCGCGCCGAAGCGCTGTTCAAGCATGATCACGCGCCTGCGCCCCAGGCGGAGGATCGTCGAGGCGCGGGTGCCGTAGGTGGGCGTGCGCACAAAGACGGGCGACAGGGTCCGCTCCCATTCGATGGGAACGCCGGTGCTCGGCAGCCGGGCGTCCGGGTAGACCCGCGCATCCCCGAGCATGGCCAGCAGCGCCCCATTGTCCATGTCGCCTCCGGCCAGGCCCGCCTTGAGGGCCTCGACCTTGGGCCAGGGCTCGTCGAAATCACCGTTCGAAACGGCATGGAGGCCCGGGGCGAGGGGAGGATTCCGGTCATGGCGGCTTTCATAGGCCAGCAGTTCCACGCCATCGTAGACGAACACATTGAAGGGGGCATAACGGGGGGCCTCCTTCCGGAGCCAGCCCAGGAAGGCGGCGGCGCTGCCTCCCTCCTCCAGGAACCGCAAGGGGATGAACCCCCTCGATGGGGCGTCCTTCCTGGCTTGCAGGGGGTCCCGGAAATTCGTGACGGCGGCAAACCGTCCATCGCGGGATACGCCCATCCAGGTCCCCCCGGACCAGAGGTCCCGCCCCGCGAGGATGCGTCCCCCCTCCCACCAGGCCAGCGGCGCCGTCGGACGGTCGTAGAACTCGTCCCGGTTCGCCGCGACCAGGAGCGGAACGAGGCCATCCGGCTGCCAGTGGAAAGCGATCACGCACATGCCCCCATTGTGTACCGGTCCTTCCATGGCCCGTCCAGGCGCCTCTCGGATCTCCGGTCTCTGGGAAACCGGCCGGACTTGCTGAAAGCGGCAGTTAGGCCATGATGGGCGACATGGGCAGGGGCGGTGGCACCGCCATCCACCCGGAGATGGGGTCATGCAGCATCTTGCCGAAAAGAGCGCCGGCAGTCCCGGTCTGGCGGGACCATTTGCCCCGCGCATCCGAGGACAGCTCGTGCGCCTCGTCCTGGAGAACGGGAACACGAGTACCGCCGGAGTCTTCGTGCTGGCGGTGGCCCTGGGAGTCCTGCTGCGGGACGTGCTCGCCCCGGGGGTCTTTGCCGCCTGGCTGGCGGCCAACACCCTGATTGCCGGCAGCCGCGTGCTGGCGGTGCGGGCCTACCGGAAGGCACGGGAACCCAAGGACCCGGAGGCCCTCCTCCCGGTGAAAGCCTACCGGGCCGGGGTCCTCCTCACCGGGCTGACCTGGGGGACGGGCGCATGGTTCCTCTTCCCGAAGCACTCCCCCCTCCACCAGGTGATCTTCATGATCATCGTGGCGGGTCTCGCGGCGGGGGCCGTGCCGATCCTCGCCCCCTTCCTGCGGCTGTATCGAATCTACGCGGCCTCCTTCCTGGTGCCCGTGGCGGCGGTGCTCTTTCTGCGTGGCGAAGAGACCTACATCGCCCTCGGCGTCATTCTCCTCTTCTTCCTCATCGTCCTCATCAATTCCGCCACCCGGATGCAGGAGGTCCTGGTGGCGGCTCTGGAGAACCAGTTCCGCAACGAGGCGATGATCGACTCCCTGAGGGCGGCGCGCGAAGCGGCCGAGGCCGCGAACCGGACCAAGAACGAGTTCCTCGCCAACATGAGCCACGAGATCCGCACGCCCATGAACGGTGTTCTTGGTTCGCTCCAGCTGCTTCAGGATGTCCCCATGAACCCGGCGCAGCAGGATCTGGTGGCCACGGCCTATGGCTCTGCGGGCTCCCTGCTCCACCTCCTGGACGACATCCTCGATTTCTCGAAAATCGAGGCGGGCCGGCTCGATCTCCAACAGATCCCGTTCAAGATGGCCGGTGTGATCAGCGCCCTGGAGCCGGCCCTGGTCTCCCGCGCGCAAAAGCCCGGCCTCGCCTTCGAAACCGTGGTGGATCCCCGGCTTGATGTGACGCTGTTGGGAGATCCAGCCCGCCTCAGGCAGATCCTCAACAACCTCCTGTCGAACGCCGTCAAGTTCACCGAGCGCGGACGGATCACCCTGTCCGCCACGGTGGAGGACGACATCGAAGGCGGCCTCCTGGTGCGGCTCCAAGTGAAGGACACGGGCATCGGCATCGCCGAGGCGGACCAGTCCAAGCTGTTCCAGAGCTTCTCGCAGGCCGACACCTCCCTCACCCGCAAATACGGCGGCACGGGCCTCGGCCTCGCCATCGTCCTTCGGCTTGTGGACCTCATGGGCGGAGCCTGCGGGCTGGAAAGCGCGCCCGGACAGGGGTCCCGCGTCTGGTGCGACATCCCCTTCCTCCTCTCCCTTGAAGCCAGCGAGGGGGCCAGGGAGGTACCGGAGAGTCCGGCACCGCGGGCTCTGACCGGCCATGTGCTGCTGGTCGAGGACAACCGGGTGAACCAGAAGATCGCCCTGACCATGCTGAAGCGCCTGGGGCTCACGGTCACCGTGGGCAACAACGGCCAGGAAGCCCTGGACCTGCTCGCCCAGCAGCGGTTTGCCGGGGTGCTCATGGACTGCCAGATGCCCCTGCTGGACGGCTACGCGGCCACCGCCGCCTGGCGGGAGCGGGAGCAGCGGGAGCATCTGCCCCACACCCCGGTCATCGCCATGACGGCCCACGCCATGAAGGGGGACCGCGAGAAGTGCCTGGCCGCCGGCATGGACGACTACCTCGCCAAGCCGGTCACGAAGGAGGCCCTGGCCACCAAGCTCCTTACTTGGCTGCCCGCCGGGCAGCCGGACCCTGCCGGGCGGAAAGACGCCTGAGGCCCCCTTCGGCCTTTCTGCTGGTCGCCGGCCCGATTCCCCGGTAGTCTGTTCGTTCTGCCGGACGCATGTGCCGGGATTCCAGCGCACCACCAGAGCGTGGGCGCAACCAAACGAGGTGGACTTACATGTCCAAGTTAGAATCAATCATCAAAGGCCTGGGCTCCAAGCAGATGGGCCGCATCACCGTGCTCGACTCGGGCTATGTCGAGGACGACAGCGCCGAAGGCCAGGAGTTCATGGCCGCCCTCCAGGGTGAGACCCGGGGCCTCCGCGAGGAGGAAGTCGTGCGGGGCGTCGTCGTGGAGATCCGCGGCAAGGACGTCATCATCGACATCGGCTACAAGGGTTCGGGCACCGTCAACCTCGACGAGTTCAACAACCCGGACGGCACCCAGGGCGTCCAGGTGGGCGACGTGGTGGAAGTGCTGCTCGAGATGCTCGAGGACGCCAACGGCAACGTGCGCCTCAGCCGCGAGCGCGCCGAGAAGATGAAGATCTGGGACGAGGTCGAGAAGGCCTTCCGTTCCAACATGACCGTGCACGGCACCGTGCTCGAGAAGGTCAAGGGCGGCCTGGCCGTGGACATCGGCATCCGCGCCTTCCTGCCCGGCAGCCAGGTGGACATGAAGCCCGTCCGCAACCTGGATCCCTACCTCGGCAAGTCCTTCGACATGAAGGTGATCAAGGTCAACCGCCGCCGCGGCAACATCGTCCTGTCCCGCAAGCTGTTCCTCGAGACCATCAACGCCAGCCTCAAGGAAGAGACCCTGGCGGGCCTGGAAGAGGGCAAGCTCGTCGAGGGCGCCATCAAGAACATCACCGAATACGGGGCCTTCGTGGACCTGGGCGGTGTGGACGGCCTGCTGCACATCACCGACATGTCCTGGGGTCGGCTCAACCACCCCAGCGAGATGTTCCAGGTGGGCGACAAGGTCGAAGTGGCCGTGCTCAAGTACGACAAGGACACCGAGCGCGTGTCCCTGGGCTACAAGCAGAAGTTCCCGGATCCCTGGCTGTCCGTCGAGGAGCGCTACCCCATCCAGGCCACGGTCAAGGGCAAGGTCGTCTCCATCACCGATTACGGCGCATTCGTGGAGCTGGAGCCCGGCATCGAGGGCCTGGTCCACGTCTCCGAGATGAGCTGGACCAAGAAGGTCAAGTCCGCCAAGGGCATGGTCACCCTGGGCGACCTGGTGGAAGCCATCATCCTGCAGGTGGATTCCGAAAACCGCCGCATCAGCCTCGGCATGAAGCAGATCACCCCCAACCCCTGGATGGCCATTGCCGAGAAGTACCAGCCCGGCATGATCGTCACGGGCACCGTGCGCAACATCACGGAGTTCGGCGCCTTCGTCGAGCTGGAGGAGGGCATCGACGGCCTCATCCACGTGTCCGACTTCAGCTGGACCAAGAAGATCAAGCACCCCGGCGAAATCGTGAAGAAGGGCGACGAAGTCACCGCCAAGGTCCTCAACCTGGACCCCCTGGCCCAGCGCATGAGCCTCGGCGTGAAGCAGATGGAGCCCAACGTCTGGGAGATCTTCTTCGAGAACCACAACGTGGGTACGGTCATCACCGGCAAGATCGCCCGCCTGACCGACTTCGGCGCCTTCGTCGACCTGGGCGACGGCATCGAGGGTCTGGTCCACGTCTCCGAGCTCTCCCGCAAGCGGGTGGAGGACATCCAGAAGGAGTTCGCCGCCGGCCAGGAGCTCACCATGAAGATCGTGAAGCTGGACCCCACCGAGCGCCGCATCGGCCTCTCCGTCAAGCAGTTGGAGCAGGACACCGAACGGGGCGATCTCGAAGCCGCCAAGGCCCGTCAGCCTGAATTCAAAAAAGCGACCCTGGCCGACGCCTTCAACCGGGCCGAACGGGAGTAGCCCCTTCGCCCCCGCAGACGAGGCCCCCGCAAGGGGGCTTCGTGGCGTAAAGTGGGGTATATCCTGTTGATGATCACACCGTCCGGTGGCTAAACTCAGGACCAATCGAACGCTGCATAAACCCGCAAAGGAAGCTCCATGAGCGAACTTACTCGGAAGGAAGTGGTCTTCATCCTCAAGTCGGGGAAGAACTTCCAGCGCACGGACCTGAGCGGCCTCGACCTGCGGGGCTTTGATTTTTCCGGGGCCAACCTCTCCGAGGCCAACCTCGCCGGGGCGGTGCTCAACCAGACCAAGCTTCGGGGCGCGGATCTCGCCGGGGCGGACCTGCGCCTGGCCAACCTGGACGAGGCCGACCTGGAAGGGGCCAACCTGAGCCGGGCCCGGCTGGCAGGCGCCAACCTCGCCGGGGCCAACCTCTCCAACGTGGACCTCACCTTCTTTGACATCCAGCAGTACGAACCCGCCACCGTGCCCAACCTGGCGGGGGCCAACCTCGCCGGCGCCAAGCTCAGCGGCGTCACCCTGACGGGGCTCGACCTCAGCGGGAAGAACCTCAGCGGCGCCAACCTCAGCGGCGCGGATCTGCGGCAGACCGTGCTGGAGGGCGCCAACCTCCAGGGCGCCAACCTCGGGCAGGCCAATCTGGTGGGCGCCAACCTCGCCAAGACCAACCTCGCCGGGGCCAGCCTCCAGGGGGCGACCCTGGGCGGGGCGAACCTGAACCTGGCCAACCTGGGCGGCAGCAACCTCGCGGATGCCGACCTGCACTGGGCCAGCCTCACCGAGGCCAATCTGGAGGGCGCGGACCTCAGCCGGGCCAACCTCAAGGGCACGAACCTCAGCGGCGCCAACCTGCTGGGGGCGGACCTCAGGCACCTGGACATCCTGAAGTATGAAAAGGACGACGTGCCCAAGCTCAAGGGCGCGAACCTCAGCGGCGCCAACCTCCACGGCACGAACCTGCGGGCCATCGACCTGGGCCGCACCAACCTCAGCCGGGCCGACCTCGCGGATGCGGTGCTTCGCCAGGCCAACCTGGAAGGCGCCGACCTCCGGGAAGCCAACCTCCACGGGGCCGACCTCAGCGGCTGCAACCTCAGCAGCGCGGTGCTGGCCGGCGCCAACCTGGCCGCGGCCCAGCTGAGCGGCGCGGTGCTCGGCAACACCGACCTCCGCAGCGCGGATCTCACGGGCTCGGACCTCCGGGACATCAACCTGGGTGGGGCCAACCTCAGCAACGCCAACCTCACGGGGGCGATCCTCACCGGGGCCCAGCTGGACGGGGCGGTCCTGGTGGGCACGCTCCTGGTCGGCGCCACGCTCGGCAGCGTGGATCTCTCCCGCAAGAACATGAAGGGCGCGGACCTTTCCAAGGCGGATCTCACGGAGACCAACCTGGACGGCGCCAACCTCGCGGACGCGGTCTTTTCGGATGCCAAGCTGAACGAGACCCACCTCGGGGGCGCGAACCTGCGGGGCGCGAAGCTCAGCGGGGTCGATCTCCAGACGGCCAACCTGTGCGGCGCGGACCTGTCAGGCGCCGACCTCTCCGGGGCCGACCTCACCGGCAGCATCCTCAGCGCCAACCTCCACGACGCCAACCTCTTTGCCGCCAACCTCCGGGGCGCCACCCTCGATCGCGCCGTGCTGACGGGCGCCAACCTCTCCGGCGTGGACCTCAGCGGCTTCACCCTGGAAGGCATGGACCTGAACCACGCGACCCTCAACGGCGCCAACTTCACGGGAGCCAAGCTCAAGGGCGCGATCCTGCGGGGCGCCCAGGGCTTCGGAGCCGACTTCAGCGGCACCGACCTGCGCAGCGCCGACCTCCGCAATTCCGATTTCAGCGGCTGCAACTTCTTCGCCTGCAACCTCGAAGGGGCCAACCTCCGCGAGGCGAACCTCGCCTCCCTGCCCACGGAATCCCGCGGCGAGTACCGGACGAACCTCAGCAACGCCAACTTGAACCGGGCGAACCTGAGCGGCGCGAACCTCTACCAGGCCAACCTGAACGAGGCCAACCTCGTGAACGCCGACCTCACCGGGGCCAGCCTGGTCTGGGCGGACCTGCGGGGCGTGGATCTCCGCCAGACCTCCCTGAAGGAAACCGACCTGCGGCAGGCCAACCTGGACGGCGCCAACCTCTGCGGCGCCGACCTGCGCGACACGATCCTGCAGGACGCCTACCTGGATGGGGCGAACCTCTCCGGTGCCAACCTCTCCGGCGTGAACCTCTCCGGCGCGGACCTCCGCCACACCAACCTCATCGATGCCAGCCTGGAAGGGGCGGACCTCAGCGCCGCCAACCTCGATGGCGCGAACATGGTCTGGGCCAACCTGAGCGGCGCGAACCTGGGCAAGGCCAACCTGTCCCGGGCCAAGCTGAGCGGTGCGAACCTCGGGGGCGCCGATCTGCGCGAAGCCAACCTGAACGACGCGAACCTGGACGCCACCAACCTCACGGGCGCGAAGCGCTAGGAGCCTCCGGCGCCCGGATTGAAAGCGGCGCCTAACTCTTGCCGCGATCGAAGCCGCGGCCCACGGGCAGGAACTCCGGCACCGAACCATGGGTGCCGGAACTGACCGTTCCGGCCGGCGCGAAGCGGTCGGGCACCCGCTCGTCCTTGCGGGGCACGAAGGGCACGGGTTCCGCCTGCTTCAGGGCGGCCAGCTGCTGACAGGTGCCGATCAGGATTCCCCCCTCATCCACCATGAGGGAACCCGTCTCCACCTGCCCCTCGACCCACCCGGTTTTGAGGATCTCGAGACGGCCCGAGACCTTGAAGACGCCCTCCACCCGCCCCGTCACCGTGAGGTGCTTGGCGTGGATGGTGCCCTTGACCATCCCCGTGGGCGCGACCACCACCTGGCCCTCGCTCAGGATCGTGCCCTCCACCTCGCCCTCCACCCGGAGGCCATTGGTCCCCGCCTGGATTTCGCCCTGCCAGTGGGTGCCCTCGCCCAGCGTCGAGAAGGTGGGATCCACCGGAATGCGTGATGAACCGGTCAGTTTGCCGCGGTTGAACATGAGGCCTCCGGATCAGGAATCAGCCTTCGGTGCTGCCATGAGGTTACACCGGGCCGGCAGAGGACTGACCACCCCATCTCTTCGGTCCGAAGGAAGCGGGAACTTGAGAAGAGCCTGGGGCCGGCCTCCACCTGGAAGGAATCGCGCCGGGGATGCCATACTCCCAAACGATGCCCGACGGCTCCCTGCGGACCCCCATGCGCTTCCTCCACACTTCCGACTGGCACCTGGGCAAGACCCTTTGCAATGCCAACCTCCTGGAGGACCAGGCCCATGTCCTGGACCAGGTGGTGGCCATGGTCCGGGAGACCCGAGCCGAAGCCCTGGTGATCGCCGGCGACCTGTATGACCGGGCCGTGCCCCCCAAGGAGGCCGTGGCCCTTCTCGACGAGACCCTGGACCGCCTGGTGCGCGGTTGCGGGGTGCCCGTGCTCATCATCGCGGGCAACCATGACAGCCCCGAGCGGCTGGGCTTCGCCTCCGGCTTTCTGGGCGCCCAGGGACTCCACCTCGCCGGGCCCCTGGATCCCGATCCGGAGCCGGTGGTGATCGGAACCACGGCCTTCCATCTGCTGCCCTACGCGGATCCGGCCATGGCCCGGTTCGCGCTGGACGAAGGCGATCTCCGGACCCACCAGGATGTCCTGGCCGCCCAGCTGGCGCGGGCCCGCCGCCGGCATCCGGCCGGAGGCCGGTTCGTGGCCGTGGCCCACGCCTTCGTCGCCGGCGGTTCCGCCTCGGATTCGGAAATGGCCCTGTCGATCGGGGGCACGGGCGAGGTCGATGCGGCCCTGTTCGAAGCCTGCGACTATGCGGCCCTGGGGCACCTTCACCGCCCCCAGGAGGCCGGCCAGGCCCATGTCCGCTATGCGGGCAGCCTCCTGAAATACAGCGCCTCCGAAGCCGGCCACGTGAAGGCCCTCACGCTGGTGGAGCTGCCGGAGGCGGGGCCGGCCCGGACGGAGCCCCTGCCCCTCTCGCCCCGGCGCGATTTGAGGCGTCTCCGGGGTTCCTTCGAGGATCTGATGAAGGGTCCCCTCGGGCCCTCGGAGGACTACCTCTTCCTGGACCTCCTCGACGATGGGCCGGTGCTGGACGCCATGGCCCGGCTGCTCCAGGTCTACCCCAACCTGCTGGGCATCCAGCCCGCCGCCCCCGCCGCGGATCCCGGCGGAGAGGTGATCGACATCCGCTCCCGCGAGCTCGATCCCGAGCTGCTGTTCCGCTCCTTCTTCCAGGACGTCCAGGGGCGGCCCATGGACCGCGAGGAAGCCGCCCTCTTCCAGGAGATCTCCCAGCGGATCCTCAGGGACGAGGACCATCCGTGAGGCCCCTGAAGCTCACCCTCGAGGCCTTCGGTCCTTACGCGGGGCGCCAGGAGCTGGATTTCTCCGAGCTCAAGGACCAGGCCTTCTTCCTCATCCACGGGCCCACGGGCGCCGGCAAGACCAGCATCCTCGACGGCATCAGCTACGCGCTCTACGGGGAGACCAGCGGCGGGCAGCGCGAGACCCGCGACCTGCGGAGCCACTTCGCGGCCATGGACACGCCCACCCGCGTGGTCTTCGATTTCGCCCTGGGCGAGCGCCGCTACCGGGTGGCCCGCCTGCCCGAACAGCAGGTCCCCAAGCAGCGGAGCGGGGGCACCAAGCGCCAGCCCTACAGCGCCAACCTCTGGGAGCTGAAGGACGGGCAGGAGATCCCCCTCGCCACGGAAAAACCCACCCACGTCGACCCCAAGGTGGCCGAGCTCATCGGCTTCAAGGCCGATCAGTTCCGGCAGGTGGTGCTCCTGCCCCAGGGCCGCTTCCAGGAATTCATGCTGGCGGGATCCACCGAACGCCAGGCCATCCTCCAGACCCTCTTTCAGACCGCCCGCTACGCCCGCCTGGCCATCGCCCTCACGGAAGAAGAAAAGGCCCTGAAAGAGGCCCTCCGGGCCACCCAGGCGGAAATCAAGCACCGCCTCGCCCAGGCCGGGGTGGCCTCCTTCGAAGCCCTGCCTGCCCTGCGGCGGCAGGCCGCGGACCAGGTGGAAAGGCTCCAGCAGGAGCAGGCCTTGGCGGCCGGGGAGCTCGACCGCACCTCCGCCGCCTGGATGGAGGGCACCCGCGCCGCCGAACGCCTCGCCGAGCGCGAGGCGGCCCGGGCCGGCCTGGATCAGATCCTGGCCCAGTCGCGTCTCATGGAGGCCCGTCGCACGGAGCTGGATCGCGCCCGGCGCTGCGCGTCGGTCCTGCCGGCGGCCGAACGCCTGGAGGCGGTCCTGGGGCGCATCCAGGCGCAGGAGGCCGAGGAGGCCGTCCTTGCCGCGGGGGTCCGGGCGGCGGAAGCGGCCCTGGCCCAGGCGGAAGCGGCCCTGGCGGAGGCGGCGCAGCACGAGGTGCGCCGGGAGGAACTGCGCCGCACCATCGCCCGCCTGCGGGATCTGGAGCCCAAGCTGGAG
>JARLGO010000377.1 GCA_031292655.1 Geothrix sp.
CCTGTGATGAATCGGGGGCGTGGGCCTGTGCGGACTGTGGACATGACTGAAGGTGATGCGGGTCGTGGGGTTCCGTTTCTTTCTCCTCACGCTTTGCGTGCAGGTGTGGTCGCTTATGCGTCGCCACCGCCTGTGCCCTGGTGGGAGGAGGAGAGCGGGCCCTCACCTCTTGTGCCACCCCAGTTCCCGCAGCCGCCATTGCGCCGAGACGTTCCACTTCCAGGTGAGCCTGTGTCCCTTGTGGGTGTGTGTTTTTGTGGCGCCTTTCGCTTTTTCCGCCCGGGGAAAGTGAGAGGCTCCTGCAAGGCTTGCGGGCTGGCGGTGACGGTGGCGTCACGTCGGCTTCCCCCTCTTCCTCCTCCCTTGTGGCCCGATCCTACGATTGGTTTCACTCCGGGAGTGGGCGTGTCCCTTTTCCCAGCGGTTACCCCGCAGGACGAAGGGACGGAAGGGGCGCTTCACATGGGGCGGGTGGCTACCCGTGTCCCCTCTGTGGACTCCACGCCTTGCTGGGGGCCTGGCTTGCACTTGAGACCCACCCTTCATGGGCGGTGTGACAATGACGGTGCTTGCCCTGCTCCTCTGCATGACCAGCACCTGAGACCCACCCTTCATGGGCGGTGTGACAATGACGGTGCTTGCCCTGCTCCTCTGCATGACCAGCACCTGAGACCCACCCTTCATGGGCGGCGTGACGATGACGGTGTTTGCCCTGCTTCCAGGCAAGTGTCTGACGGGCAAGATAAGAGGCGTCGCTCGCCTTCCCCTCTCCCCTCGACACAGCCTCCTCTACCTACACTGCAACCGTGGGCGTTTCGGCCTGACGGTCACCCAGTGGCGTGGCTGTGCGGCTCGACGCCTTCTTTAGGAGGGCTAGGGCAGTCCCCCCTTCAGCCCGCGCGGGGACGACGTGGTTTCTTTTACAGACCTGCGTTGGACCGTGTTGCGCCAGCATCCCCATTTCCCCCATTTGGCAGTACTTTGTCGAATGGGCACCGTAGTGGCGGTTTTGCTCGCGCCAGTGGCACGGTGGTGGCGTTCTATGCTCATAGGGGCGTGGTCCTCACGCCACATTCACGTGGTGATAACAGAGCAGGAGGTGGCCTCGGCTATGTGGCGGGCCATGTGCTCAGTGGACCCCAACGCGTGGCCGGTGTCTCCTCCTCCCTCGTTTGCGGGCCAGGA
>JARLGO010000378.1 GCA_031292655.1 Geothrix sp.
GGAGCTGCTGGAGGCCGATGCGATCCTGGTGCGCACCATCGGGCGGCCCATGGACCCCTTCTGGCGCGCCCCCTACGGCGAGCACACGGCGGAGATCCGGCGCTGGGCCGAGGAGCTGGGCTACCGCCACGTGGGCTGGAGCGAAGGCGCCGACACCCTGGACTGGGCGGGACCGAAGGACCGGCGCCTCTACCGCAGCGGCGAGGCCATCGTGGCGCGGCTCGAGAAGCGGCTGGGCCGCGACGGCGACGGGCTCATCGTGCTCATGCACCTGGGCTCGGCGCGGGAACTGGGCGACCGTCCCACGGAGGGCCTGGGCGCCTTCATGGACCGCGCCCGGCAGGAGGGCTGGACCTTCGTGTCCGCCGGCACCCTCCTGCACGACCTCGGGAAGCCCCTCTGGGATCCCCATCAGCGGCTGGCCCTCTTGAACCCCGCGCAGACCCGCTGAACCCGCGGCCGCTGGGCTACACTGGGGTCCACACCGAGGAGGCGATTTGCAGGGGATCGGCCGCTGGATGCTGAGGGGTGGCCTGGGTTTCGCGGCCCTGCTGCTGCTGCTCTCCCTGGGCAGCTTCCATCCCCTGGATCCCCATCCCTTCACCCAGGGCGCCACCGTCGCCGCGGTGCAGAACCTCTGCGGGACCGTGGGCGCCGCCCTGGCCGGGCTGCTGCAGACCCTCCTGGGCGTGGGCGCCTGGATCGTGCCACCCTACCTGCTCTGGGAGGCCTGGCCCCGCGTGGGCCGCCAGTGGCCCGGCCGCCTGGCCTGGCTGGGACTCGCCCTGTCCTCCTGGACCGCCCTCGGTGCCTTCGGTGACCGCGTCTGGACCGGGCTTCCCGAGGGGGGGGTCCCCACCTACCGCTGGGGAGGCTGGCTCGGCAGCACGGTCTGGCCACTGGAGCGCCGCTTCCTGGGCCCCGTGGGCCTGCCCCTGCTGCTGCTGGCCGTGGTGCTGGTTTGCGCCCTGGTGCTGGCGCCCGCCCTCACCCGGGGGCTGGGCCGCCTGCTCACGCGCTGGCTCGGCGAGCGGGCCTGGCCCTGGGTGAAGCCCATGCCGGCCAGGGGCTTCCAGCACTTCCTCAGCATGGTGCAGCGACCCTTCCTGCGGGGGCGCAACCCGCACCAGGCCGACATCGACGCGGGAGATGCCGCGGCCCTCCAGTCGCTGGCCCTCCGCCAGCAGGCCCTCGAGGGCCAGCGGGAGGCCCTCCTGAAGGCCGAGCTGGAGACCGCCGACGCCCGGAAGAAGCAGCCCCTCATCCGAGCCGAGGACCTGCTGCCGCCCATCCAGTCCATGAACCTGGACGCCAGCTCCGCCGTCCTCGAGGCCCAGGCCCCCCCCGCCCCGGGTCCCGTGGCCGCGGGCGCCGGATCCGCCCCCTTCCGGACAAAGCTGCTGGCGGAAGCCCCCCCGGCGCCCGCCCCCAAGCCCACCCTGGCCCGCGCCCAGGTGAACAAGGATCGCTTCGGACGCGAGAGCGTCCAGCCGCCCCTCCCCCTCACGGAGCCCACCCCCTCGAGGCCGCTGCCCCCGCTGCCGCCGGATCCGCCCGGGCCCTCCGTCGCCGAGCGCGAAAGCCTGCCGCCCCGGCGGCTGTTCGATCCGCCGGGGCAGCACGCCAAGGTCGACCTGGCCGTGCTGGAGGGCATCAAGGAGCGGATTGGACAGAAACTGTCCGAATTCAAGATCAAGGGCGTGGTGACCGGCATGCAGCCCGGCCCCGTGGTCACGGTCTTCGAGTTCCAGCCCGACGCCGGCATCCCGCTGTCGCGCATCCTGGGCATGGAGGAGGACCTGGCCCTGGCCCTGCAGGCCGAAGCCGTGCGCATGGACCGCATCCCCGGCAAGAACCTGGTGGGCATCGAGGTGCCCAATCCCAAGCGCGAGATCATCACCTTCCGGGAGGTCATCGACAGCCCCGCCTTCCGCGAGGCGGGCGGTCTGCTGCACCTGGCCCTGGGCAAGGACATCGCGGGCCGGCCCGTGGTGGCGGACCTCAACAAGATGCCCCACCTCCTCATCGGCGGCAGCACGGGCAGCGGCAAGAGCGTGGGCGTCAACGCCATGATCTGCTCCTGCCTGGTGCGCGCCCTGCCCGAGGAGGTGAAGCTCATCCTGGTGGACCCCAAGATGGTGGAGCTGGGGGTCTACGAGGACATCCCGCACCTCTGGGCCCCGGTGGTGACGGACATGAAGGAGGCGGGCCGCGTCCTCAAGTGGGTGGTGGCCCAGATGGAGGACCGCTACCGGCGCCTGGCCCTGCTCAGCGTGCGCGACCTGAAGGGCTTCAACGCCAAGATCGCGGACGCGGGCGGTTCCATGGATCTCTCGGACCGGACGCCCAACCCCCGCTGGCCGGACCGCCCCTCCCTGCTGGAGCCCCTGCCCTACGTGCTGGTGGTGATCGACGAGCTGGCCGACCTCATGATGGTGGCCCGCAGCGAGGTGGAGGACAGCATCGCCCGCATCGCCCAGAAGGCCCGGGCCGTGGGCATCCACCTGATCCTGGCCACGCAGCGGCCATCGGTGGACGTGGTCACGGGCGTCATCAAGGCCAACCTGCCGAGCCGCCTCAGCTACCGGGTGCGCACCAAGATCGACAGCCGCACCATCCTCGATGCCAGCGGCGGCGAGCAGCTGCTGGGGGCCGGGGACGCCCTGTTCCTCCCCAACGGCGCCAGCCATCCGAAGCGCATCCACGCGCCCTTCCTCAGCGAGGAGGAGACCCTCCGCCTGGTCACCTGGCTCCGCGAGCGGGGGCGGCCCGACTACAACCAGGCCCTCATCAGCGCCATGGAAACCGAGGAGGAGACGGCCCTCTTCGACGACGCGGACATGGCCGGGGTCGACGACATCTACGCCCGCGCCCTGGCCGTGGTGCGGCGGGAGCGGAAGGCCAGCACCAGCCTGCTCCAGCGGAAGCTGAACCTGGGCTACGGCCGGGCCGCCCGCCTGATCGACCGGATGGAAGAGGAGGGCATCGTGGGCCCGGACCGGGGCGCCGGCAAACCGCGGGAGGTCCTGGTCGAGGCGGAATAGGACGATGCCCGGGCCCCAGGTTCAGTCCACCTGAATGGGGTCTGAATCCGCCTCCGATCTCGATCACATCTTTCTGGATTTACAGGTAATCAACCCTAGATTCATAGCGGGAATATTCCTAGGGAGGCCCTATGAATTCTCCAGCCCTGTTCGCTCCGCTCCTCGCGGCAGCCTGCTTGTCCCTGGGCGCCGTGGACGCTACCCCCAAGGCCGCGTCCGCCAAGATCTGCACCACCTGCCACACCACGGGTCCAGGCAACCTCCGGGGGAATTTCGACAACCTGGCCCTCAAGACCCCCACGTTCCAGCTGAGGATCGACGATCACTTCGAAGTCCTCCGCTTCGACAAGGCCTCCCTGAAGGTCATCACCCCTGAACCCGCCGGCAATGCGGAGGCGGCCCTCCGGAGCCTCGCCAAGGGCCACGAAGTCCGGGTGCAGTTCACCGAGAAGGACGGCGAGAAGACCGCGGTGCTGGTCGTGGCCAAATCGCCCGTCAAGGTGGCGGAAAAGGACACCATCAGCCTGGAGGAGGTCCAGAGGCTGGTGGCCCTGGGACCCGACAAGGGGCACTACTTCCTGGTGGATTGCCGCCCCGCGTCCCGCTTCATGGAGGGCGCCATCCCCACGGCCGTGAACCTGCCCTTCCCCGCCTTCGACAAGAACGTGGACCAGCTGCCCGGCGATCGGAAAAAGCTCATCATCTACTACTGCAGCGGCAGGACCTGCAACATGAGCCCGGGGTCCCTGCAGAAGGTCAAGGCGCTGGGCTACACCAACGCCAAGGTGTTCGTGGACGGCATGCCGGCCTGGGCCCGGAACCACCCGGGCGTCCTGAGCCCCGCCTCCCTCCAGGCGGCCTATTTCGACACCCAGACCCCCCTCGTGATCCTCGATGCCCGCCCGGCAGCCCTGGCCAGCCAGGGCTTCATCAAGGGCTCCGTGAGCGTCGACCCCGACGGGATGGCCGACCTGCTCAGCACCTTCCCCGCCCCCCACCTGAAGCCCCCGGTGGTGGTGGTGGACGAGACCGGCGGCGAGAGGGCCCGGGCCGTGGCCCTGGACCTGGTGAAGGCCGGCTACACGGGCGTGAATGTCCTCACGGGGGGCTTCCGGGCCTGGCAGGCCGCCGCCCTTCCCGTGGAAACCGGTCCCCTGGCTTCCAGGGCCTTCTTCGTACCCAAACCCCGCCAAGGGTCCGTCTCGCCTGAAGAGTTCACCCGGATCGCCCTCCTGGCACCGGCCTCGCGCCCGGCCGTGATCCTCGATGTGCGCAATCCCGATGAGACCAAGGGCCGCATCATCAAGGGCGCGCACACGATCCCCCAGCCTCAACTCCTGACCCGCCTCGCGGAACTCCCCAGGGACAAGAGGATCCTGTGCCACTGTTCCACGGGCATCCGCGCCGAGCTGGCCTACCACCTCTTGAAGAACCTGGGATACGACATCCAGTTCCTGCCCGGGGAGATCACCATCGTTGAAAGCGGCGAGTTCACCATCGACTAAGAGCTCATTACAAACCCCGACAATGCCGCGCGGGGTTTTGTTATGAGCTCTAAGGGGAATCACTCCTCCGGCACGACCCGCTTGGGCCGCCAGCGGCTGCGCTTGGAGGGATCCGCCATGCCCTCCGCATGGCAGGCGAGGCAGGCGTCCAGGTGGCTGTCCTTGCCTCGCCAGTAGGCCCGGGAATCGCCCCCGAACTCCCGGCGGGCATTCATGGGGATGCGCGGCCAATAGAACGTGAGGGCCGGGCCCGA
>JARLGO010000067.1 GCA_031292655.1 Geothrix sp.
GCCGGTGCGCTCCAGCTGCTCCGCGGCCATGTAGGTGTGGGCGATGCCCGTGGGACAGGCCGTGATGGCAAGGATCTTCATGGGGTCTCCGGAGAAGGCCGGACGGCCGTGGCAAAGGGCCGCAGGAGGTTGATCACCACGGCCACGGAGAGGGTGCCGATGGCGATGGCGGCGAGGTACCAGAGCCGGTGGTCCACCACGGGCAGCACGATCAGGCCCCCGTGGGGGGCGTGATCCCCCACGCCGCCCAGCATGGCGATGACGGCCCCCAGGGCGGAGCCACCCATGATGGTGGGGATCACGCGAAGCGGATCCGCCGCGGCAAAGGGGATGGCCCCCTCCGTGATGCCGATGGCTCCCATGGCCAGGGCCGCCAGGCCCGATTCCCGCTCGGTGTCCGTCCAGCGGCCGGGCGCCAGCAGCGTGGCCAGCCCCAGGCCCAGAGGCGGGATGCAGATGGCGGCGGCACAGGCGCCCATGACGCCGACGTTCCCTTCCTTGATCATGGCCACGCCAAAGAAGAAGGCCGCCTTGTTCACGGGCCCGCCCATGTCGAAGGCGATCATGGCGCCCAGCACCAGGCCCAGGAGGGCCTGGTTGCCGCTGCCCAGGTCCTGGAGCCCCTGGGCGAGCAGAACCATGAGCCCTTTTATGGGCGCCCCCAGGAGGCCGTACATGGCCAGGCCGACCACCAGGGAGGAGAGCACGGGAATCACCAGGATGGGCATGATGGGTCGCAGCATCCGGTGCACCGGCAGCCGCTTCAACAGCAGCACCACGCCCCCGGCCAGGAGGCCGGCCGCGAGGCCGCCCAGGAACCCGGCCCCCACGGCATTCGAGATGAAACCGCCCACGAATCCGGGGACGAGGCCCGGGCGGTCCGCCATCCCAAAGGCGATGTAGCCGCCCAGCACGGGCACCACCAGGGCAAACGCGGCCACGCCGATGTCCATGACCAGCTTGAGGACCGGGGCCTGGCTGAAATCCGGGCCCGTGCCGGGCCGCATGGGAACGAAGGCGATGGCCACGGCGATGAGGATGCCGCCACAGGCCACGAAAGGAATCACATGGGAGACCCCGCAAAGCAGGTACGTCTTCAGCCGTTGAAGGCTCGCGTGCATGAGGGCTCCTGAGGACTCGCTGACAGCGTAGTCGCCAGAACGGGTCTCCCAAAAGGTGGATTTATGCCCGTTCATTTGCACTTTTTGACCCTATGATAAAACAGCACGGAGCAGATCCCATGGCTGAAGCCCCTTCGACCGTCTGGAGGATCCCCTCCACGCCCCTGGACGAAGCCTGGGGCCTCTTCGTGAGCACCATCGTGTCGGGCGAGGACCGTTCAGGGGTCCCTCCCGGGCGCTGGCGCCTGAAATGCGTCGTGCGGGGGGCGGGGACCCTGACGGCCCCCGGGCGGCGCCGGCAGCGGGTCGAAGCCGGGGACGTGGTGCTGTCCTCGGCCTCCAGCGGGGGACATCTGGTCCCCGACCTCGATCAGACCTGCCGCGTCCACCAGGTGGATTTTGGCGGCGCCTGGATGGAGCGATGGGAGGAGGCGGGGTTCTTCGGCGTCCTCCCAAGGGTGATCCGGGCCGGGTTCGACGAGAGCCTGCTGGGCCTGGTGGTGAAGCTGGTGGAATTGGCGAAGCATCCCACGCCGGATTCGAGCCGCCTCATGGCCGGAACGCTGGGCCACCTGCTCGCCCGCCTGGAGTGCGCCGCGCGCACCCGCAGCAGCGTCGGCCGGCAGGATGGGCTCATCCAGGACGCCTACCGCCTCCTGGGCGACCCCGAGCGGAACCGGATGGGCCTGGAGACGTTCTCGGAGGATCTCGGGGTCAGCTACTCCTGGTTCCGCAAGTGCTTCCGGGCCCACACGGGGCTCAGCCCCCAGCGCTACCGCCTGCTGCAGCAGCTGGACAGGGCCTGTCAACTGCTCGGCGACACCAGCCTGCCGGTGGGCACCATCGCCGACCGGCTGGGATTCAGCTCCCAGGCCTATTTCGCCCGCCGGTTCCGCAAGGAGACGGGCTTTTCACCCACGGTCTGGAGGCGGCAGCGGCTCGGCGGGGGGGACCGGGCCGAGACGTCGAGGGCGGCCAGTCCTTGAGGCCCTCGCCGGTTTTTGAGATCGGTTCAGGCCATGCAAACTTCGAGATGGCAGCTCCGAACTTCTGTCCTGAACCTCCACGAGATTGACGGGTGCCGATCCCGTTCCGTGCGCCGGGAGGCCCCGGTGGAGTTATCTCAGGCAGGAGCCAAAGCCTGGATATAATCGACGCATCGTCCAAGGAATACCCAGAGGTTCACGGTGGTGCAGCTGGAGCCGACTCGATGCCCATTGAGAAGAATGAGCTGAGCCAACTTCCATCCGCCGGGGGCGGCTGGGACGACGGGGCGCTGAAGCTGCTTCAACTGTCCGTGGAGTACGCCCCGGATGGGGTGTTCTGGCTGGATCGCGAGGCTCGCATCTACCATGCCAATGAAGAGGCCTGCCGGTCCCTGGGGTACACCCGCGAGGAGATGACGCGGTTGCAGCTGTGGGACATCGACCCGGTGTTCACGAAAGAGGCGTGGTCCACGATCTGGTCCCAGTCGCCCGGGCGCGGCCAGGTCCAGGCCCGGAAGCTCGAGACCCTGCACCGCCACAAGGACGGCTCCACCTTCCCCGTCGAGGTGTCCTCGAAACAGATCTGCTTCGAGGGGGGGGAATTCCACGTGGCCTTCGTGCGCAATATCTCTGAGCGCCGGCAGGTCGAGGAGGAGCTGAAGCTGACCAAGGCCGTCATTGATCGGGCTTCCAGCGCCTGCGCCTGGGTCAACGCCGAGGGCCGATTCATCTACGTCAACGACCAGGAGTGCCAGTCCCTCGGCTACAGCCGTGAGGAGCTGCTCCGATCGTCCGTGCAGGACGTCGTTCCGGAATTGGCTTCGGAAGCATGGAAGACCTTCTGGCCGGAGATCCGGGAGAAGCGGGTCCTCACGTTTGAAACAGTCCAGCAGCGCAAGGACGGGCATCGTTTTCCGGTGGAGATCACCACCCACTATGTGGAGGTCGGTGGAAAGGCCTACTGCTTCGCCTTCAAGCGGGACCTCACGGAGTGGAACGCGGCCAAGGAGGCCAGGGAAAAGCTCGGGGCGCAGCTGGCCCAGGCCCAGAAGATGGAGTCCATCGGCCGCCTCGCCGGAGGGGTGGCGCATGATTTCAACAACATGCTGAGCGTGATCCTCGGCTACGTGAACATGATCAAGGAGCGGTTCCCCCCCATGGACGAATGCCTGGGGGACCTGATTCAGATCGAAAAGGCCGCCCTGCGGTCCCGCGACCTCACCCGCCAGCTCCTGGCCTTTTCCAGACAACAGATCGTCGCGCCCGTGGTGATCAACCTGAACACCCTGCTGGGAGAGGTCCACAAGACCCTGGGCCGGCTCATCGGAGAGGATGTGGCGACGGAGGTCGTCCTTGGGGAGGGGCTCTGGAGCGTGAGGATGGATCCCCTGCAGGTGGACCAGGTCCTCGTCAACCTGGCGGTCAATGCCCGCGACGCCATGCCGGAGGGGGGCCTTTTGAGGCTCGAGTCCGACAACGTCGACATCGACGCCGGTTTCTGCGCGGAACCCGGCGGATGGACCCCAGGGCCCTACGTCCGGCTCCGGGTGAGCGACAGCGGCTGCGGCATGGACAAGGAGACCCTGGCGAAATGTTTCGACCCCTTCTTCACCACCAAGGACCACGGCAAGGGCACGGGGCTCGGCCTGGCCATCGTCTACGGCATCGTCAAGCAAAATGGGGGTCATATCCACGCCTACAGCGAGGTCGGGCTGGGCACGACCTTCACGATCTACCTGCCCCGCTGCCTGGACGGGGACTTCGGCCTGGCCCCGGAGCCGGAGGCCCCTGCGATTCCAGGCACGGAAACCATTCTGGTCGTGGAGGATGAGGAACTGGTTCGCGGCATGGTGGAATCGATGCTCAGGCAGCTGGGCTACACGGTCCTGGCCGCCGGTACCGCCGCCGAAGGGCTGTCACTGCTGGAAGGTTCCAACGGCACCGTCGACCTGCTGCTGACCGACATCGTGATGCCCCAGATGAAGGGCACGGAACTGAGGGAACAGGCGCTCTCCCTCTGTCCCGGGCTCAAGGTGCTGTTCATGTCGGGACACACCACCGAAGCGACCGCCCGGCATCATGCGCTGGCGCCAGGGTCCCCTTTCATCCAGAAACCCTTCAGCCTGCACGACCTCTCAATCAAGGTCCGGACGGCCCTTTCAGAGGCGTGAGAAGGAGCTCCTGCGGGCCCCATCCGGGCGGGTGGCGGGAATGTGGCAGGCGGTCAGTGGAACAGGGCCTTGGCCTTGAGAGCCGTCTGGGACACGCCCCAGGCGAGGGGAATCCCCGCCCACAGCCAGGCGAGGAGCATTCCTGACACATCTTTTGATTTCTGGGTCATGGGGTCCTCCTAGGCCGTAGCCAGGTCATGGAAGCGATGCTCCACCTCGCTGACGAGGTGATTGCTCAGGAAGCCGAGCAGCAGCAGGCCCGCCATCAGGTACATCGTGAACGAATAGGACTGGGCCGGCGCCACGCCGTGGGCGATCTGGTACTCGCGGATGTAGTTCACCAGCACGGGACCCGCCACGCCCGCGGCAGACCATGCCAGGAGCAGCCGCCCGTGGATGGCGCTCACCTGGGCGGTGCCGAAGATGTCCCGCAGGTAGGCGGGAATGGTGGCAAATCCGCCCCCGTACATCGACATGATCACGGCGTAGGTGGCCACGAAGAGGCCCACGCTGCCCAGGTGCCCCGTGGTCGGCGTGAAGGCGTAGAGCACCGCGCCCAGGGCGAAGTAAATGGAGTAGGTGCGCTTCCGCCCCAGGTAATCCGACGCGGAGGACCACAGGAACCGGCCGCCCATGTTGAAGAGGCTGAGGAGGCCCACGAACCCCGCCGCTGCGGCCGGGGTGATGCGCCCCTTGAACATCTCCTGGATCATCGCCGAGGCCTGGCCCAGCACCCCGATGCCCGCCGTGACGTTGAGGAAAAGCACCATCCAAAGGCAGTAGAACTGCCGGGTCCGGATGGCGTTATCGGCGCTCACCTGGCCGGAAGTGACCAGCTTCTGGGGTTTGGCGGACGGGACGTAGCCGGCGGGGGTCCAGCCGGCCGGGGGCACCCGGACCGTGACCACGCCCCACAACATGAAGGCGAAGTAGATCAGCCCCATGACCACGAAGGTCTCCCAGACGCCCATGGAGGTGGCAGATTTGAAATGGTCCATGAGGGCCACCGACAGGGGCGAACCGATCATGGCCCCCCCGCCGAAGCCCATGATGGCCATGCCCGTGGCCATGCCCGGGCGATCCGGGAACCAGGTGATGAGCGTCTTCACGGGGGCCACGTAGCCGAGCCCCAGGCCGACCCCCCCCAGCACCCCGTAGCCGAGGTAGACGATGAGGATGCTGTGCAGCTTCACCCCCAGGGCGGCCACCAGGAACCCGCCGGAAAAGCAGCAGGCGGAAGCCAGCATGGCCTTGCGGGGGCCCGCCTTCTCGACCCACTTTCCGCCGAAGGCCGCCGATACGCCAAGGATGACGATGGCGAGGCTGAAGATCCATCCCAGGGTGGTGAGCTTCCAATCGTCCGGGGCCGAATGGGTGATGCCGATCAGCTTGGTCATCGGCAGGTTGAAGACGCTGAACGCGTAGGCCTGGCCGATGGCCAGGTGCACCGAAAGCGCCGCGGGCGGCACGAGCCACCGGTTGAAGCCGGGCTTCGCCACGATGTGCTCACGGTCCAGGAATTGGAGCATCTCCATCTCCTAAAAATGAACGCCACACACTCGGAGACCCACCCACGGGAGGAGGGCGCCGATTCACCTGTTCAGACAAATATATGCAATCCGGGCCAAGTGCAACGCATAATGTGGTCGGTTCAGAGGTGGTGCATGAACGAAGGCCGGCCATGAACGCACCCATCGCACAGGTCCCCATCCAGCGCGTCAGTGGGCCGGGCCGCCTTGAGTCCCTCGAGGCCATGGATGACCTGGCCATCGAAGAACCCCTGGAGATCCGTCTGGATTTTTCCGGCCCGGAGGGGCCCGAGCATCAGAGCCTGTCCATCACCATGCGCACCCCGGGCCAGGACGCTGAACTGGCCGTGGGGTTCCTGCTGACGGAGGGGGTCATCCGGAGCCAGGAGGACCTGCGCGAGGTGCGTCCCCACCGCCCCGGCACGCCCCGTCCCGGCCGCGCCAACGTGGTGTGCGTGTCCCTGCAGGAGCAGGTGGCCGTGAACCTCCGGCGCCTGGAGCGGAATTTCTACACCACCTCGAGTTGCGGCGTCTGCGGCAAGGCCTCCATCGAGGCGCTTCGGATCCAAAGTCCCTTCCCGCCCTTCCCCGAAGGCAGTCCTCCCTTCGTGCCCGCGGGCCTGCTCCATCGCCTGCCGGAGCGCCTGCGGGCGGCCCAGGAGGTCTTTCAGGCCACGGGGGGCCTGCACGCCTCGGCCCTGTTCGATGCCTCTGGGGATCTGGTGCTGCTGCGGGAGGATGTGGGACGCCACAACGCGCTGGACAAGGTCCTCGGCCGGGCCCTGCTGGACGGCCTCCTGCCCCTGCGGGACCACCTGCTCCTCCTCAGCGGACGGATCAGCTTCGAGCTGGTCCAGAAGGCCTCGATGGCGGGCCTGCCTTTCCTCGCCGCCATCGGGGCCCCCTCCAGCCTCGCGGTGGAGCTGGCCCGAGAGGCGGGACTGACCCTCGTGGGCTTCCTGCGCGGGGAGCGCTTCAACGTGTACAGCGGCGCCTGGCGCATCACCTGATCCTGCGGAGCCCCCATGCCGAGCCGACCCGAACTCTCACCCATCGAAATCGCGACGCCCAAGGTCTCAACCCCTCCCTCCGTCTCCGGGGGGCTGCCGGCGATCCTCTCGGCCACCCGGCACGCACTGGGCGAGATGGGTCCCATCCGGGGCACGCGGGAACTGCTGAAGGCCAACCAGCGCGGGGGTTTCGATTGTCCCGGCTGCGCCTGGCCGGACCCCGACGACCGGCGCGAGCTGGTGGAATTTTGCGAGAACGGCGCGAAGGCCGTCGCCGAGGAGGCGACCACCAAGCGGGTGACGCCGGACTTCTTCGCCCGCCACACGGTCGCCGAGCTGGCCCAGTGGTTGGACCACGACATCGGGAAGGCCGGCCGCCTCACCCACCCCATGCTCCTGCGGGAGGGCGCCACCCACTACGAACCCGTGAGCTGGGAGGAGGCTTTCGGCCTCCTGGCCGAAGAGCTCCATGCCCTGCCCTCGCCGGATGGGGCCGTGTTCTACACATCAGGCCGCACCAGCAACGAGGCCGCCTTCGCCTACCAGCTCTTCGCCCGCCTGTTCGGCACCAACAACCTGCCGGACTGCTCGAACATGTGCCACGAATCCAGCGGCCTGGCCCTGCGGGAGGTCCTGGGCGTCGGCAAGGGCTCCGTGACCCTGGAGGATTTCGGCCACGCGGACTGCATCCTCCTCATCGGCCAGAACCCGGGGACCAACCACCCGCGCATGCTCACCACCCTGCAGACCGCAGCCCAGCGCGGGGCCCAGATCATCAGCCTCAACCCCCTGCTGGAGACCGGCATCAAGGCCTTCATCCACCCCCAGAAATTCTGGACCTGGCTGGGCAGCGGCACCCCCATCGCCACCTTCCACCTGCCGGTGCGGGTGAACGGCGACATCGCGGCCTTGAAGGGGCTCATGAAGGCCATGCTCGAAGCCGAGGACCGCGCCCCGGGTACCGTCTTCGATCAGGCCTTCATTACGGCGCACACCCAGGGTTTCGACGCCTTCATCGAGGACCTGCGGGCGACCTCCTGGGAGGAGATCACGGCCGGCTCCGGCCTGGACCGGGAGCGGCTCGGGGCCGCGGCCGAACTCCTGGCCGCCTCGAAGGCCACCATCGCCTGCTGGGCCATGGGGCTCACCCAGCAGACCTCCGCCGTGGGCTGCATCCAGGAGGTGGTGAACCTGCTGCTGCTCGGGGGCCACCTGGGGCGCAAGGGCGCCGGCGTGTGCCCCGTCCGCGGCCACAGCAACGTCCAGGGCGACCGGACCATGGGCATCTTCGAGCGGCCCGCCAAGGGCTTTCTGGACGCGCTGCAGCGCACCTTCCAGTTCGAGCCTCCGCGGCACCATGGTTACGACACCGTGCAGGCCATCCGCGCCATGCACGAGGGCCGCGTGGGCGTGTTCTTCGCCCTGGGGGGCAACTTCCTTTCCGCCACGCCGGACACGGCCTACACGGCCGAGGCCCTCCGCCGCACCCGCCTCACGGCCCACGTCTCCACCAAGCTCAACCGCTCCCACCTGGTCACGGGGCGGCGGGCCCTCATCCTCCCCTGCCTGGGCCGGACGGAAGCGGACCGCCAGGCCAGCGGAGAACAGATCGTCAGCGTGGAGAATTCCATGGGGGTCGTGCACGCCTCCAAGGGCAACCTGGCCCCGGGCTCCGAGCACCTCCGCAGCGAGGTGGCCATCGTGGCGGGCCTGGCCCAGGCCACGCTCCAGGCAAAGGACGATGCCCCCTCCAAGGTGGACTGGCAGGCCTGGGTCGCCAATTACGACCGCATCCGCGACGAGGTGGAAAAGGTGGTCCCCGGCTTCGAGGACTACAACCGGCGCCTGCGGAACGGCGGGTTCTACCTGCCCCATGCGGTGCGGGACCAGCGCCGCTTCGACACCCCCAGCGGCAAGGCCGAGTTCACCCTCCATCCGATCCCGAAGGTGGCCCTGCCGGAAGGGGGCCTGATCCTCATGACCCTGCGCAGCCACGATCAGTTCAACACCACCATCTACGGCCTGGACGACCGCTACCGGGGGGTCGCCAAGGGCCGGCGGGTGGTCTTCCTGAACGAGGCGGACCTGGA